>NZ_LBCR01000034.1:0-505696 GCF_001005635.1 Microbacterium sp. Ag1
CACCCGCCTTGACACTTTCCGGGGAGCCGCATCGTTCCACCGAGATGAAGGAGACCCACGATGGCTCGCGAATTCCAAGGCAAGATCGAACTCGACGTGCGCGATTCCGTTCCTGACTGGGACGCCTTCCGACCGCCGACCCCGCCGAGCGGCGCTCCGAACGTGCTGGTCGTCCTGTACGACGACACGGGCATGGCGGCGTGGTCGCCGTACGGCGGACGGATCAACATGCCGACGATGGACCGTCTCGCTCAGAACGGCCTCACCTACTCCCAGTGGCACACGACGGCGCTGTGCTCCCCCACCCGGTCGACGTTCCTGACCGGACGCAACCACCACCTCAACGGCTTCGCGACGATCTCCGAGTCCTCGACGGGCTTCCCCGGCTACAACTCCCACATCCCCGATTCGAACGCGACCATGGCGCACGTGCTCCGTGACGCCGGCTGGTCGACCTTCTGGGTGGGGAAGAACCACAATGTGCCGATCGACGAGTGGACTGCCGGTGCGTCGAAGAAGCACTGGCCGCTCGCTCAGGGGTATGACCGCTTCTACGGGTTCATCGGCGGAGAGACCAACAACTGGTACCCCTCGTTGGCTGAGGACAACCACTACATCGACCAGCCGTACCTGCCGGAAGACGGGTACCACCTCTCGAAGGACCTCGCCGACCAGGCCCTCACGATGATCCGCGACGTCAAGCAGACCGAGCCGGAGAAGCCCTGGTACCTGTGGTTCTGCCCCGGCGCGAACCATGCTCCGCACCACGCCCCGCAGGAGTACATCGACAAGTACAAGGGGCAGTTCGACGACGGCTACGAGGCCTATCGCGAATGGGTGCTCGCCCAGATGATCGAGAAGGGAATCCTCCCCTCCGACACCGACCTCACCGCACTGAACCCCATGCCGGAGGGGACGTTCACCCCGAGCGACGAGGTGCGCCCGTGGGACACGCTGAACGCCGAGGAGAGGGCCATGTTCTCGCGGATGGCCGAGGTCTACGCGGGTTTCAGTGAATACACGGACTCCCAGGTCGGCCGCATCGTCGACTACCTGGAGGAATCGGGGCAGCTGGAGAACACCCTCATCATCTACTGCGCCGACAACGGGGCGTCCGGCGAGGGCGGCCCCAACGGCTCGGTCAACGAGGGCAAGATCTTCGGCGGATACCCGGACGACGAGGCGGAGAACCTCCGCATGGTCGACAAGCTCGGCTCGCCGGAGACCTACAACCACTACCCCACCGGGTGGGCGGCGGCGTTCTCGACTCCATACAAGATGTTCAAGCGGTACACCTATCAGGGCGGCGTGTGCGACCCGCTGGTGATTCACTGGCCCGCCGGGATCAAGTCACGGGGAGAGGTACGCCATCAGTACCACCACTCGACCGACATCGTGCCCACGATCCTCGAGGCGTGCGGCGTGACGTTCCCCGAGACCTACAACGGCGTCGAGCAGACCCCGCTCTCGGGAGTCTCCATGGCGTACTCGTTCGATGCCGCCCCCGACGGGGCGACCGAGAAGAAGACCCAGTACTACGAGATGTTCGGCCAGCGCGGCATCTGGCACGAAGGGTGGAAGGCCGTCACGGTGCACGGTCCGGTCAGCGGCAAGGGCGACTTCGAGAACGACGAGTGGGAGCTCTACCACACCGACACCGACCGGGCCGAGGCGAACAACCTCGCCGCCGAGCACCCGGACAAGCTCGAGGAGCTCAAGGCGCTCTGGATGACCGAGGCGAAGGCCAACGACGTGCTGCCGCTGAACGATCTGCAGATCATCGGAAACGCGAAGGACTTCGAGACCTTCATGACTATGGAGTTCCACCAGCCCGCGCCCCCCTCCGGGCAGTTCATCTACTACCCCGGTACAAGCGAAGTCCCGGAGCGGTCGGCTGCGAACGTGCACGGGGTCTCCTACAAGATCGCCGCCGAGGTCGAGTTCACGCCCGACACCGAAGGAGTCATCTTCGCGCACGGCTCGCGCTTCGGCGGTCACGCCCTCGTCGTGAAGGACGGGCAGGTGCACTACGTGTACAACTTCCTCGGCATCCCCCCGGAGGACCGGGTGTCCGCGCCCGTTCCCACCTCCGGGAAGCACATCATCGGGGTGGAGTTCACGAAGGAACGCATGGGCGAGTACCGCGAGGGAATCGGGCCGGTGAAGCTCTACATCGACGACGAGGTCGTCGGTGAGAAGCAGATCCGCACGGTGCTCGGTCACTTCTCCTTGTGCGGCGAGGGCCTGACGATCGGTCGAGACAGCGCCGATCCCGTGTCGTCGCTGTACGGGTACGGTTTCGACTTCACCGGGGGCGAGATCGCGAAGGTCGTGTTCGACATCGCCGACGACGCCTACCTCGACCTCGAAGCACATCTGGCAGCAGCCATGGCACGCGACTGAGTCGCTCTCCCCGCGGCGGCTGCGTGCGCTACTCGATCCCGAGAGCGTGCGCAGCCGCCGTCACGCTGTCCCGGTCGGAGACGCCCAGCTTGCGGTAGATGTTGCGCACGTGCGTCTTGACCGTGTTCGGGGAGATGAACTCCTGCTCCGCGATCTCCCGGAGCGTCGCGTTGCGACTCAACGCCGCGAGCACGATGCGTTCGCGACGGGTGAGCTCCTCCTCGACGAGCACTCCTGCAGCGGTGAGACGTTCGCGGACGCGATCCGCGAAGCGACCGCGTGATCCCGGAGTCGCGCGCGCGGCGAGAAGGCGCGCGACGACCGGCCCGGCGTCGGCGAATCGTCGGATGTGCTCCTCCGGTTCGGCCAGGGCGAGCGCGAACGACAGCGACACCTGCGCCTGATCGGGACAGCCGGCCTGCACTTCGATACAGGCAGCGACCAGCCAGGCGTCGATCATCGACGCAGGGAGAAGGCACGGCGCCACCCCTTCCAGCACCGGAGCGAGAGCGGCCCGCGCCGGCTCGAACGCCTGATCGTGCAGCGCGGCGATCGCGCGGAGCACGGCCACCTCGCCGACCTCGCCGAGAGCGTCTCCGACGTCGTGGATGAAGCGGTCTCTGAGGGCGTACTCTCCGAGCGCGTTGAAGGCGCGGATCGCGAAAGCGCTCGTCATCGCATACCAGTGCACAGGCAGCGGCATGTCGTCGCGCGGTGCGAGGTTCTCGAGGAGAGCGAGAGCCGCCGCGTGCGCGTCGATGGCGCCATCGACGTTCAGCAGGGCGATCAGGCCGCGCAGACCCCGTGCGATCGCCGGCTCCGTTCCGGACTCGATGATCCCGGTCGCCGTACGCAGCGTCTCATCCACATCCCCGACGAGCATCTGCTCGAAAGGCACCCAGTACCGCCACACCCGCGTGACCTCGTAGAAGGAGTCCGCAGGCATGCCGAGCGCGCGCCAGCGCTCATCCAGCAGCGCGCCGGAACGCAGCACCTCTCGCATCCGTCCTCGGAAGAGATCGGCGGTGTTCAGGATCGCGGCCGCCTGCAGCTCCGCCGCGGCAGTGCCCGCGGCGTGAGCGTGGTCCCCCGCGAGCCGGGCGAACCGGTCGGCATCGTTCAACGCCCCCGTATACAGCTCTGCCATGGCAGCCTGCAGGAATACATAGGTGTCGAGCTGCGACTCCCCCGACACCTCGTAGAGACCCGGCTCCAGCCGGTCGAGCGTTTCCGAGAGGCCCCCGCGACGCACGGCTGTGTGCAGCTCCAGGCCCTTTCGCCATTGACGGACCGCAACGGAAGCCTCAAGGTCCGAGTCCGACTCGAGCAGCGCCGCAGCGCGGGCCGCGTCTCCCTGTGTGAGCTCGGCGGACGCCGTCAGCATCCGCATGGCAGGCTCCGCGAGCACAGGTCGAGGAAGACGCGCGATCGCTGCGACCACCTCAGCCACATAACCCATGAGGATCAGCTGCAGCCCACTGCGACGGAGGATCCGTGAGGTCGAGCAGTCGTCGCCGCTCCGCGCGGCGTGGAACATGGCGCGCTCGTGCTCCTGCTCGGCCGCGAACCACTCCGCCGTCACGCTCTCGAGCTCCTCGACGGCCGCCTCTCCTCTGTCCTTCAGGCGGGCATAGAGGAACTCCCGCAACAGCGGATGGTAGTGATACCAGACCGGTTCTTGACCGCTACGACTGATCAGCACGTTGAGTCGCATGAGCTGTTCGATCAGCGGTTCGGCCGGCATTCCTGCTGTCAACTGCGAGGCTAGAGCCGGCGTGAACGACTCGGGCACCGAGGTGAGAACGAGGAACTCACTGAGGCTTTCGTCGAGATCGGCGAAGACCTCCTCGGCGAAGTAGTCGGTCACCGTCGGAGAGTCACCGCGCAGCGGGAGGACCGTGGCGAACGAATCATGCAGCGCCGCCAGCTCCAGCAGCCGGAGTCCCGTGGCCCACCCCTCGGTACGCAACAGCACGGTGGTGATCTCGCCCTGCGAAAGGCGCATCCCCCTCGCGCGGAAGAACGCTCGCACCTCCGCCGGTGTGAATGCCAGGTCACGGCTTCCGAGTTCCAGTGCCATGCCGACGATACGTCGACGCGCAAGAGGCAGACGCCGGGTTCCGCGTCCGGAGACCACGACGTGGGCGGTACCCGGCACTGCGCTCAGGAACGCCGACAGCATCTCGGCGAGTGACCCGGTCTCGATGAGGTGCACATCGTCGATGATCACGACTACCCGACGGCCCGCGGTGCGGAGGGTCCGGGCCAGATCTCGCGCCCTCTCCGTCGACCACGGCCCGGTGAGGCGGTCGAGTGCCTCGCGCAGCGAGGGGTCTTCGATGCTCCGAAGAGCAGACTGCAGGGGCTCGAGGTCCCGGTGCCAGCGCTGGAGCGAGAGCCACACCACACGCGATCGATCGTCGTCCGAGGAGGTAATCGAATGCGCCCACTGGGTGAGCAGCCGTGTCTTGCCCGACCCCGCGGGGGCCGACAGGACGGTGAGTGTCCAGGGCTCGTCCAACGCGGCGGAGAGTCGTGACAGCAGTCGGGCTCTGGGGATGTCACCGGGGCCTGCGGGAAGCGGAGGGATCCACGCTGAATCGACGTCTGGCTGTTCTTCGACCATCAAGAGCCCCCGGTGAAATGTTAGATACTACGCCCTCCCCTCCTCGAAGTATCCCACCATGGGAGCGCGCACATCAAGCAACTTTCGTCCAGAACCCTCATCGGGCGACCGAGCTTCGCAGCCGGATGAAGCCGACCACCGAGGGCAGCACGGCACCGAACAGCAGAGCGAGCCCCACCCCGAGAAGCGTCTCCACCGCGCGTTCCGCGAATCGAGCCCCCGGAGGCTCCGGCGAGGTGGACATGATGAGGGTCAGGGCGAGGAACGTGGTGAAGCCGGGAACGACGTACCACCGGCTCTCCTGGATGGCGCATGTCGATCCGATGACAGCCCCGACCACGAGCCCGGTCACGAGACCTCCCGGAGCCAGGACAGCCAGGCCCGCGGCCGCGAACGCTCCGACGAGCACCGATGCCGCGCGCCCGATGCTGCGCGAGATCAGCTGCCCCCTGACCGGACGCATGACGAGGAGCACCGCGCCCGTCGCCCACCCCACGTGCTCGAGATCGAGAACGAAGCCGATGGTGGCGGCGAGCGCCGCAGCAATGCCGAGGAGGATCCCGTAGACCAGGAGGGCTCGCCCCCGAGGTACAGGACTGGCGGCACGCGCCCGCTCTTCACGCTCGGGCAAGAGCAGGGAGACCATCCACGCGTACACGGAGCCGGCGACGATGCAGGCGGCGAATCCCCCTGTGGCCGAGGACCAGGAGAAGCTCAGCCCGATCCCGGTCATCGGCAGCACCAGAACGAGGATCAACTGCCCGAGCCGACCTCGCGGGGCATTGAGACTCGCGACGATCGCGAGCCCGAGCACGGCGAGCACGGCGACCACGGGCCACTCCGCCAGCAGCGCCCCGAGAAGCAGACCGAGGGCGCTGAGCGTGCCGACGACGGGGATGATGGCGCGGGCTCTCCTGCGTGGGGGGAGACCGAAGGCGGCGGCGGGTATCACGCCGATCCCGAGCGCGACACCGAGCGTCGGATGGAAGGGGGCGACGAGCATCGCCGGCGCGGCGAACAGCAGACCCAGACCGAACCGCGACCATCGCCAGCTCAGCCCGGCATCCTCACTCATGCATCTCTCCCTCAGCTCCGTCTGCCGGCTTCCCGAGCCGCTGCCGCGACGCCGTCGCTCACCGATGCGTGCACGCGACCGTGCGATTCCAGTCCGAGGAACCAGGGTGTGCGGCGAGCGACAGCGGCTGCCCGCTCGGGAAGCGCGGCGATGTGCAGCACGGTGCCGCGCTGAGCGAGCTCTCCGTCGAGGTTCTCCAGAGCGTCAAGGACGGTGATCGTCATCACCTCCTGCTGCTTCAGACCCAGGACGAGCATGCGGACCGGCTGCTCCTCAGCCTCGACCAGGGCGAGGATCTGCTTCTCGTTGGCCATCGCGTTCGCCGTGTAGAGGCCCCGTTCGAGACGGAGCCCCAGAGCGTCGCCGATGCGAGCGTCGACCGTCACTTTCGGCACATTGAGCTCGCGGAGCACCAGGATCAAGGTCACGACCACACCGACCGCCACGGCCGGGAGAAGGCCGGCGGTGAGCCCGAGGATCGCGACCGCGAGCGCGATCCAGAAATCCACCGGACTGATCCGCGCCCACCGCACGAGCTCGGGGATGTTGATGAGCCCGGCGACGGCCACGAACACCATCGCGGCCAGCGTCGCCTCGGGGAGCAGACTGAGAACGGGTCCCAGGAAGAGCGCGACCAGCACGGCGAGCACCACGGTGACCAGGGTCGCCGCCTGGGAGCGCGCCCCCGCACTCTGATTGACCGCGCTCTGCGAGAAGCCTCCCGCGGCTGGCATCGTGCCGAAGAATGCGCCGACCGTGTTCGCCGCGCCGGTCGCGAACAGCTCCTGGTCGCTGTCGATCTGAGGTTCGCTCGCCGCCCGCAGGCTGCGGGCGACGGCCGCGGACTCCAAGAACGCCATCACGGCGATAGCGAGGGCGCCGGGCACGAGGACGACCGTCTGCGAGAAGTCGGGCACACCCGGAACGGGGAGCCCGCTCGGCACCGGGGCGATGAGGTCGACGCCGTAGCGATCCAGACCAGCGAGGGCGACCAGGAGGATCCCGGCGACCACCACGACGAGTGCGCCCGGCACACGCGGGGCGAACCGCTTGAGCACGACGATCACGAGGATCGAGCCGGCAGACAGCGCGACCGTCGGCCAGTTCACGCTGTCGAAGGCCTGTGCCACTGCACCGAGCGACTTGAGGAATCCATGACCGGAGAAGTTGTAGCTCTCGCCCAGCAGCTTCGGCAGCTGTCCGACGGCGACCGTCGCGCCGACACCGATCTTCAAGCCGAGAACAGTGGCTCCGCTGATGTTCTCCACGAGCGAGCCGAGGCGACAGAGTCTGGCGATCAACAGGATCACTCCCACGAGCAGCGTGAGCATCGTCAGAGAGCCGATCGCGTCGTCCGATCCCGCGGCGACTCCCGCGGACACCAGGGTCGTCGCGGTGAGGGTCGCGATCGTCGAGGTCGTCGACACACTCATGGCGCGGCTTCCACCGAGGAACGCGTAGACCAGCATCGGCAGGATGCACGTGTAGAGCCCGACCTGCACCGGAAGATTGGCGATCGTCGCGTAGGCCATGCCCTGCGGGATCACGACGGCACCAGCGGACAGACCCGCGACGACGTCACGGACCACCCACTCCCGGCGGTAGCCCTCGACCGTGCTGAACAGCCATGGCGGTCTTCTCGTCGCGGTCATCCGCTTCTCCGTCCTCCGGTCGTCAGAAGCGTACTGCGGGGGCATGCGGGGATCGAGTGATCGCACGATCGGCTCACCCTGGTGAACTCCACCGGGAATCGGTGCGCGTGCTGGCGCGGGCCGAGTATCGCCCGACGAGTTGTGCACAATTGAATGACGTGCAATGCTATCTTGGTGCCGATGACCGATGAGATGCTCTGCTTCTCCCTGTACTCCGCCGCGCGTGCCACCACGCAGGCATACCGGACGCTGCTCGCCCCCTGGGGTCTGACGTATCCGCAGTATCTGGTGCTCGCCGCACTCTGGCTCGACGGCGAGCAGACGATCGGGTCGCTGGGGGCGGTGATGCGCCTGGACTCCGGCACGCTCTCCCCCCTCGTCCGGCGACTCGAGCAGGCCGGACTCGTGACCAGGACACGCGGCCGCGACGACGAGCGTGTGGTGACGGTGACCCTCACCGACAAGGGCCAGGACCTGCGGGCCGAGGTGGCCCCCATCCACACCACCATCGCGTCGATCTCCGGGCTCCAGGACGAGGAGCATCGCCGTCAGCTCATCGCCGAACTGCACGACATCACCGACCGCCTTCAGAAGACCACGAAAGATCTCGCCGACGCCCACCAGAGCGACCGGCCCTGATCGACACCCCGAGAGAGAACGGAATCGCCATGCGCGCACTCATCCACCCCACCTTCGGCACTCCGGAGGAAGTCCTCCGAGTCGAAGATCGACCTCTTCCGGAGCCCGGCGAAGGCCAGGTCCGTCTGCGGATCGTGCTCTCCCCCATCCACAACCACGACCTGTGGACCGTTCGCGGCACATACGGCTTCAAGCCGGAGCTCCCCGCCGCGTCGGGGACCGAGGCCCTCGGCGTCGTCGACGCGCTCGGTGCCGGAGTCGAGCACCTCGAGGTGGGCCAGCGCGTCGCCACCGGCGGAACCTTCGGCGCCTGGGCCGAGTACATCGTGACGAATGCCGCCGGACTGATCCCGATCCCGGACGGCCTTCCTGACGAGACGGCGGCTCAGCTGGTCTCGATGCCCTTCAGCGCGATCACGCTGCTGGACTTCCTCGATGTGCAGGCCGGCGGCTGGATCGTGCAGAACGCCGCGAACGGAGCTGTCGGACGCATGCTCGCTCAGCTCGGCTCAGCGCGCGGAGTGAACGTGCTCGGGCTGGTGCGTCGGACAGCGGGGGTCGACGAGCTCCGCGCACAGGGCATCGACAGGATCGTCGCGACCGATCAGCCCGATTGGAAGGAGCAGGTCGAGGCGATCACCGGAGGTGCGCCGATCACCGCCGGCGTCGATTCCGTCGGTGGTGCATCCGCCGGCCAGGTTCTCTCGCTGCTCGCGGAAGGCGGCACGTTGGTCGCGTTCGGAGCGATGGACTCCCCCACCATGGAGATCGCCTCCTCCGACGTGATCTTCAAGCAGGCCACAGTGAAGGGCTTCTGGGGCAGCAAGGTGATCCCGAGCCTCGATCAGGCCACCCGTAGCGCACTGTTCGGTGAGCTGTTCCAGCGTCTCGCCGACGGCAGCCTGACGTTGCCCGTGGCCGGCATCTTCGACGCCGCCGACATCAGCGCGGCCGTGCGTGCGAGCGACACCCCGGGTCGCGTCGGCAAGGTGCTGCTGCGCTTCTGAGCTGCACGCCGACGAGGGACTTCCGGATGTCGGCGCCCCGGTGCAGAGTGTGGCCATGGAGATCACACTCGGACAGCCCGATGGGCTCGTCGTCAGTCCTGCATTCAGCCATGTGGCCGTCGTCCCGCCAGGGGCGACGACAGTGTACGTCGGCGGCCAGAACGGTGTCGACGTCACCGGAGCCGTCGTCTCGAGCGATGCCGGCGAGCAGTCCGCTCGCGCCGTCGAGAACGCCAGGATCGCCCTCGAGTCCGTGGGTGCAGGGCTCGAAGACGTGATCAGCTGGACGGTGCTGATCCATCAGGACGCGGACCTGCGCGCGGCGTACGGTGCGGTCGCCTCACGGCTGGCGCGGGACGGAGCCCCACCCCTCGTCACCGCGGCGCTCGTGGCGGGCCTCGGAGTCCCGGGTGCCCTGATCGAGGTGAGCGCGGTCGCGGCCGTGCTCCGCCCCTGAGCGGACGACGCTTCCCTCGATGTCCCGGTGCGGGGTCAGATCCTTCCCCGCACGGGTGTGCGCTCGACGCCATCATCCTCCGGCGCCGTCATCTCCGCGCGGACTCCGAGCAGTCGCACCTCTCGCTCCGGATCGAGCGTGCCGGCCAGCGCCGCGGCAACCGCGACGAATTCCGCGCGGTCCGTGGTCGGCGCGGAGAGCTTGCGGCCGAAGGTCTTGGTCTCGAACGGGGCATATCGCACCTTGAGGTGCACGCGGACGACCGGCCGCCCCTCCACCGCGCAGTCGTCGAACGCGTGGGCGGCGAGATCGCGGATCGCCGCATCGACCTGCTCCGGCGTCGTGAGGTTCTCCTGGTACGTCGTCTCCCGGCTGTGGCTTCGCGCAACCCACGGCGTGTCGTCGACGCTGCTCGGGCCGATCCCTGAACCCAGCCCGTGATACCAGACGCCCATCCGCGGTCCGAACTCGGTCACGAGGGTCTGCTCGTCCGCCTCGGCGAGATCTCGCACCGTCGCGATGCCGTGGACCGCGAGACGCTTCTGCACCTTCGGCCCGACACCCCAGAGGTCGCGCGTCGGCTTGTCGCCCATCACCTCGAACCAGTTGTCCGCGGTGAGGCGGAACACACCGCGGGGCTTGCCGAACTCGGTGGCGATCTTCGCCCTGACCCTGTTGTCCCCGATCCCCACCGAGCAGTGCAGCTGTGTCGCCTCGAACACGGCTTCCTGCGCGGACGAGGCCACACCTTCGGGAGAGTCCGTCTGCACCCCGAGGAAGCACTCGTCCCATCCCACCACTTCGAGCACCACGTCCGGCAGCGCACGGAGAGCAGCCATGACCTCGTCGGATGCCCGTGCGTAGGCGTCCCGATCGACCGGGAGGAACACGGCATCGTCCGGCGCCTTCCGCGCCGCGATCTTCAACGGCATGCCCGAGCCGATCCCGAACGCACGGGCTTCGTAGGAAGCGGTCGACACCACCGCCCGCTCGGTCGGATCGCCGCGTCCGCCCACGATCACCGGGCGACCGGCCAGCTCCGGTCTGCGCAGCACCTCCACCGCGGCGATGAACTGATCCATGTCCACGTGCAGCACCCAATCGGCCATGCAACGAGTGTGACCGGTGCCGACGTGGATGTCACCCCTCGATCGTCACCGGATCGCGAGGCCGATCGCGGTGACCACGACAGCGAACAACGGCAGGGTTCCCTGCATCGCCGCAGCACGCACCTTGGTCCGATCGGAGAGCACGAGCACGAGCGCGGCGGCGAGCATCATCCCGGTTCCGGCGAAGACGAGGGTGAGACCCGCCGTCTCGGCTCCGACGATCACGAGGCCGATGCCGAGCAGGGCCGTCAGTGCGAGGAAGAGGTTGTAGAAGCCCTGGTTGAAGGCCAGCTGCTTCATCGTGACCGCGTCCGCCTCGCTGGGGACGCCGAAGATCTTCCTCGTCTCCGGCTCGGTCCACCGCAGCGACTCGAGCGCGAAGATGAAGACGTGGAAGGCCGCAGCTGCGGCGGCGAGGACGAGACCGACGATGAGCATGGGCTGATTCTTCCGTTCCCGGGGGCCGGGAGCAAGCCGACAGCACCGGCGCGCACGAACCTCCTCGTCACAGGAGGAAGATCGGAAGAAGTCCCGGGTTGTGTGCGTGTACCAGCACGGCGAACACCACAGCATCGAAGAGCAGGTGCACCGTCACGACATAGGCCAGCGAGTGCGTCCGCACGAAGATGTACCCCTGCAGCAGGGCGAACGGGATCGTCAACAGGGGTCCCCACTCTCGGTAGCCCAGCTCCCACAGGAAGGAGACGAAAACGATGGCCTGCAGGACGTTGGCGAGCAGGTCGGGAAAGTGTCGGCGCAGCAGGGCGAACACGGTGCAGATGAAGAACAGCTCGTCCCAGATGCCCACGGCGCCGACCCCGACGAAGAGACGGGCGATGAGGTCAGGAGTGTCCACGACCGGCCAGTTCTGGTACACCCCGCTGGTGATGAAGTAGAAGGGCAGGATCAGCCAACCCAGCAGGAGCACCGCCACGAGCCACCCCCATTGCAGCCGTCCCCAGCGCTTGTGTGTGCGCCAGGGGAAGCCGATGGCACGGTCTCGATAGACGAACCTCGAGATCAGGTAGGGCACCGCCACCGCGCCGCCCAGGGCGAGCGTGAACCGCAGCATCGCGAGGTTGTCGAGTTCCGCTGCCAGCGGGATGATGCTCACGATCAGCATGCCGATCGCGATCAGCGAGAGATCGCGGGTGAGCGAAGGACGGCGTGGGCTCCCGGCTGGATCCGCACCCCGCTCACCGCCGCGACGTTCGACGACACGGCGTTCGAGGAGACCGGCGACTGCGATGCCGGCGGCGAGGAGCGTCCAGCCCAGCCACGGGATCTCCAGCACGAAGAATGCCGGAGCAGCGGCGCACACGAGGAGCGCGGGAAGGAGCCCCGTCCGCGACGCCGTGTCGCGCCGCGTGTCGGTCACGCGCGGGTCCTGCGCCGGTACACGAGATCGCGGATATCCCGTCCCTTCGCGATGCCCTTGCGCTCGAACGCGGTCATGACGCGACCGTCGAAGCGTTCGGCCCACTCCCCCTCGAACGCACGCTCGAACAGCGGATCCGCGTCGAGCACATCGCGCATCTGCAGGGCGTAGTCCTCCCAGTCGGTCGCGAGCCTCAGCAGGCCGCCGTCACGGAGCGCTCGCGCTGCGGCGTCGCCGAATCCCGGTCTCACCAGGCGTCGCTTGGTGTGCTTCTTCTTGTGCCAGGGGTCAGGGAAGAAGATCCACACCTCGCGTGCTGCCGCCTCAGGGAGGAACGATGAGAGGACCTCCGGCGCATTCGCCTCGACGACGCGCAGGTTGCGTGCGCCCTCCCTGTCGGCGTCGAGCATGGTCCTGGCGAGGCCGGCGCGGAACACCTCGACGGCGAGGAAGTCGTCCTCGGGGCGCGACGAGGCCGCGGCCACGATCGCGTGGCCTTGGCCCGATCCGACCTCCACGTAGAGGTCAGCGGTGCGCCCATACTCGGTCGCAGGATCGAGGCGCGCCTCGGGGTGCACGGAGGTCCAGGCGACGTCACGCGGAACGTCGAGCAGATAGTGCGGGCCGAGCTCGGCGAAGGCGCGCTCCTGCGCGTCGGACATCCGGCCGCTGCGGCGCACGAACGACACCGGCTCGTCTCGGAAGGTACGGGGTTCGGGCATGTTTCCAGGGTAGCCGTCGACGTCCGTCGCTCCGGCGTCCCCGATTCCCGGGCTCAGGCCGTCGGCGCGGTGACGAAGTCGATGAGCTCCTCCACACGGCCCAGCAGCGCCGGTTCCAGGTCCCGGTAGGTCGTGACCTTGGAGAGGATGTGCTGCCACGCGCGCGCGATGTCGGCCTGCGTCTCGTGCGGCCAGCCGAAGGCACGGCAGATGCCGACCTTCCACTCGATGCCGCGCGGGATCTCCGGCCACTTCGCGATGCCGAGGGCCCGAGGCGTCACACACTGCCAGACATCGACGAACGGGTGGCCGACGATGCGCAGATGGCGTCCGTGCGGGCCCCGGGCGACCGCGTCGGCGATGCGCGATTCCTTCGAGCCAGGGACGAGGTGGTCGACGAGCACGCCGTACCGCCGAGTCGCGCTGGGTGGCTCTGCGGCCAGCAGGTCGTCGAGCAGGTCGACGCCCTGGAGGAACTCGACGACGACGCCCTCGACCCGCAGGTCGGCACCCCACACCTTCTCGACGAGTTCGGCATCGTGCTTGCCCTCGACGAGGATTCGGCTGGGCAGAGCGACGCGGGCGCGCTGATCGGCCACCACGAACGATCCGGATGCCGTGCGCCGCCGCCCTTGATCGGCAGCAACGGGCACGATCAGCCTCACGGGTGCGCCGTCGATGAGGAACCCTCCGCCGAGGGGGAACAACCGCCGACGGCCCACGCGGTCCTCCAACTCGACGTTGCCGCCCTGGACACGTGTGACCGCACCGCAGAAGCCGTCGTCGGCGACCTCGACCACGAGATCCGGCTCGGCCGCGACCTGGGGCACCTTCTTCGCGCCGCGCTCGCGCCAGCCCGCCGCGAGCACATCGGAACCGTAGATGTCGTCCATGCCTTCCAGCGTATGTGCCTCCGCTGAGGGCGAACGGCGAACCCGTGTCGAGTGCTGTCGCGTGTCGGGCCCAGTGCATAGACTCGTGGCATGGGGCTCGGCTGCCGGTCGGAGGGAACACGATGACGAAACGGTGGCTCACGCTGGCCGCACTCGCTCTCGCCGTTGTCGCCGGTGCGTTCAGCACCTCCGCAGCATCCGCGACCGATCCCGTCACGCTCGATGCCGGATACGTCACCGACCAGGCCGGAGTGCTCAGTGCCGACGAAGAGGCGACGGTGGAGGCCCGGCTCCAGGAGCTGACGGACAATTCGAGCGCCGATCTGTTCGTCGTGCTCGTCGACGACTTCACGAACCCATCCGACAACGTGCAGTGGGCCGACACGGTCGCGCAGAACAACAACCTCGGCACCGAACAGTACCTCCTGGCGATCGCGGTCGACGGGCGCAGCTACTACATCTCCGCTGCCCCCGACGGCCCGGTGAGCTTCGGCCAGCTCGACAGCATCGAGGACAAGATGGTCCCCTTCGCCGCGGACGGCGATTGGGTCGGCGCCATCACTCTCGCCGCCGACGAGATCCAGGGCGACGGGGGCGCCGGCGCGCTCCGCATCGGGCTGATCGTCGTCGCCGTCGTCGTCGCCGCGCTGCTCGTGTGGCTCGTCGTGGCACTGGTGCGCGGAGCCCGCCGGCGGGCGGAGATCCGCGAGCGAGGCGCCATGCCGGAGACGCCGGACCCCGCCGACCCCTTCTCCACTCTCACCGACCAGCAGGTCGAGACGCAGGCAGGACTCGCGCTCGTGCAGGCGGACGATGCCATCACCTCGAGCAAGGAGGAGCTCGGCTTCGCCGTCGCGCAGTTCGGCGATGCAGCCACCGAGGAGTTCACTCGGGTCGTCGATGCGGCGAAGGCGAAGATCTCCGAGGCTTTCGATCTGAAGCAGAAACTCGACGACGAGATCGAGGATTCGATCCACGACCGCCGCGCGTGGCACATACGCATCATCCGGATCGCCGACGAGATCGACGACATCCTGGACGACAACACTGCGGCGTTCGACGAGCTCCGAAAGCTCGAGCAGAACGCCCCGCAAGAGCTCGAGCGCGTCCGCGGTGAGCGCGCGGCGCTCGACGCCGCCCTCGCCTCTGCGGAGCCTGCCCTCGACGCGCTGTCCGCCACCTATGCCCCTGCGGCTCTCGCCACGGTCGCGGACAACCCCGTGCAGGCACGCGAACGGGCCGACCTCGCGGATCGGTCGATCGCGGCGGCGGCGCAGGCCATCGCAGCCGGACGTTCAGGCGAGGCCGCGTTCGCGATCCGCACCGCCGAGCAGTCCGTCGCACAGGCCGCCCAGTTCGTCCAGGCGGTGACGGCGCTGGGAGCGGAGCTGTCGACGCTCGAAGCTCAATCTCGTGCCCTCATCGCCGAACTGCAGAGCGACCTCGCGGCCGGGCAGCAGCTGCCCGACCCCTCGGGTGCCATCGCCGCTGCGGCTTCCGCCACGGCCCAGCAGCTCGGGGCGGCGCAGACCGATCTGAGCGGTACCGCCCGCGATCCACAGCGAGTGCTCGAGGCTCTCACCGCCGCGAACACGCAGATCGACGCCGCGATCGCACAGGGCAGGGAGAGCGTCGAACGTGCCCGCCGGGTGCAGCAGCTGCTCGAGCAGACTCTCACGCAGGCGAACTCCGAGATCCGCGCGGCTCGGGACTTCATCGAGACCCGTCGAGGGACGGTGGGCTCCACCGCGCGCACCCGCCTCGCGAACGCGGAGGCGAGCCTGTCGCAGGCGCTGAATCTGCGGGCAACCGACCCCGATGCCGCGCTCGCGGAGGCGAACCGTGCGCTCGCTCTGGCGACGCAGGCCACGTCGGCCGCGCGGTCGGACGTGCAGGCGTACACCCCTTCCGGCTACGACCAGGGCGGCTTCGGCGGCCCGTTCGGCGGGTCCGGATCCTCGTCGGGCGGCTCAGGACTCGGCGGCGACATCCTCGGAGGCATCATCGGTGGGCTACTCGCCGGCGGTGGCGGCGGCTCTTCCCGTCGAGGAAGCAGCAGCGGATGGCGCTCCTCCGGCGGCGGCTTCCGGAGCTCCGGTTTCGGAGGCGGCTCCCGCAGCAGCGGCCGCAGCGGCCGATCAGGAGGTAGACGCTTCTGATCCCCCACACAGACATGTACGACAAGCTCTCGAAGACGCCCTCTGAAAGGAACCACGCATGACCAAGCAGTCCATCTTCGGACGTATCTCGACCCTCGTCCGCGCGAACATCAACTCCTTGCTGGACTCTGCGGAAGACCCGCAGAAGATGATCGACCAGCTCGTTCGCGACTACACGAACAGCATCGCCGACGCCGAGTCCGCGATCGCCGAGACCATCGGCAACCTGCGCCTGCTCGAGCGCGACCACGAGGAAGACGTCCAGGCATCGACCGAGTGGGGCAACAAGGCTCTCGCCGCCAGCCGCAAGGCCGACGAGATGCGCGCGAGCGGCAACACGGCCGACGCGGACAAGTTCGACAACCTCGCCAAGATCGCTCTGCAGCGTCAGATCAGCGCCGAGCGCGAGGCCACCGGCGCCGAGCCGCAGATCGCGGCGCAGACCGAGATCGTGGACAAGCTCAAGAGCGGCTTGAACGGCATGAAGGACAAGCTGGTCGAGCTCAAGAACAAGCGCAGCGAACTCCTCGCCCGCGCCAAGGTCGCCGAGGCGCAGACCCGCGTCCAGGACGCCGTGGGCTCGATCAACGTGCTCGACCCCACCAGCGAGCTGGGACGGTTCGAAGACAAGGTCCGCCGCCAGGAGGCCATCGCTCAGGGCAAGATCGAGCTCGCAGCGTCGAGCCTCGACGCCCAGTTCGAGAGCCTCGAGGATCTCGGCGAGCTGACCGAGGTCGAGGCACGTCTGGCCGAGCTCAAGGCCGGCGGCGGCGCTCCCCGCCAGGCCATCGAAGGCAACTGACATCACCGGGCGGATGCCTCGGCCGCGGGCCGAGGCATCCGTCCCCTCTTCTTCGGAGGCACTCATGGTGCGATTCCTCGTCATCCCGCAGTGGCAGGGCTCGCCCGCAGCGCGCGCGATGCTCCTCACGGACGGCGCTGCAGCGATCGCCGGAGATCTCCCCCGCGCGGCGACGACCGTTCTCGACGTTCCTGTCGAAGCCGGTGAATCCCTCGGCACAGGTGTACGCCGTCTGAGCGCTCTGCTGCGCACTCGTGAACTCGTGCACGGGCACATCGACTCCGACACCGTCGTGATCGGGGGCGATTGCAGCATCACCGTCGCCGCGCTCGACGCATTGCCGGGCGGAACCGACGACCTCGCCGTGGTGTGGTGCGACGCGCATGCCGACATGCACACGCCGGACACGTCCCCTTCCGGTGCCTTCTCGGGCATGGCACTGCGGGCTGTGCTCGGCGAGGGCGAGGAGCAGCTCGTGCTCTCGCCCGCGATCCCCGCCGATCGCGTGATCACCGTGGGCATGCGGAACCTCGATGACGCGGAGGTCGAGCAGCTCGCGCCTCTGACGAATCTCTCCGTCGACGACCTCGCAGATCCCGAGGCGCTGCTCGGCGCGGTCCGCGCGACCGGGGCATCACGGGTCTGGGTGCACATCGACGTCGACGTGCTCGATCCGTCCGACTTCGCCGGTGTCTCGTCGTCGGTGCCGTTCGGGCTGTCCCCCGCTGCGCTGAGCACCGCCATCCGCGCACTGCGCTCGGAAGTGCCGCTCGCTGGCGCGACCATCGCAGGTTTCGCACCGAGGTCACCGGCCGATGCCGTCGATGATCTCGGTGCACTGCTGCGACTGGTCGGAGCGGTGGCATGACGACGGCTCCTGACTGGCGACCCGCGGCGAGTGCCGCCCTGGCCCGGGGCCGGCGTCTCGACCGCCGCATCCCCTCCTTCCTGCTGCGCTCCCCGATCAGCCGCCTGGGCTACCTGTGGGGCACCGCCGTCGGCTGGCTGTGGGGCTCGCTGTGGAGCACAGGACCCGTCGAACGGCGGGCGGGCCTGTGGATCTTCCAGGGCATGCCGGCATGGACGTTCAATCGCGGCGGAGTGTGCGTCGGCGGCTGCTTCCTGACCGGAGACGTGCGACCGAGCGACGCCGTGCTCCGTCATGAGGCTGTGCACAAGGCGCAGTGGCTCCGCTACGGGTTCCTGATGCCGATCCTGTACTTCCTCGCGGGGCGTGACCCCCTGCGCAACCGCTTCGAGATCGAGGCAGGGCTCGAAGACGGCAACTACGTTCGACGGACGCGCTGACCCTACGACGGTCTCTGCACGGACGTCTCAGGCCGCGAGTGGCCGATTCGGATCAGGCGCGCGGACGCGGCGTCAGCGGTCGGCGGGCAGCAGGCCGAAACGCTCGGGGGTACGGATCAGCGTCGGCGAGACCTCGAGATGACTCGTCAGGTGCTCGACGATGTCGGCCGTGCCGAGGTAACCGCCGAGCAGTGTGACGTGGGTCTCGATCTCGTCGTCGCACATCATCTCGTCCGCCCAGGCGCAGGTCGCACGGGTGAGCGCCTGACCGGCTGCGCACGCACGGCTGCTTCCGGGAGCCCCGGAACGCTGCTCACGAGCGAGCCACGTGACCGTCATACGACCGGGAGCCTCGATGACGCCGATGTCGGCGACCGTCGGCACCTCGATGAAGATGCGCCCGGAGGCGCACAGTGGCAGCGTCGTCAGGAACACCTCGAGCTCCGTGAGGGAGTTCTCATCAGCCGTCACCAGGTGATGGGCGCGCCGACGCGCTGCGCGACGTTCGGCGCGCGTGCCGCGGGTCTCGAGCGAGGTGTTCATGGTGTCTTCATCGTACACCAAGTGAAGGCTTGCCTAACCTGGTAGCCGCTGGGCGATGATCATGCACGCTCCGGCCGCTGCTCGCGCTCGACGAGTGCGACGGCCAGGGCGTCGAGCTCATCGTCGGTCATCCCCTGCGCGCGCAGATACCCGGCAGCCGAGCCCCATCGTTCGTCGACCTGCGCGAGCAGACGGCGCATCACGGGAGCCGGCGATTGCGTCGCTAGCGCCACGGCGTGCACAGCCTCCGGGTGCTGCGTGCGCAGGTAGTCGGCGATCCACCGGGTGCGCTGAGCCGGCAGCTGAGACTCGGTGAGCGCGTAGTCGGCTATGATGGCCTCCCGATCCGCACCGACCGCGGAGAGCGCGAGGGCGACGGTCACGCCCGTCCGGTCCTTACCCACAGTGCAGTGCACCAGCGTGCGCCCGCTCGCCGCGATGATGCGGATGGCCGCGACGAGCCGTTCCCCGCTCTCTTCGAGGAGGTGGAGGTAGAGGTCGTCGAGACTGGTGTCCGCCTCGAAGAAGGAACGGACGGATCCGAGGAACAGCGGGAGGTGGGTGGTGTCCGGCCCGTCGATCTCCGTCGGCTCGGCTGCGACCTCTTCGCCGTCTCGCAGGTCGACGATGTGCGAGACACTCTCCCGCAACGCGGCGGCGCCCGCGGTGGTCGCTCCGGAGAGCTGTCCGGAGCGCAGGAGGACGCCGGAGCGGATCCGACCGCCCTCCGCCGGCATGCCTCCCACGTCGCGGACGTTGGAGACCCCTTCGACGACGAGGATCGTCATCCCGCCGCCTGCGGTCCTCGCGGGGGCACCGGGTAGCGGCCGGCGATCACGATCCTGTTGAAGGCGTTGATCGAGACGCATGCCCAGCTGAGCGCCGCGTACTCCTTCTCGGTGAAGACGCTTCCGACCTGGTCGTACACCTCGTCGGAGATCCCGTCCTCCGAGATGAACGTGAAGGCCTCGGCGAGTTCGAGAGCGGCGCGCTCCCGCTCGCTGAAGACACCGCTCTCACGCCACGTGGGGATCTGGGTCAGTGTGTCGGCGTCGACGCCCGCAGCGACCGCCCTGTCGACGTGGATCCGCGCACAGTAGGCGCAGCCGTTGAGCTGCGAGCAATGGATCATGACGAGCTCTTTGAGACGGTCGTCGATGCCGTTGGCCGCGCAGATCTGGCCCACCGTCTTCGAGAACGCGTCAAGCGCCTGGTACGCGGCCGGCTCGGTCTTGGACAGGTGCACACGCGTCTCGCTCATGACTCCATGATATTCGGCGGACGAGCGGGAAGCTCTGCCGCAGAGGAACCGGAGCTTGGATCAATATGCCCATCAAATCCAGTCCTCATGCGACATAATGCGACACGTTGCGAAATATTCTCTTGTCATACTGGTCCGGCATTTCCGACGCCGCTTCCCGAGGGCGCAGAATGTGGAGGTGGCGATCGACAACAGCGAGTTCAGCTATCTTCCCGCACAGGCCGAAGCGCTCGGCGTACCGGTTCCGCCGGTCACGCGCCTCACCCTCCCACTCGCCGACGGCCGCATCCTGAGCGCCCTGCGTTTCGGTAGCGAAGCACCGCGTGTGACGCTGCTCCACGGCGCCGGCCTGAACGCACACACCTGGGACACCACCGCCCTCGCCCTGCAGCAGCCGCTGCTCGCGATTGATCTCGCCGGACACGGCGACTCCTCCTGGCGGGACGACGTCGACTACACGCCGCGCACACTCGCTCGTGACGTGGCCGCAGCGCTCGACGCCTGGGTGGAAGGGCCGCAGGTCGTGGTCGGGCAGTCCCTCGGCGGACTCACCGGCGCTGCTCTGGCAGCAGCGCGACCGGATCTGGTGTCCGAGCTCATCGTGGTCGACATCACTCCCGGCATCGATGTGAGTGCCGGCCCGGCGGCGTTGCGCGAGTTCTACGCGGGCCCGACCGACTTCGCGACACGCGACGAGCTCGTCGACAAGGCGATCTCACTGGGGTTCGGGGGCTCCCGACCCGAGACAGAGCGCGGTGTCTTCCTGAACACGCGAGTGCGCGAGGACGGGCGGGTGGAGTGGAAGCACCACTTCGCACACCTCGCCGCCCAGACACTCGCCGCTCACGACCCCGGGTCCCCGACCACACCGTCGGTGCTGCATGAGACGGGCTGGGATGATCTGACCGCGGTCACCGTACCGGTCACCCTGGTGCGTGCCGCACGCGGATTCGTGAGTGAAGCCGACGCCGTCGAGCTCCAGCGACGCGTCCCCGCGGCTGAGGTGGTCGTGCTCGACGCCACCCACAACGTGCAGGAGACCGCGCCGGTCGCCCTCGCCGGTCTGATCGACGCCGCCGTGCCCGCCCTCGGAATATGACGTTCCGTTCCACACCCGACCCTGACCCCTTCTCACATCTCTAGGCTCGATTCCACGGCACACAGCAGTTGCCGCACCGAGAGGAAACACCCATGTTCCGACGTACCCGACGTCTCGCGCTGATATCCGCCCTCGCGGCCACCGCCGTCATCCTCAGCGCCTGCTCCGGCACCACCGAGCCGGAGACCAGCAGCTCACCCGGTGCCCCCGACCCGAGCGCCACTCTCCACGTCGGCCTCGTCCTCGAGCCCACCAACCTCGACATCCGCCACACCAGCGGCGCCGCACTCGAGCAGATCCTGATCGACAACATCTACGAGGGCCTCGTCACGCGCACGCAGGACAACGAGATCGAGGGGCGTCTCGCCTCCGACTACGAGGTCTCCTCGGACGGGCTCACATACACCTTCACCCTCAACGACGGCGTGGTCTTCCACGACGGCACGCCGCTGACGTCGGCGGACGTCGTCTCCTCGTACGAGACCGTGCGCACGGACGCCACCGTGCAGGGCAACGCGGACTTCGCGTCGGTCACAGCGATCACGGCGCCGGACCCGACCACGGTTCAGATCACCCTGTCCGCTCCGAACCAGAACTTCCTCTTCGCGCTCACCGGCCCGGCCGGTCTCGTGTTCAAGACCGGCGACACCACCGATCTGAAGACCGCGGAGAACGGCACAGGTCCCTTCACGCTGACGCGCTGGAACAAGGGAAGCACCATCACCTTCGCGCGCAACGACGCCTACTGGGGGGATCCTGCCGGCGTCGCCCAGGTCGAGTTCCAGTACATCCCCGACTTCACCGCCGGCGTCAACGCCGCACTGGCCGGCGACGTCGACGTGCTCACGGCCGTCGACCCGAACCTCGCGCCTCAGCTCGAAGACTCCGGGGACTTCACCCTCACCACGGGGCGCACCACCGACAAGGCCACTCTCGCGTTCAACAACAAGAAGGCGCCGCTCGACGACGTGCGGGTGCGCGAAGCCCTGCGCCTCGCCATCGACCATGAGGCTCTCATCGACGCGGTCGGCGCCGGCACGGCACTGTACGGGCCCATCCCCGAACTCGACCCGGGCTACGAGGACCTGTCCGACGTGATCTCCTACGACCCGGAGAAGGCGAAGAAGCTCCTCGCTGAGGCTGGTCAGGAGGACCTCGAGCTGACCCTCACGATCCCCTCGTTCTACGGCACGACCGTGCCCAAGGTGCTGATCTCGGACTTCAAGAAGGTCGGCGTGACGCTCGAGGTGAACTCGGTCGAGTTCCCCACCTGGCTGGAGGACGTGTACACGAACCACGACTACGACCTCAGCTTCGTGCTGCACGTCGAGCCGCGCGACTTCGGCAACTTCGCCAACCCCGACTACTACTTCGGCTACGACAACGCCGAGGTGCAGGATCTGTACACGAAGGCTCTGGCCGAGGTCGACCCCGACAAGTCCGCCGACCTGCTGGCACAGGCAGCGCGCATCGTCTCGGAAGACCACGCCGCCGATTGGCTCTACAACGGAGAGACGATCACCGCCGTGAGCCCCATCGTGTCGGGCTTCCCCGAAGACTCGATCAACTCCCGCATCAACCTCACGGGCGTCACCGTCTCCGCTGAGAAGTAGCAAGCGATCACCGCGTCGTGATCCGCTATGCGCTCGTCCGGGGAGCCCTGCTCATCGCAGGGCTCCTCGTGTCGAGCGCGCTCATCTTCCTGACGCTGCGCGTCTTCCCCGGCGACGTCGCACAGCTCATCGCCGGCACGCAGGCCTCACCCGCCGAGGTCGAAGCGCTCCGCGAATCCCTCGGCCTGAATCGCCCGCTCCTCGCCCAGTACACCGAGTGGATCGGGGGCATCTTCCGCGGCGATCTCGGCACATCGCTGCTGTCCGGCGCCTCTGTCGGCGAAGAGATCCTCCTCAAGTCCCAGGTCACCGTTCCGCTCGGAGCGATGTCGCTCCTGATCGCCGTCGTCATCGCTGTGCCGTTCGGGATCCTCGCCGCCCTTCTTCGCAATCGGCGCGGCGGGACGGCGCTCAGCGTCGGAGCCCAGACGCTCGCCGCCGTCCCCGTCGTCTGGGCCGGCATGATGCTGATCGTCGTGTTCTCGGTATGGCTGGGATGGCTTCCTCCCCAGGGCTTCCCCCGCACCGGCTGGTCCACACCGGGGAAGGCGATCGAGTCGCTGCTGCTCCCCGCGCTCACGATCGGGATCGTCGAGGGGGCGATGCTCATGCGGTTCGTACGCAGCGCGACCCTGCAGGCAGCGGGACAGGACTTCGTCCGCACCGCCGCCGCGAAGGGTCTCACCCGTACCCGAGCCCTCATCCAGCACGGCATCCCCGCCGTCGGCCTCTCCATCATCACCGTGCTCGGGCTCCAGGTGGCCGGCATCATCGTCGGGTCCGTCGTGATCGAACAGCTGTTCACCCTGCCGGGGATCGGCCGTATGCTCGTGGCCGATGTCGGCACGCGCGATCTGATCAAGGTGCAGAGCGAACTCCTCGTCCTCACCGGATTCGTCTTGGTCGTCGGTTTCCTGGTCGACCTCCTGCACCGCGCGATCGATCCTCGTCAGCGGGAGTCCGCATGAATCCGCGCTGGCTCTCCCGCCTCTGGGACACCTCCACAGGACGCTTCGGCATCGTCGTCGTCCTGGTGATCGTCATGACAGCGCTGATCTCGCTCCTCTGGACACCGTTCGATCCGCAGGCCTCGGACATCGGCGATCGGTGGCTGCCGCCGAGCTGGCCCCACGTCCTCGGCACCGACGACACCGGACGCGACATCCTGAGTCTGCTGATGGCTGGTGCCCGCACGACGGTGTTCGTGAGCGTGGGGGCCGGTATCGTCGCCACGGCTGTGGGGATCGCCCTGGCCGCACTCGGAGCGCTCACTGCACGGTGGATGCGGGAGACCGTCGCCGTGCTCGTCGACATCCTGATCGCCTTCCCTGTGCTGTTGATCGCGATGATGATCTCCTCTGTCTGGGGCGGTTCGCTCTGGGTCGTGATCTGGGCGGTCGGCATCGGCTTCGGCGTCAACATCGCGAGGGTCACGCGTCCGGAGCTGCGCCGCGTGCAGCAGAGCGACTTCGTCCTCGCCGCCAGAGCCGCAGGGCTCACCCCCGCGCAGAGCCTGGTGCGCCACCTGCTGCCGAACGTGGCACCCGTCTTCATCGTGCAGCTGTCCTGGTCGATGGCCGTCGCCGTCCTCGCGGAGGCCGGCCTGTCGTACCTGGGTTTCGGCGCCTCCGTGGTCGATCCGAGCTGGGGCCTGCTGCTCGCCGACCTCCAGCGCTACATCGGGGTGCATCCGTTGTCGGTCATCTGGCCGGGACTCGCCATCACGATCACGGTGCTCGCGCTGAACCTGCTGGGTGACGGTCTGCGCGAGGCGACGGATCCGACGCTGCGGCACCGCTCCGCCGAGATCCACACTCCGGGGGTGGTCGCATGAGCCTGTCGGTGCAGGACCTCGTGATCGAGATCGACGGTCGGCCGGTGGTCGACGGCGTCTCCTTCGAGGTCGCAGACGGAGCGAGGCTCGGGCTGATCGGGGAATCCGGCTCGGGGAAGTCGCTCACCGCCCTCGCGGTGCTGGGACTGCTCCCCGACGGTGCGACCGCCAGGGGAAGCATCCGCTGGAACGGGATCGAACTGATCGGGATGCCGGACCGCGAGCTCGCGCGCCTCCGAGGAGACGACATCGGCATCGTGTTCCAGGAGCCCCGCACCGCGCTCAACCCGATCAGGACCGTCGGCCGCCAGATCGCGGAATCGATCCGCATCCACGAAGGGCTCGGACGCCGCGCGGCGCGAGAACGGGCGATCGCGGAAGCGGCTCGGGTGCGGCTGCCCGACCCGGAGTCGATCGTCGACCGCTACCCGCACCAGCTCTCCGGCGGTCAGAGGCAGCGCGTCGCGATCGCGATGGCTCTCGCCTGTCGTCCGCGTTTGCTCATCGCAGACGAGCCGACCACGGCATTGGATGTCACGATCCAGGCGGAGATCCTCTCCCTGCTGCTGACGCTCGTCGCGGACGAGGGCATGTCGCTGGTCTTCATCACCCACGATCTCGCCGTGCTCGCCCAGGTCGCGACCGAGGGTGTCGTGCTCGAACATGGCAAGGTCGTCGAAGCCGCACCGGTCCCCACCCTTCTGTCGAGTCCCGCTTCGCCGATCACGCAGGGACTGCTGCGTGATGCGACGGCCACGCTCTGGCGTCCGGACGGGGGCGCCGCATGAGCCTGATCGAAGCACGAGGCCTCAGCCGGGACTTCTTCGCACCGAAGCGCTCCGCGTTCGAGCGTGCCCGAACCGTGACCGCCCTGGCCCCGACCGACCTCGACATCGTCGAGGGGTCAGCGGTCGGCATCATCGGCGAGTCGGGATCGGGCAAGTCCACCCTGGTGCGACTGCTGCTGGGACTCGACCGCCCGACATCCGGCTCTGTGACGGTCGACGGACGTGCCGTGGACGCATCCGCTCCCGCGAAGTCCCTGCACTGGCTGCGGCGGGAGACGGGATTGGTCTTCCAGGATCCCTACGCGTCCCTGGACCCGCGCATGACGGCAGGCCAGATCGTCCGCGAACCGCTGTGGGCGCTCGGCGTCGAAGGCGACCACCGCGCGCGCGTCCGCGAGGTACTGGCCCAGGTGGGCCTCGAGCCCGACATGGCAGACCGGTATCCCCACGAGTTCTCCGGC
This sequence comes from Microbacterium sp. Ag1, assembly GCF_001005635.1. Classification (NCBI taxonomy): domain Bacteria; kingdom Bacillati; phylum Actinomycetota; class Actinomycetes; order Micrococcales; family Microbacteriaceae; genus Microbacterium; species Microbacterium sp. Ag1. Next base: position 25,830 of record NZ_LBCR01000034.1, read on the forward strand.
GGGCAGCGTCAACGGATCGCGCTCGCGAGGGCGATCGTCCACGGTCCGCGGGTCCTGGTCGGGGACGAACCCCTGTCCGCCCTGGACGTCACCGTGCGCGCGCAGATCCTCGAGCTGCTGATCGAGCTGCGACGCACGGGCAACCTCACACTCGTGCTCGTGTCTCACGACATCGGCGTGGTGCAGAACCTCTGCGACACGGTCGTCGTGATGAAGGACGGGCGCGTCGTCGAACGGGGCGCGACGAGCGATGTGCTCCTGCACCCCACGCAGGACTACACCAGGAGGCTGCTCGCGGCGATCCCCGTCATCCCCACCCCGCCGGGCGGTTGAGCGGACGAGGTGAACGGGGTGCGCCCCTCCGGGCATCAGCGTCGCGCGCCGAACAGCTTTCCTCGTCGCCGCCCCGTCGGCGTGAGCACACGACGCATGTACACGGTGCCGAGGTCCCTGCCGAACTTGTAGCCGACCCGCCCCATCCGTCCGGCCTCGACGAAGCCGAGCTTCTCGTGCAGTCGGATCGACGCCTCGGCGCCATGATCGCTGATGACCGCGACCATCTCGCGCAGACCGATCTGCTCGCAGGCGTCGATGAGTGCTTGCAGCAGTGCCGCGCCGAGCCCCTTGCCCCCGGCTCCCGGACCGAGGTAGATCGAGTCCTCGACCGTGTACTTGTAGGCGTTCTTCCCCGCCCAGGGCTGCGCCAGCGCGTAGCCCATCACTTCGCCGCCCGGGGACACCGCCACGAGGAACGGCAGCTGCAGCCTGGTCAGCAGCGCGTACTTCTCGCGCCAGTAGGGGATGCTGCTGCGGCGCTCGTCGAGGGTCACTGCCGAGTTGCTCACGAAGTGGTTGTATATCTCACGCACGTGCGGCAGATCCGCCGGGCGGACCGGGCGGATCGCATAGGAGAACACCTCGGGGGCCGGGGCAGGTCGGAGATGGCGCGGGAGAACGCGGCGACGGTCCCCCGGCTCGAACTGCATGCGCTCAGCTTAGGGAGAGAGGGCCTTCGCCATCCACTCGCCAGTCCACCGCCGCCGCACCCTGCTCCTCGAGAAGGGTGTTGGCACGGGAGAACGGTCGCGACCCGAAGAAGCCACGGCTGGCGGAGAGGGGCGAGGGGTGTGCGGAAGAGATCACCGGCGTCTCGCCCAGGAGAGGCTGCAGGTTCGCCGCGTCCCTGCCCCACAGGATCGCGACGAGCGGCTGATCGCGGGCGACGAGGGTGCGGATGGCCAGCTCGGTGACCTTCTCCCACCCCCAGCCTCGATGCGACGCCGCCGCGCCGGGGCGTACGGTGAGCACCCGGTTGAGCAGGAGGACGCCCTGATCGCTCCACGCGGTGAGGTCTCCGTGCGGTGCCGGCGGAATCCCGAGATCGCTCTGCCGCTCCTTGTAGATGTTCGCAAGGCTGCGGGGCAGGGGGCGCACGTCGCGATCCACGGCGAACGACAACCCGATGGGGTGCCCAGGAGTGGGGTACGGATCCTGTCCTGTGATGAGCACCCGCACGTCCGACAGGGGCCGCTGGAACGCTCGGAGCACATTCCCGCCCGCCGGGAGGTAGCCGTGCCCTGCCTGCTGCTCGGCACGGAGGCGCTCACCCAGCGCGGTGATCGTGTCCTGCACCGGGGCCAGCGCCTCGGCCCATCCCTCATCGATCCGCCCCTCGGCGGCGAGCTCCGCGAGAGTCTGCGCCATCGTCAGTCGACCGATCGCACGCGCAGCGGCCCGCGGGCGAGCAGGTGCTGTGCGGACTGCGCGACGGGACGCATCGTGATCAGGTCGAGATTCACGTGGCCGGGAGACTCCAGGGCGTAGGCGATCACGTCGGCGACGTCATCGGCCACGAGCGGGGCTTCGACACCGGCGTACACCGCCTCCGCAGCCACGGGGTCACCGCCGAGCCGATTGAGCGTGAACTCCTCGGTGTGCACCATTCCCGGAGCCACCTCGACCACACGGATGGGCTCGCCGTTGAGCTCCTGCCGGAGCACCTTCACCAGCATCCCCTCCGCAGCCTTCGCCGCGTTGTAGCCCGCACCTCCGGCATACGCGGTCTGCGCGGCAGTGGACGTCACGAAGAGCGCATCCGCGTGGCCGTCCGCGGCGGCCGCACGGCGCAGCAGCGGAAGCAGGCCCGCGACGAGACGCTGACTCGCCAGGACGTTGGCGTCGAACATCCACTGCCAGTCCTCGACGGACGCGTCCTCGATGCGATCGGTGCCACGGGCGCCACCGGCGACCTGGACGAGAGCGTGGACCGGGCCGGATCGCTCGATCTCGCCCACGAGCGCCTCGACGGCGGACGAATCGGTCAGGTCGCAGGCGATGGCCGAAGCCCCGGTCTCCGCGGCGAGCGCGGCCAGTCGATCCGCGCGGCGTGCCACACCGACGACGTCCCATCCCCTGGCACGGAGCGCACGCACCGTCGCTGCACCGATGCCCGAACTCGCACCTGTCACCACTGCTCGTCTGTTCACCATGCCTCCACCGTACGGCGTTCTCCCCCGATTGCGATCTCCCCCCACGGCGCTGTCGTGGAACCCTCCCGCCGCGTGATTCCGGGGCTCCCCTCTGTTACGTCACATTTCCCACCTGTTGTTGACAAGCGCCGATATTCCGTACTGTCGCTGCAACGGCATCCGCCATCCGACCTTCCGACCACTTCTGGGGGAATCACATGTCCGCACCCGAGTCCTGGCGCTTCGAGACCAAGCAGATCCACTCCGGCGCTGCCCCCGACCCGGTCACCAAGGCGCGTGCCACGCCGATCTACCAGACCACCTCGTACGTGTTCGACAGCGCCGACCACGCGGCCAACCTCTTCGCGCTGGCGGAGTTCGGCAACATCTACACCCGTATCCAGAACCCGACGCAGGACGTGCTCGAGCAGCGTCTCGCCGCGCTCGAGGGCGGCACCGGGGCGCTCGTCCTCGCGAGCGGCCAGGCGGCATCGACCTTCGCGATCCTCAACATCGCCCAGGCCGGCGACCACTTCGTGGCGTCGAGCTCGATCTACGGCGGAACCTACAACCTCTTCAAGTACACGCTGGCGAAGCTCGGCATCGAGGTCACCTTCGTCGAGAACCAGGACGACGCCGAGGAGTGGCGCCGCGCCGTCCGTCCGAACACGAAGCTGTTCTTCGCGGAGACGATCGGCAACCCGCAGATCAACATCCTCGACATCCGCACCGTCGCCGACATCGCCCACGAGAACGGCGTCCCGCTGATCGTCGACAACACGATCGCCACCCCGTACCTGATCCGCCCGTTCGAGCACGGCGCCGACATCGTCGTCCACTCGGTCACCAAGTTCCTCGGCGGCCACGGCACGACCATCGGCGGCGTCATCATCGACGGCGGCAAGTTCGAGTGGTCGAAGCACGTCGACACCTTCCCCGGCCTCACGGTGCCCGACCCGTCGTACCACGGCGCCAGCTACACGGCTGCTGTGGGCGACCCGCTCGCGTACATCATCAAGGCGCGAGTGCAGCTGCTGCGCGACCTGGGATCGGCGATCGCGCCGCAGAGCGCCTGGAACCTCATCCAGGGCGTCGAGACCCTTTCGCTGCGCATCGAGCGGCACGTGCAGAACGCGCAGGAGATCGCCGAGTGGCTCGACAGCCGCGACGACGTCGCGACCGTCAACTACTCGGGCCTGCCTTCGTCGCCGTGGTACGCCAAGGCGAACGAGTACGCCCCCAAGGGCGTCGGAGCCGTGCTGTCGTTCGAGCTGAAGGGCGGCGTCGAGGCCGGTCGCGAGTTCGTCAACAGCCTGTCGCTGTTCAGCCACCTCGCCAACATCGGCGACGTGCGCTCGCTCGTCATCCACCCGGCGTCCACCACGCACGCGCAGCTGACGCCAGAGCAGCAGCTGACCGCCGGCGTGACTCCCGGTCTGGTCCGGCTCTCCGTCGGCATCGAGAACGTCGATGACCTCAAGGCCGACCTCGAGCAGGCCCTCGCCGCGGCACGTGCCGTCTCGGAGGCCGCCCGCGCCTGATCCCCGCACCACGTCGATGCCCCGGAGCCCAGCGTTCCGGGGCATCGACGTGTGACGGCGGCGGCCTCACCCGGCCGACCCACAGGCGGTTCCGTCGAGAATGGGACTCCGCCCCGAGGAGACCATGATCGACGCTCAGCACCCCCCGCACCGCACGCGGCGGTCACGGACCGTCGCCCGGTGGCTCGCCGTGACCGGTGTCCTCCTGGCACTCGTCGTCGCCTGCGGCTGGATCCCGGGGCTCGTCGGCACCGCGGTCTCGGCTGTCCTCCCGTGGCTGGGGATCATCCTCGTCGCACTGGTGCTGGTCGCCCTCCTGCGTGCGCCGCGAGTTCTCGTCCTGATCCTGGTTCCCGCACTCCTGTGGGTCCTCGCGATGATGCCGGCGTTCCCCGGCCTCCCCGGCGGGGCGGACGTGGAATCGGCTGCCGCATCCGAGCTGACCGTCGTGAGTCAGAACGTGCGAGCGCGCTCCGGTGGAGCCGCATCCTCCGCCTCCGAGCTGGCGCAGAGCGGTGCCGACGTGATCGCCCTCGTCGAGCTCGACGGAGACAGCCTCTCCGCCGCGCAGGACACCCTCGCAGCGGAGTACCCGCACTCCTACACCGTCGGGACGGTGGGCGTCTGGAGCAGGTACCCCCTCGCGGATGCCGAGCCCCTCACACTCGGACTCAGCTGGAAGCGCGCGCTTCGCGTCGAGGTGCAGGCCCCGTCCGCTCCCGTCGCCGTCTATGTGCTGCACGCGGCGTCGGTACGGCCAGGGCACCAACAGGACCGTGACACCATGCTGGGCGGCATCGCGGAAGAGGTGGCGTCCGACCCGGCGGAGTCGCTGATCGTCGTCGGCGACTTCAACGCACCGTCGACCGATCCGAGTCTGACCGCCCTGCGCGCGGAGACCGACTGGGTGCGCCCGACCGACGGAAGCCTGGGCTTCACATGGCCCGGGGCCTTCCCACTCGTCCGCATCGACCAGGTGTTCGTACGCGGACTCGACGTCGTCACTTCTGGCACCATGCGCGCAGGCAACAGCGACCATCTGGCGACCGTCACCCGAGCCCGATCCGCGATCACTCCGTAACCTGCCACCGAGGGGTGCCCTGCCAGGCGAGAATGGAAGCATGGACTGGCAGACGACCTCCGAGGACACGGTGCCCTCTGCACCCGTGACGGAGGCCGATGTCAGGCTGCTTCGCGCCCGTCCGCCGGCGACCGGCGCCTGGCGGGACGGCGACCCCGTGGGGGGTCGTCGCTTCGCCGCCTTCGGACCGTTCGCGACCGAGAGCGGCGCAGAGCTCCCCGGCATCCGCATCGCCTACGAGTCCTGGGGCGAGCTGAACGCGGCACGGGACAATGCCGTCCTGGTGCTGCACGCGCTCACCGGCGACAGTCACGTGCGCGGAGCCGCGGGCGCCGGCCACCCCACCGCGGGCTGGTGGGAGGACATCACTGGTCCTGGCGCTCCGCTCGACACGGACCGCTGGTTCGTGATCGCCCCGAACATGCTGGGAGGATGCCAGGGATCGACGGGACCTGCGAGCATCGCCGCGGACGGCTACGAATGGGCGTCGCGCTTCCCCTACTTGACCATCCGCGACCAGGTCGCCGCCCAGGTGCGCCTCGCCGATGCTCTCGGCATCGACAGCTGGGCCGCGGTCATCGGCGGCTCCATGGGAGGGATGCACGCGCTGGAATGGGCGGCCACGCACCCCGAGCGTGTGCAGCGCCTCGCCGTGCTCTCCTCTCCCCCGGTGACCACCGCCGACCAGATCGCGCTCAACACCGTGCAGCTGGAGACCATCCGCATGGACCCGCGCTTCCAGGGCGGCGAGTACTACGACCTCGCGGACGGCGACGGTCCGCACCGGGGGCTCGCCCTCGCCCGACGCATGGCTCTGCTGAACTACCGCAGCCCGATCGAGCTGAATCAGCGGTTCCAGCGCTCCTGGCAGTCCGACGTGTCACCGCTCGGTCACGGCGGACGCTTCGCGGTGGAGTCGTACCTCGACTTCCATGGCAACAAGTTCACACGCCGATTCGACGCGAACAGCTACATCACCCTGGTCGAGGCCATGAACTCGCACGACGTCGGCCGCGGTCGAGGAGGCGTCGAAGAGGCGCTGCATGCGGTCACCGCGACCACGTTGGTGCTCGGGATCGACAGCGATCGGCTCTTCCCTGTCGACGGACAGCAGCGCATCGCCCGCAGCATCCCGAACATCATCGACGACGAGGCCGTGGTCATCGCCAGCGACTTCGGACACGACGGCTTCCTCATCGAGACCGAGGCGGTCGGCTCGAATCTGCGGCGCCTGCTCGAGAGCTGACCCCTCCGCTCAGCTCGGTTCGAACCGCCAGGGCAGCGAACCCGCCTCGAGACGCCCCTGCTCCCAGGCGAAACCCCGACCGGCATCGGAGTCGAGCACCCGCGTCTGGAACAGCTGGGCCGAGCCGCCCGAGGAGAGTGCCGAGGACACATCGCCGAACGCCGAGAGCTGATGCAGTGTGATCCAGGTGGGCGGGTACAGGCTCCACGTCCCGGCCGCGTGGCGCGCGAGCGCCTCAGCCGGGCGCACCCACGCGATCTCCTCGACCTCGTCGGCGGAGGGCGCGGCCTCCCCGGTCGGTGCGTGAGCGAGGAAGAACCAGGTCCGGATGCGCGTCGGTGCCTCCAGCGGCGGCTGCCACTCCGACAGCACGATGAGATCCTCGACCGTGAGGCCGACCTCCTCGGCGGTCTCCCTGATGGCGGCGTGCCGCGCATCGTCGATGTCGCCACTCCCGCGGATGTCACCGGGCTCGACCTTGCCACCGGGGAACACCCACGCTCCCGCGAACGAGCCGCGATCGGGCCGCCGCATCAGGAGCACCTCGAATCCCGGATCCGACGCCCGCAGCAGGACAACGGTCCCGGCCACGGGCAGAGTCGTCTCGGGAGCACTCACCCCGTCACTCTACGGTGCGGTCGAGGTCGGTGCGGTCGAGGTCGGTGCTGTCGATGTCGGTGCTGTCGATGACGAGACGACCGATGCCGATCCGGCCGATACCGCTGTGACGAGCTCCACCGGCGCGGGACGACGCCCTTCGACGCGATAGGACAGCAGGGCGATCAGCAGACCCGCCACGGCGAGCGCGGCCCCTGTCCACGCCGGTGCCGTGAAGCCCCAGCCTGCGGCGATCACGACGCCACCGAGGAAGGCACCCAGACTGTTGCCGATGTTGAGCGCGGAGTGGTTCATGGCTGCCGCGATCGACTGGTTGTCACCGGCCACATCCATGAGGCGGGTCTGGATCGTCGGGCTCAGCACGGACGAGACGAAACCGACTACGAGCACCACGACCGCCAGGCTGACGATCCAGAACGACAGGAAGGCGAGCAGCGCGAAGACGAGAGCCATGGCGGCGAGACCGAAGAGCAGCGTGCGACGCAGATCGATGTCGGCGAGATGACCACCGACCAGGTTTCCCGCCGTCATCCCGAGCCCCATCAGCACGAGCACGATCGGCACGACCCACTCCGGCGAGCCGGACACCTCTGTCACCAGGGGCGCGATGTAGCTGTAGACGGCGAAGAACCCGCCGAACCCGATCGCGCCGACACCCAACGTGAACCACACCTGCGGGATCCGGAACACCCGCAGCTCCTGCCGCATCGTGCGCCCTGGATCCCCCGGATGCTCCGGCACGAACAGCGCGATGCAGACAGTGGCGAGCGCGAACACGATGGCGACGACGGCGAAGGCCGAGCGCCACCCCCACTGCTGTCCGAGGAAGGTGCCCAGCGGCACGCCGACGACGTTCGCGACCGTGAGGCCGGTGAGGATGAAGGCCACGCCCTTGGCACGGTTGCCCGGCCCCATCACCTCGGCCGCCACGAGTGCACCGATGCCGAAGTACGCACCGTGCGGGAGACCGGCGAGGAAGCGGGACGCGGCGACGAGCTCGAACGTGGGCAGCACCACGGTGAGGGCGTTGAACACCGTCAGCGCGAGAGCCAGCACGATCATCACCCGATGCCGTGGATATCGCGCGACGAAACCGGCGATGGTCGGGGCGCCGACCACCACACCCAGCGCGTACAGCGAGATCAGCCACCCCGCTTGGCTCAGCGCATCTTCCGGGCTGGTTGCCCAGAGCGAAGGGAGCAGGTCGGCGGCGATGTTGGGAAGCAGGCCCATGACCACGAACTCGGTCATGCCGATTCCGAAGCTGCCTATGGCGAGAGAGAGGAGCGCCCACTTCGCCGCACCCCTCGATTCAGTCGAGGGATTCACCGGAACAGCCTACCGGCCCTCGGAGGCCCACCTCGTCTCCCCCTCACGATCGAGCGTCATGAACACATCCACGTCGTCCTCGGACTCGACGACGAACCCGTGGCGCTCGTACAGGCCTCGGGCCGGGCTGCCCCTGAGCACGTTGAGGCGATACCGGCCGGCACCGTCGAGCACCGTCGTGAGCACGCGGCCCCCGACCCCGCGACCCTGGTGCGACGGAGAGATGTAGAAGTGCTCCAGCCAGAGCGAATCGCCGTCTCGGCGGAGGGCGACAGAGCCGACGTCGACGGCATCCACGACGATGATCCGCGTCTGCGCAGGCTCGAACGCGTCGCGGAAGCGCTGCCGGACACGGACCTCGTCATAACGTCCGAGTCGCTCCAGGTCGACTCTGAGCACGTCGGCCCGGAGCTCCGCGATCCACTCGGCGTCCTCGGCGAGCGCCGGTCGAAGAGCGATCGACGTCGCCGGGACGACGTCAGCCATCCGCGCGCGCAGAGCCCGCCTCTTCCGAGCCCGCCTCTGTGATAGCAGCCTCGAGGCGTTCGATCTTCGCGTCGAGCTCTCCGGAGTACCCGGGCCGGATATCGGCCTTCAACACGAGCGATACCCGCGATCCGAACGGCATGACGGCCTCGGTCGCACGCTTCACGACGTCCATGACGGTGTCCCAGTCCGGGCCCTCGATCTCGGTGAACATGCTGGTGGTGCGGTGCGCCAGGCCCGATTCCCGCACCACGCGCACGGCAGCGGCCACGGCGTCGTGCACCGATGCATCGGTGCGCTCGGCACCCTCGGCCGGGGTACCGCTCGGGGCGACGGAGAAGGCGATCAACATGGGTTCACTCCAGGGTTTTCGGTTGGCGGACGGGTACGCGAAGCAGAGCACGGATGCCCAGCACGAGCAGGACGATGAGAAGGGCGTTCCGCACCGTGAGGACGGCGACGGAGAGGGTATCGGCTCGCAGCAGCGCGTCGTAGCCGATCGGGTAGACGAGGCAGGTGAGCAGACAGAGGGCGAGGACGACGACGGCGGGGACGCGCGCCCTGACGCGGTCGAGCACGAGCCACAGGATCATCGGCGCGATCAGCCAGGTCTGGAACTGCGGGGAGCCCACCTTGTTCGTGACGATCAGCAACGTCACGAGCGCAAGGGCGAGCGGAGGGAACAGCCGGGTGAAGCGCGCACCGCGGATCGCCTTGAGCGCGCCGACGGCTGCGACCGCGAGCACGCACACCGCCATCAGGGGCGTGAGCACGGCCGCGACGGCATCGACGCCCGGTGCCGTGATCTGGAAGGTCAGGATCTCGAAGCTGTACTCGATGCGGGCGGCCCCGGTGACGGCGAGCCACAGGAACGGCGTGGCGGCGACCGCTTCGATCTGCAGTCCCCGTCCCGTCTGCTCCGTCAGGAAGCCGAGGATCTCGGAATCCGCTCCGAGCACGAGCAGCGCTGCGACGACTCCGGCCGTGACGGCCAGCGCGGCGAACAGCACCCGCATGCGCGCCCTGAGCGCGATCACGGCGGCGAGCACGAGCGCGCCCGGCCAGATCTTGATCCAGGCGCCGACCGTGAGGAGGGCAGCACCGACGACCGGCCGACTCACGAGCCAGAGCCCGCCGATCACGGCGATCGGCACCGTGATCGCATCGATCCGATAGAGCGCGATCGGTCCGAGGAGGAGCAGCGCCGCGCACCAGAACCAGGCGGCCACGCGGCGCGGGCGCGACGGCGAGCGGCCGACCAGCACTCCGAACGCCACCGCATCGACGATCACGACGAGGGCAGCCCACCCGATCAGGTACGCACCGGAGACCCCGAGCAGCGGCACGAGCGGCGCCGCGAGCATCTTGGCCACGAGCATCGGTATGAGCGCGAGCTGCGGGTACACCCAGGTCTCGGTGACGCCGACGATCGGGCCCCCGTCGAGGGCCGACGAAGCCCAGGGCTCGTAGACGAGGACCACATCGCCCATGGGCTGACTGGGATAGACCCAGCCCGCCCATGCCGTGAGCAGGTGGGCGAGGAGGAAGGCGAGCCACAGCACGGCCACCCCGGTCGGCGGGCGATTCACGCGAGGACGTCCGCGATCGCCTGCGGCAGCGCCGCAGCGACGTCCATGGCGACGATCGGATGCCCCGTCCCGCCGTCGCTCATCCCCGCGGCCACTCGGCCCGCATGTCCGTGTATCCACGCCCCGGCGGCGGCGACCTCGGCGATCGGGCGGCCCTGGTTCGCTGCGAGCACGGCACCCAGCACCCCGGCGAGCACATCCCCTGTCCCTGCGGTCGCCAGCCACCCTGTACCCGCGTCGACGGCGATGACGCCGCCGTCAGGAGACGCGATCAGCGTGCGAGCGCCCTTGAGCAGCACGGTGCCTCCGACCCGGTCCGCCGTCCTCCTGGCCGCCGACGCGCGATCCTCTTCGGACGTGGAGATGCCGAGCTGCTCCTGCAGCCGGGCGAACTCCCGCGCGTGAGGGGTCACCAGGAAGGGAGCGCGCGCCTTCCCGGCGAGATCGAGTGCGCCCGCGTCGATCACCACCGCTGCATCGCCCGCGACGATCGCCTCGAGGGCTGCCTGCTCCGCGTCGTCCCGGTCGGTGGGGTCCGTGCCGGAGCCGATCACCCAGGCGTCGATCCGCGACCGGCCGACATCCGCCCCCGCCACCGTCTCCGGACGTCGGGCGAGAACAGCATCTGCCACCCGCTCCGCGCCCACGTACCGGACGAATCCGGCGCCCGTGCGCCACGCGGCCTCCACCCCGAGCACGGCGGCACCCGGATATGCGGGCGACCCGGTGCGAAGCGCCACCACACCACGGGCGTACTTGTCGTCGTCGGCTGTGGGAACACGGAACAACCGCGCCGTGTCATCTCGCGTCCACTCGCGCACCTCGACCATGACTCCACGTTAGTGCGACGGCCCTCGGGTCGCCTGCGCGGCGGTAGCGTCGAACGGTGAGTCTTCTCTTCTCCCCGCTGACCATCCGTTCCGTCACCCTGCGCAATCGCCTCTGGGTGTCGCCGATGTGCATGTACAGCGCCGTCGACGGCGTGGCGCAGGAGTGGCATCACACTCACCTCGCGCAGTTCGCCTCGGGCGGCGCCGGGCTCATCATCGCCGAGGCGACCTCGGTCGTCCCCGACGGGCGGATCTCGCCGCGCGACCTGGGGCTCTGGAACGACGAGCAGCGCGACGCGCTCGCCCCGATCGTCCAGGCGATCCACGATCGGGGCTCGCACGCGGGCATCCAACTCGCCCACGCCGGCCGCAAGGCCTCGACGTGGTGGCCCTGGGCTCCCGAACGAGGCACTGTGCCGACCGGTGAGGGTGGATGGACCACGTCCGCGCCGTCCGCCATCGCGTACGAGGGCTTCGACACCCCGATCGCCCTCGATACGGCGGGCATCGACCGCGTGGTGGAGGCCTTCGCCGATGCAGCTCATCGCGCGGTCGCCGCGGGCTTCGACGTGCTGGAGATCCACGGAGCGCATGGCTACCTCCTCCACCAGTTCCTCTCTCCACTGTCCAACCACCGTGAGGACGAATACGGTGGTTCGCTCGAGAACCGCGCTCGTCTACTGCTGCGCGTGGTCGGCGCCGTCCGCGACGCCGCCGGCGCCGACGTGCCGCTGTTCGTCCGCATCTCCGCCACCGACCACGCGGAGGGCGGGTTCACGCCGGAGGAGGCGGAGATCGTCAGTGGCTGGGCGACCCAGCATGGTGCAGACCTGATCGACGTATCGAGCGGTGGCCTCGTGGCGCATCAGCAGATCACCGTGTTCCCCGGATACCAGGTGCCGCTCGCCGAGGGCGTGCGTCAAGGCGGTCGGATCCCGGTCTCCGCGGTGGGCCTCATCACGGCGGCCTCCCACGCGGAGCAGGTGCTCGCCGATGGCGCCGCCGACGCGATCTTCGCGGGACGCGAGTGGCTGCGCGACCCGCATTTCGCCCTCCGCGCCGCGCACGAGCTCGACGCCGAGGTCGCCTGGCCGTCGCAGTACGAGCGCGCCCGTCCCCGCTGAGCCCCCGACGACGAAGGCCGCCGATCCGTGCAGGATTCGGCGGCCTTCGTCGTGCGGTGGAGGATCAGCGTCCGCGGAAGCGACGTGTCGCGTCCTGAACCTCGCCGACCAGTTCCTCCAGGATGTCCTCGAGGAACAGGACAGCGGTGGTGTTCCCCTCCGCGTCCCGCACCTTGGCCAGGTGCCGGCCCGCGCGGCGCATGACCGCGAGGGCGTCCTCGAGGTCGGTGTTCTCCTGAACGGGCACCATGTGGTGGATACGCTTGGCCGGGACCGGCTGGATCATCTTGGTCTCGGCGTCCGCTCCCTCGGACGCCCGCAGGATGTCCTTGAGGTGAACGTAGCCGATCGGAACCGACTCGTCGTCGACGATCACGTAACGCGAGAACCCGTAGCGGGCGACCGCCTTCTCGATGTCGTCCGGCGTCGTCGACTGCGGAAGAGTGACCAGATCGCTCAAGGGCACAGCGACATCCCTGGCCTTCTTGTCGGTGAACTCGACGGCGGCGGCGACGGTTCCCGCCGTGTCCATGAGCACGCCCTCGCGACGCGACTGGCTGACGATGGTCGCAACCTCTTCGAGCGTGAACGTGGATGCCGCTTCATTCTTCGGCTCGACGCGGAACAGGCGCAGCACGCCGTTCGCCGCCGCGTTGAGCACCCAGATCACCGGCATGAAGACCTTCGACACCCAGACCAGCGGCGGGGCGAGGATCAGCACAGCGCGGTCCGGCACTGAGAAGGCGAGGTTCTTCGGCACCATCTCACCGAACACCACGTGCAGGAACGAGACGACCAGCAGCGCGACCGTGAACGACACGGCATCGACGGCGCCGTCCGGCCACCCCAGCGCATGCAGCGGCACCGACAGCAGGTGGTGGATGGCCGGCTCCGACACGTTGAGGATCAGCAGCGAGCAGATCGTGATGCCGAGCTGCGAGGTCGCGAGCATGAGAGTGGCATGCTCCATCGCGTAAAGGGCCGTCTTCGCTGCACGCGAACCCTGATCCGCGCGCGGCTCGATCTGCGATCTTCTGGCCGAGATCACGGCGAACTCGCCGCCGACGAAGAACGCGTTCGCGACCAGGAGCACGACGAGCCAGGCGAGTCCGCCCCAATCGCTCATCGGGTCACCTCCTCATCGACAGCGAGCGGTCTCGGCACGTAGCGCACCCGATCGACTCGCCGACCGTCCATGCGCACGACCTGGAGCGTGCCGGTGTCGAGCTCGACCTCGTCGCCGACCGACGGAACCCGTTCGAGCACGCTCATGACGTAGCCGCCGACGGTGTCGTAGACGTCGCCCTCCGGCACCTCGACGCCGGCGCGACGACGCAGCTCGTCCGGTCGGAGCTCCCCGGGGAACGTGATGCCCTCGCGGTTGCGGATCACTCCGGCCCTGGTGCGATCGTGCTCGTCGGCGACCTCGCCCACGAGCTCTTCGACCAGGTCTTCGAGGGTCACCAGACCGGCCGTGCCGCCGTACTCGTCGACGACGACGGCCAGTTGGTAGCCGCGTGCCCGCAGCTCGGCGATCAGGGCGTCGACGTGCACCGTCTCCGGCACCCGGAGCGGTTCCGTCGCCAACGCGCCGGCAGGAACCTCGGTCCGACGCTCTCGAGGCACGGAGATGGCCGCCTTGAGGTGGACGACACCGGTGATGTCGTCCAGGTCGTCGTCGTACACCGGGAAACGGCTGTGCCCGGTGCGTCGGGCGAGCTGGATGACGTCGTCGGCGGAGTCGCCGGCCGCGATCGCATGCATGCTCGGACGCGCCGTCATCACATCGGCGGCGGTCAGCCGGGCGAAGGTGAGCGTGCGGTCGAGGAGCGTCGCTGTATCGGCTTCCAGCAGACCGGCGCTGGCGGAACGGCGCACGAGAGAGGAGAGCTCCTCAGCGCTCCGGGCCCCCGAGAGCTCCTCCTTCGGCTCGATGCCCATGCTGCGCAGCACGCCGTTCGCGCTGCCGTTGAGCACCACGACGGCCGGCTTGAACACGGTCGTGAAGGCGATCTGGAACGGGACCACGAGCTTCGCAGTGGCCAGAGGCAGCGCGAGGGCGAAGTTCTTCGGGACGAGCTCGCCGAGGATCATCGAGAGCACCGTCGCCACCAGCATCGCCACGATGGTCGCGATCGGGGTGACGGCCGCCTCGGGGATGCTCCAGGCGATGAACGTCGGACGCAGCAGGTTCGACAGCGCCGGCTCCATCATGTACCCGGTGAGCAGGGTCGTCAGCGTGATCCCGAGCTGCGCAGCGGAGAGATGGGTCGACGTGTGCTTGAGGGCGCTGATGGTGAGGGAGAGCCGCGACTCGCCTCTCGCCTGCCTGGCCTCGAGTTCCGCGCGATCGAGGTTCACCAGGGCGAACTCGCTGGCGACGAAGAGGCCGGTGCCGACCGTGAGCAGGAGCCCCACGCCCAACATGATGTAGTCCATCAGAGGTTCCTCTCCTGTGAGAGAGGCGGACAGTGGGGCGATGTTCTACAACTGGGAGGGTCGTCCATTATGCCGACGATTGTACCCAACACGACCGTGTATGCGCGCAACGATCACCAGCTGACCGGAAGCGCCTTGCCCTCTTCGTAGCCGGCCGCCGACTGCAGACCCACGACGGCGCGGTCATGGAACTCCGGGACGGATGCAGCCCCGGCGTAGGTGAACGAGGATCGCACCCCCGAGGTGATCATGTCGAGGAGATCCTCGACGCCGGGCCGGAGCGGCTCGAGGTAGATCTTCGATGAAGAGATCCCCTCAGCGAACAGCTCCTTGCGCGCACGCTCGTAGGCGTCGAGCCTGCCGAAGCGGGCCTGGACCGCCTTGGTCGACGCCATGCCCCACGACTCCTTGAACAGGCGCCCTTCCGCATCGCGCTGCAACTCGCCCGGCGCTTCGATCGTCCCCGCGAACCACGAACCGACCATGACGGAGGCGGCACCTGCGGCGAGGGCCAGGGCGACATCGCGGGGGTAGCGCACTCCCCCGTCTGCCCAGACGTGCGCGCCGAGCTCCCGCGCCGCCTGTGCCGTCTCGAGCACAGCGGAGAACTGCGGGCGGCCGACCGCGGTCATCATGCGGGTGGTGCACATCGCGCCGGGACCCACGCCGACCTTGAGGATCGACGCACCGGCGTCGACCAGGTCGGCCACGCCCTCCGCGGTGACGATGTTGCCCGCGACGACGGGAAGACCGAGGTCGAGCTCGGCGACGGCCCGCAGCGCTCGCAGCATGCCCTCCTGGTGTCCGTGGGCGGTGTCCACCACCAGCACGTCGACGCCGGCGGCGGCGAGGGCCTTGGCCTTGGCCGCGACGTCGCCGTTGATGCCGACCGCGGCGGCGACGGCGAGGCGCCCGTCGGCGTCGACGGCCGGACGGTACAGCGTCGAACGAAGCGCGCTGCGGGCGCTCAGTGTGCCGACGAGGTGCCCGTGGTGCACGACGGTGACCATCTCGACGCCCGCGTCGGTGATGACGTCGAACGCGTGCCGCTCAGAGCCGATGTCGTCCGCGTCGATCGATGGCGTGCCGCGATGCACCAGGTCACCCAGCTGCGCATCGGGGAGCGCGGTCGCCAGCCTGGTCGCGGGCAGGATGCCGAGGATCCGGCCGACGTCGATGGGGGCAGCGCCACGGGCGACGACGATGCCGTGACCGCTGGTCGCCGGCAGCAGGCGGAGCGCGTCAGCAGCCGAGGCTTCCGGGGGCAGCACGATCGGCGTGTCCCAGAGCACGGGCTGCGACTTCACCTCACGGATCGCGGCATCGAGTTCCTGCAGAGGCAGGTCCTGCGGCAGCACCCCGAGGGCGCCACGCCGAGCGAGTACAGCGGCGATGCGCGGACCCGTCACGGAGTTCATGTTGGCCGCGACCAAAGGCAGCGTCGCCGGCGTGCCGTCCTGCGGCGCGAGATCGACCTGGAGACGGCTGGTGACCGCGGATCTGCGGGGTACCAGGAAGACGTCGGAGTAGGTCAGATCGACGGTCGGCTGCGCTCCAGAGAACTTCATGGTTCCACGGTACCCAGATCGCGACGCGGTGGGCGCTCGGCTTCGACGATTCCCCAAGGGAAACACGTTAGGCTTGTTGGTCGAGAGTGTGCGGGCCCGAACGCATCCTGCGTCGACGTCCGCACCAGAGAGCTTCAGCGATGAAAGAGGGCGATCGAGAGTGTCGAACCAGGTGACCGGCGTCAACGGCGACGGGGGGTTCGGAGCCAATTCCTGGCTCGTTGAAGAGCTCTACGAGCAGTTCAAGGTGAACCGCGACTCCGTCGACAAGGAGTGGTGGCCCATCCTGGAGAAGTACCACTCCGAGACGGCGTCCGCTGCTCCCGCCGCAGCGTCCGACGCACCGGCCCAGGCTGCGCACCCCGTGACGGCACCGATCCCCGTGATCGGCTCCCAGCCCGTCGCGCGCACCACCGCCAAGCCCGCCGCGGCCGCCCCCATCCCCGCCCAGGCCCCGAAGCCCGCCGCGAAGTCGGAGTCCAAGGAGGCTCCCGCTCCCGCCGAAGAGGACAAGGTCACACCGCTGCGCGGTCTGCCGAAGACCCTCGCGGCGAACATGGACGAGTCGCTCACCGTGCCGACCGCCACGAGCGTGCGCACCGTGCCCGCGAAGCTGATGATCGACAACCGCATCGTCATCAACAACCACATGGCTCGCACCCGCGGCGGCAAGGTCAGCTTCACGCACCTCATCGGCTGGGCGCTCATACGCACCCTCGACGAGTTCCGCAGCCAGAACGTGTTCTACGCAGAGGTCGACGGCAAGCCCTCGGTGGTCGCACCGGCGCACGTCAACCTGGGCATCGCGATCGACCTGCCCAAGCCCGACGGCACGCGCGCCCTCATGGTGCCCAGCATCAAGCGCGCCGACACCCTGACCTTCACCGAGTACCTCTCCGCGTACGAAGACCTGGTCACGCGTGCACGAGGCAACAAGCTGACCGCCGCCGACTTCCAGGGCACCACGGTGTCGCTCACCAACCCCGGCGGAATCGGAACCGTGCACTCGGTGCCGCGTCTCATGAAGGGCCAGGGCTGCATCATCGGCGCCGGCGCCCTCGAGTACCCGGCCGAGTTCCAGGGCGCGAGCGAGAAGACGCTCAACGAGCTGGCGATCGGCAAGACGATCACGCTCACGAGCACCTACGACCACCGTGTCATCCAGGGAGCCGGCTCCGGCGAGTTCCTGAAGAAGGTGCACGAGCTGCTCATCGGCCAGCGCGGCTTCTACGACGACATCTTCGCGGCGCTCCGCATCCCCTACGCACCGATCCGGTGGAACCCCGACATCGCGGTCGATCTCGCCGAGCGCGTCGACAAGCAGTCCCGCGTGCAGGAGCTCATCAACTCGTTCCGTGTGCGCGGTCACCTGATGGCCGACATCGACCCGCTCGAGTACGTGCAGCGTTCGCACCCGGACCTGGAGATCGAGAGCCACGGCCTCACCTTCTGGGACCTCGACCGCGAGTTCGTCACCGGCGGTTTCGGCGGACGACGCATCGCGAAGCTCCGCGACATCCTCGGCGTGCTGCGCGACTCGTACTGCCGCACGCTGGGCATCGAGTACATGCACATCCAGGACCCGGAGCAGCGCCGCTGGTTCCAGGAGAAGGTCGAGGTCAAGTACCAGAAGCCCGGCCACGACGAGCAGCTGCGGGTCCTCCGCAAGCTCAACGAGGCCGAGGCGTTCGAGACCTTCCTGCAGACCAAGTTCGTCGGCCAGAAGCGCTTCTCCCTCGAGGGCGGCGAGTCGCTGATCCCGCTGCTCGACGAGATCCTGCAGGGCGCGGCCACGGCAGGCCTCGAAGGGGCTGCGATCGGCATGGCCCACCGCGGCCGCCTGAACGTGCTCACCAACATCGCCGGAAAGACCTATGGTCAGGTCTTCCGTGAGTTCGAGGGCACGCAGACGCCGGGCAACCAGCGCGGATCCGGTGACGTGAAGTACCACCTCGGGACCGAGGGCACCTTCGTCGCCGATGACAAGTCGGAGCTCCCCGTCTACCTCGCCGCCAACCCCTCGCACCTCGAGACGGTCGACGGCGTGCTGGAGGGCATCGTCCGCGCCAAGCAGGACCGCAAGCCCATCGGCACGTTCGCGTGGCTGCCCATCCTCGTGCACGGCGACGCCGCGTTCGCCGGGCAGGGTGTCGTGGTCGAGACCCTGCAGATGTCGCAGCTGCGCGGCTACCGCACGGGTGGCACGATCCACGTGGTGGTGAACAACCAGGTCGGTTTCACCACCACCCCGAACGACGGCCGCACCTCGATCTACTCGACCGACGTGGCCAAGACCATCCAGGCCCCGGTCTTCCACGTGAACGGCGACGACCCGGAGGCGGTCATCCACGTCGCGCAGCTCGCCTTCGAGTACCGCGAGCGCTTCCACCGCGATGTCGTGATCGACCTGGTCTGCTACCGCCGACGCGGCCACAACGAGGGAGACGACCCCTCGATGACGCAGCCTCTGATGACCGACCTCATCCAGGCGAAGCGCTCCGTCCGGCGGCTGTACACCGAGTCGCTCGTCGGCCGAGGTGACATCACCGAGCAGGAGTACGACGAGGCCAAGGCCGACTTCCAGAACCGACTGGAGATCGCCTTCGCCGAGACGCACGCGGCCGAGACCGGTGCCCTCCCCGTCGCGCCGGAGACGCCGCCCGTCGAGGACCAGGTCGGCGCACCGGAGGTCACCGGCGTGCCGAGCGAGGTCATCCAGATGATCGGCGATGCCTTCGTGAACAAGCCAGAGGGCTTCACGGTGCACCCGAAGATCCAGCAGCTGCTCGAGAAGCGCCTCGACATGAGCCGCAACGGCGCCATCGACTGGGGCTTCGGCGAGCTGCTCGCCTTCGGCTCGCTCCTCGTTGAGGGCACCCCGGTTCGTCTGGCCGGGCAGGATGCGCGGCGCGGCACGTTCGTGCAGCGGCACGCGACCCTGCACGACCGCGCGAACGGTCAGGAATGGCTGCCGCTGTCGAACCTCTCCGACGCCCAGGGACGCTTCTTCGTCTACGACTCGCTGCTGAGCGAGTACGCGGCTCTCGGCTTCGAGTACGGCTACTCGGTCGAAGCCCCCGAGGCGCTCGTGCTCTGGGAGGCGCAGTTCGGCGACTTCGTCAACGGCGCTCAGTCCGTCATCGACGAGTACATCTCGGCGGCCGAGCAGAAGTGGGGGCAGCAGTCCAGTGTGACCCTGCTCCTCCCCCACGGCTACGAGGGTCAGGGACCGGATCACTCCTCTGCGCGCATCGAGCGGTTCCTGCAGATGTGCGCGCAGGACAACATGATCGTTTCGCGCCCGTCGACTCCGGCCTCGTACTTCCACCTGCTGCGTCGCCAGGCCTATGCCCGTCCGCGCAAGCCGTTGATCGTGTTCACCCCGAAGGCCATGCTGCGTCTGCGTGGAGCGACCAGCCCGGTCGAGGCCTTCACCCAGGGCCGGTTCGAACCTGTGCTCGACGACGACCGCGGTCTCGACCGCGCCGCCGTCAAGCGCGTGCTGGTGCACTCGGGCAAGGTGCACTGGGACCTGCGGGCCGAGCTCGAGAAGAACCCGAACCCCGCGGTCGCGCTGGTCCGGCTCGAGCAGCTGTACCCGACTCCGATCGACGGCCTCAAGGCCATCACCGATTCCTACCCGAACGCCGAGCTGGTGTGGGTGCAGGAGGAGCCGGAGAACCAGGGCGCATGGCCCTTCCTCGCGCTCGCTTTCGCCGACGTGCCGGGAGACCGTTCGTTCCGTCCGGTCTCGCGCCCGGCTTCGGCCTCGCCGGCGACGGGATCCTCGAAGGTCCACGCGGCAGAGCAGGCTGCGCTGATCCAGGCAGCCGTCACACTCGGCTGATCGTCTGCACGAAAGGGGCGCCGCGACTCAGGTCGCGGCGCCCCTTCTCGTGCGGACTCAATACCAGATGTCGAGAGACGGCGCGGGGAAGGTGATGAAGGCTCGGTCGAGGGCCTCGACCGCAGCGGCATCGGCGGCGATGCGGCCGGCACCGTGCAGCGTCGCAGCGCGGACCCCTCCCGCATACAGGGCGGAGAGCGCGGAGACATCGAGCGTGACATCGACGTCTGTCGCGGAGTCGGTCACCGGATCGACGGTCGCGACGCCGGAGTCGTCCACGTGCAGGCGCCAGTCGCCGTTCGCGAAGCCGAGGGAGTCTTCCACGCGGATGACGGTGTCGATCGGCGCCGAGTATCGACGGGCGGTCAGCGCGGCAGGGATGTCGAGCACGCGCAGCCAGCCGTGGTCGTGCACCTCCTGCTTCACGCCGCGGGTGTCGTGCACGAGCCATGGCAGCGGGTCGTCGACCGGGCGGAGGTCGGCGACCACCTCGTCGACGAGATCGTGCTGCAGAGCGAAGCGCCAGAGCGCCGTGCGCGCGTCCGTCGTCTCGGCGACCAGCAGGCGCACGTCCATCCGGAACCGGAAGGTGCCGGCGGCCTCACCGACGGTGTAGGCCATGACGCCACGCAGCACGCCGTCTTCGTCCCGATAACGCACCCCACGTGCCTGGTCGCGGTCCGGGGTGGGAGACACGCCCGCGTACCCCTCCCATCGACCTTGCCAGCCCGGGATCTGCCCCGCGGCCCTCCCCCGTGCGCGTTCGTGGACCGTGCCGAGGTCTGCAGCGAGGGTCTCCCGGTCGACGTACTCGAGGGTGCCGAGCGGGGTCGGGCCGCTCCAGCCGGCGCGGCGGGTGTCGACCGTGTGACGCGCGACCGGGATCGCGGAGCCGAAGCCGTAGCGACCGTAGATCGTCGCCTCCGACACCGTGAGGCCGGCGATGGGCACACCGGAGGCTGCCGCAGCGCGAAGCTCTCCTTCGAGAAGCGCCCTGGCTATCCCGCGGCGTCGATGCGTCGCCGACACCGTCACCACGCTGATGGCCCACATGTCGATCTCACGCCCACCGGAAACGGTGAGCGGCGTCACCCAGCCGTTGATGGTCGCGACGGGAAGGTCGGCATCGACGGCGCCCTGCTCGTACACCCCGACGTTCCGCCGTTCGGCGAAGGTCTTGCGCACCTGGGCGATCATCTCGGTGCTCGGCTCAGGCCCGAGGAACCCCCGGTCGACCGCGCGCTCGAATGCCGATGCCTTCGGGTCGTCGCTCAGATCGACGACGCGATAGTCGAGACCGGCTCCGGCCAGTCGTTCCCTCGAGGTGGTGTCAGCGGGTACGTCTCTCGCATCGATGGAGGTCATCCACCCACACTACCGACGCCATCCGACCCGGAGTCAGTGCTGGGCTGCCTGCACTGCCCGCAGCCGCGCGAACACCTGGTCGCGCAGCTCCTCGGGTGCGGTCTCCTTGCAGGCCCGCGCGATCACATCGGTGAGGGTGGTAGCGACGAGAGCCTCATCCCGACAGGACGGGCAGTTCTCCAGATGCTCGCGGATCTCGGTGTGCTCGGTCTTGCACACCTCGTTGCGGAGGTACTCCTCCAGATCCTGACGGGCTTTGTCGCAGCCGCAGTCACTCATTTCTTGCTCCTCGTCTCGGCCGCGGCGATGCCCCGCTCAGCGGCGTAATCTGCCAGCAGCTCCCGCAGCATCCGCCTGCCACGGTGCAGACGGCTCATGACGGTGCCGATGGGGGTCTTCATGATGTCGGCGATCTCCTGATACGCGAAACCCTCGACATCCGCGAGATAGACCGCGAGACGGAAGTCCTCCGGCACGGCCTGCAGCGCGTCCTTGACGACGGAGGCGGGCATCCGGTCGATGGCCTCCGCCTCGGCCGACCGGCTGTGCGACGCCGTCGTCGACTCCGCTCCGCCCAGCTGCCAGTCTTCGAGCTCGTCGATCGTGCCCTGGAACGGCTCCCGCTGACGCTTGCGGTAGATGTTGATGTAGGTGTTCGTGAGGATCCGGTAGAGCCACGCCTTGAGGTTCGTACCCTGCGAGAACGTCGCCCAGGACCCATAGGCCTTGACGAAGGTCTCCTGCACGAGGTCTGCGGCGTCGGCGGGATTGCGCGTCATACGCATCGCGGCGGCGTAGAGCTGGTCCATGAACGGGAGCGCCTGCTCTTCGAACTCGCGCCGAGGGTCGCCGACGGTGTCTGCGGTTGCGGTGTCATCCATCACCGGCCAGTCTAGGCCGCTGAGGTCGATCACCTCGCGCTCCAACGTCGCCGTCATACTCGCTCCTTCGGTGGGGTGGGAGCCTGTCGTTCGCGACGAAGCTCCCTGCGTTTACTAAGGTGAGAACCGATGAGCGCCAACAGGTATTCCCCCTCCCGCGTGCAGGGCGCCTACACCGCGCCCTCGACCGACGTGCCCGTGCACGCCGAGCTCACGATCCCCGGTTCGAAGTCGCTGACGAACCGCGAGTTGATCATCGCCGCGATCGCCGACGGTCCCGGCCGCCTGATCGCCCCTCTGCACTCCGACGACTCCGCGCGCATGGTCGACGCGCTGCGTGCCCTCGGGGTGGGCATCGAGGAGGTGGATGCCGGTCATGAGTTCGGGCCCGACCTCGTCGTCACCCCTGCGAGACTCGACGGCGGCACCACGATCGACTGCGGGCAGGCCGGCACCGTCATGCGCTTCATCGCTCCGCTGGCCGGACTCGCCGAGAACGACGTGCATCTCACCGCGCACGAGACCGCCCTCCATCGGCCGATGGGGGGCCTCATCAGCGCGCTGCGCGACCTCGGAGTCGACATCGACGACGAGGGCACCTGGGCTCTTCCGTTCACGATCCGCGGCCACGGGCGCATCCGCGGGGGTCGCATCGAGATCGATGCCTCCGCGTCGAGCCAGTTCGTCTCCGGGCTCCTCCTCGCCGCTCCGCGTTTCGACGTGGGACTGCACCTCGTCCACACCGGCGAGCACCTGCCGAGCCTTCCGCACATCGACATGACCATCGAGGCTCTCAGCCGCCGAGGCATTCGCATCGAGCGCCCAGCCGTCGGCGAATGGCTCGTCGAGGCGGGCGTCCCCCGCGCCAAGGAGATCGCGATCGAACCCGATCTCTCGAACGCCGCACCGTTCCTCGCCGCCGCGCTCGTCACCGGTGGATCCGTGTCGATCACGGGCTGGCCTCCGCACTCCACCCAACCGGGCGCCCTCCTGCCGGAGATCCTCCAGGCGACCGGAGCTCACGTCGGGCGGCACGGCGGAACGCTCACGGTGCGCGCGGGCTCCGGCATCCGCGGTCTCGACCTCGATCTCTCGGCGGCGAGCGAGCTCACCCCGACACTGGTCGGCCTCGCCGCCTTCGCGGACTCCCCGACGACGATCCGCGGCATCGGGCACATCCGTCTGCACGAGACCGATCGAATCGCCGCGCTGATCGGGAACCTGCGTGCCCTCGGCGGCGAGGCCGAGGAACTGCCGGACGGACTCCGCATCATCCCGCGCCCACTGCACGGCGGACGCTGGGCTGCGCACCACGACCACCGCATGGCAACGACCGGCGCGCTCATCGGTCTCCGTGTCCCCGATGTGGAGATCGACGACATCGGCACCACTGCAAAGACCCTCCCGGAGTTCACGATGCTCTGGGAGCGGATGCTGCGGGTCTGACGGTGAGCTGGCTCGACGACGCCGACGACCTCGAAGACGACTTCGAGGACTTCGACGAGAGCAGCATCCGCACCCGCCCGAACCCCAAAGCCAACCGGCCGCGCACGAAGCGCCGTCCCGCGCACGAGGACGCGCAGGTGGGGCGAGTGCTCGGTGTGGATCGGGGTCGCTACTCCGTCCTGCTCGGGGAGGACACGGCGGAGGAGCGCACGATCACCACCACACGTGCGCGCGAGCTGCGCCGAACACCCATCGTCACGGGCGACCAGGCCCGAGTGGTCGGCGACACCTCGGGAGACGATGGCACCCTCGCCCGTATCGTCGGCATCGTGGAGCGGACCTCGCTTCTCCGACGCAGCGCGGACGACACGGACCAGGTCGAGCGGGTGATCGTCGCCAACGCGGACCAGATGCTCATCGTCGTCGCGGCCGCCGACCCCGAACCCCGTGCGCGCCTGGTCGATCGCTATCTCGTGGCAGCACTCGACGCCGGCATCCGCCCCCTTCTCGTCGTCACGAAGACCGACATCGCCGACCCGACCGAGTTCCTCACGCATTTCGAGGGGCTGGACCTTCGGGTCTTCACGAGTTCCCAGGACGAGATGCCCGTCGAGGAGATCGGCGAGGCTCTCATCGGTCACTCCACGGTGTTCGTCGGACACTCCGGAGTCGGCAAGTCGACACTCGTCAATGCACTCGTCCCCACAGCGCTGCGCGCCACGGGACACGTGAATCAGGTGACAGGACGCGGACGCCACACGTCGTCGTCGACCGTGTCCCTGCGTTACCAGGGAGCGGGTGGCACCGGCTGGGTGATCGACACCCCTGGGGTGCGCTCGTTCGGACTCGGCCATGTCGATCCGGCCAACATCCTCGCGGCCTTCACCGAGCTCGCGACGATCGCCGAGGACTGCCCCCGCGGCTGCACTCATCTGGCCGATGCCCCCGACTGCGCGCTCATCGAGGCGGCGGAACGAGGGGAGCTGGGAGAGACCGGTCGTGCGCGACTCGACTCTCTGCAGCGGCTGCTGCAGACGTTCGCAGACAAGGCGGAGCAGACGCCCGGGCGTTAGGCTGGAGGCGTGACCCAGCGCCTCGAACCAGGAACCGCCGCCCCCGACTTCTCACTCCTCGACCAGGACGGGAACACCGTCCGCCTCAAGGATCTGCGCGGCCAGAAGACCGTGCTGTACTTCTACCCGGCGGCGATGACCCCCGGATGCACCACCGAGGCCTGCGACTTCCGCGACAGCATCTCTTCCCTCCAGGGCGCCGGCTACCGCGTGGTCGGCATCTCGCGTGACGACCCCGCGACGCTGACGAAGTTCCGCGAGCGCGACGCCCTCACCTTCCCGCTCCTCAGCGACCCCGATCACGCGGTCCACTCCGCGTACGGTGCGTGGGGAGAGAAGATGAACTACGGCAAGCTCGTCGAAGGCGTCATCCGCTCGACCTTCGTCCTCGACGAGGACGGCACGATCGTGCTCGCGCAGTACAACGTCAAGGCCACCGGCCACGTCGCGCGTCTGCGCAAACAGCTCGGCATCGACGCCTGACCTGCCCCGTAGGCACCTCCCGAGCCTCGGAGATCCGAGCTCCGAGCTCCGAGCTCACTCCGCCGCGCGCTGCGGCCCTTCGCGACGGGCGCTCGTGATCAGCAGCGCGAAGCCGACCAGGCCGGGGAGCCCGACTCCGAGCGTGAACGGCCAGGAGATCGGCTGCAGCGTGAGAGAAGCCAGCGCGAGTGCCACGGCGAGCACCTGGAAGACCACTCCCCCTGATCGCGCCCAGGACTTCCCGGAGCGCGTACCCACCGCGAAGGCGACGAGGGCTGCGGCACCGATCAGCGTGAGCACGATGAGCGCGAGGGCGGTCGGGAGAGAGGCCGCGTCACCCGCACCGAGGCCGGCGAGTTCGATCACCGCGAAGACCAGGAGCGCCACTGCCTCGAGAGCGAGGACGGCTGCTGCCGCGAGGGCGATTCCGGGTGCGCGCACGGTGTCTCCCATGGATCGAATGAGGAGAAAACCCTTGATTTCACGGTTTTCATGTAACAGAATAGAGAAAGTCATGTGCTCCCACAGCGGCGTGGGGCGAGCGTTCACGCTCGCATCACAATTCGCGGGCATTCCGTCCGCATCTCAACAGGGTAGCGGAACCCGAACTACTACCCGAATCCGAGAGGTCGCATCGCGACATCTCATGAAATCCACACCGAGGAGCCCCCATGGACTGGCGCGATAAGGCCGCCTGCCTGACTGTCGACCCCGAGCTTTTCTTCCCCGTGGGGAACACCGGCCCGGCCGTCGATCAGATCGAGAAGGCGAAGACCGTCTGCGCCACCTGCACGGTCACCGAGATCTGCTTGCAGTACGCCCTGGAGACCAGCCAGGACTCCGGCGTCTGGGGCGGCCTCTCCGAGGACGAGCGCCGCGCTCTCAAGCGTCGCGCCGCCCGCGCACGCCGCGCCTCCTGAACTTCCGGAAGCGGCCTGAGATCGACTCTCAGGCCGCTTCCGTCTGTCCGGACCCTGCTGCGCTCAGCGTTCCAGCCAGCGCAGCGGGATGTCGATGACCACCTCGGTGCCGTCGCCGTCGCTCCCGTGCCACTCGATGGTGCCGCCGAGCTCGCCCTGGATCAGGGTGCGGATGATCTGCGTGCCGAGCCCCTGACCGATCCGCCCTTCCGGCAGACCGAGGCCGGTGTCGCGCACCGTGACACGGAGGTTGTCCTCTGTGCGCTTCGCGTCGATCGTCACGACACCCTCCTGGCCGGCGAGCCCATGCTCGACCGCGTTCGTGACGACCTCCGTCAGTGCGAGCGCGAGCGGGGTCGCGTACTCGCTCGGCAGAACTCCGAACCGCCCGGTCGACTGCGTCCGTGCTCGGGTGTTCGGCGCGGAGGCGACCTCGGCGACGAGCTTGAGCACACGGTGGAAGACCTCGTCGAAATCGACCTTCTGGGTGAGGCCCTGAGCGAGGGTGTCGTGCACCACGGCGATCGCGTCCACGCGGCGCATGGCCTGCGTCAAGGCGTCGCGTGCCTCGTCGGAGTGCGTGCGGCGAGCCTGGATGCGCAGGAGCGAGGCCACGGTCTGCAGATTGTTCTTGACCCGGTGATGGATCTCGCGGATCGTGGCGTCCTTCGTGATGAGCTCCTGCTCCTGATGGCGGAGCTCCGACACATCACGGCACAGCACGATGGCGCCGATGCGCGTGCCATGGTCCTTGAGGGGGATGGCGCGCAGGGATACCGTCACGCCGCGGGCCTCGATGTCCGTGCGCCACGGAGCGCGCCCCGTGACGACCACGGGCAGCGACTCGTCGACCTGGCGGGAGGGCGGGACGAGTCGGGTGGTGACCTCGGCCAGCGATTCCCCCTCGAGCTCATCGTCGAAGCCCATCCGGTTGAATGCGGAGAGCGCGTTCGGGCTGGCGAAGGTCGTGATCCCGTCGACATCGATGCGGATGAGGCCGTCGGAGGCGCGAGGGGCTCCTCGGCGGGGCGAGGTGGGGGCCGTCAGGTCAGGGAAGCTGCCGTCGGCGATCATGCGGAACAGATCGTTCGCGCACTCGTCGAACGTGATCTGCTGTCGCGAGGGCGTGCGCACCTCGCCGAGGTTCGTGTGGCGGGTGACGACCCCGATCACAGTGGACTGGGCGTCAGCTCCGCGCTTCACGGTGACGATCGGCACCGCTCGCACCCTCGTCGGTGTCTCCTCGAACCAATCGGGCGAGGAGGAATCGACGATCTCGGCGGACTCGAATGCCCCCTGCACCTGGGTGCGCCACTGGGGCCGCACCCGCTCTCCCACGATGTCGCGATAGAAGAGCGTGGCCGCACCGCTGGGCCGGGCATGCGCGACGGCGATGAACGACCCGTCCTCGGTCTGGATCCAGATCACGATGTCGGCAGAGGCGAGGTCTGCGAGAAGCTGACCGTCGCCGGCGAGTCGGTGGAGCCATTCGACATCGCTGTCGTTCAGGCGCCCCTGGGCATGGGCGAGATCACTGAGGGTTGACACCTGACCAGCCTACGGTCAGATGCCTCAGAGAATCGCCAGCGAAGTCGCGCGCCACCGACGATCGATTCCCTCCAGCCGGACGGCGACCGCCCGGGTGCGGCCGGGCCCCGCCACCACGACGACGGCCTCGATCACCCCGTCGAGAGGTTCTGTGACCCTCAGCGCCCTGATCTCGAACGTCGGCCGCGCGGGCACCACCCCGCGCGCGCTGCGTGCCCTGGCGGACAGGTTCGCGCGGGTCACCAGGCTCCGGAACGCGTCTTCGCTGAGCCATCGGGCGAGCTGGTCGACCTCCCTGACCCCGGCGAGGACCTCGAGGACGCCGTGTGTGAGGCTGCGCAGAAGCGGTACAGGATCGGGAAGCTCGCTGGTCGACGTCGGCTGGGGTGCGAAGTACTCGTGCGGCATCATGACGGACTCTCGATCGGGACGGTCTGCGAGTGAGCCAGTACAGCAGCGCGTGCATCTCGACAGGGCCGGGATCGACGAAGAATGTGGATAACTCGTATGCCCCGTATCCCGGTCGCCTACGCTCTGTCGAATGCACTGGGACCGACTGTTCGAAGACCTCGAGGGCCAGCTCGCCTCGGAATGGGAGGCGGAGCGTGCGGTGCTCGATGCCGAGTCGGAGCGGCTGCGGATCGCGCGGCTGGATCTGCGCCATCGCCTGCGCGCACTGTGCGGCGGCGGCGCCGAGGCCACCATCGACCTCATGAGCGGGCGACGGATCCCCGTCTCGCTGCAGACCCTCGGAGCGGACTGGATAGCCGTGAGGACGAGAGGAACCGGCAGCGGCAGCCCCGCTTCCGGCACATCGATCCTCCCCCTCCTCGCGGTCGCGGGGATCACGCTGGATCACGGGATGATCCTCGCGAGTCTCGATGAGCCCACGGCCGCCGACGTGCCACTGCGGGAACGGATGACGCTCGGCTTCGTGCTGCGCGATCTCGCCCGGCGTCGTGTGCCGGTGCGCATCACCACACTCGTCGGTGACGACCTCCACGGAACCATCGATCGTGCGGCCGCCGACCATCTGGATCTGGCCGTGCACGATCCCGGCGAAGCGCGATCGGCCGCGGCGGTGCAGGCGTTCCGCGTCGTCCCGTTCTCTTCGCTCGTCGCGCTGCGGGCTTCGAGCGGTCAGATGCCCTGAGCGGCGGACGTTCCCCAGACCTCGGGGAAACTCGCCGTCTGAGACTGTCGCCACAGCGCCATCCGGCGGGCGATTTCCGATTCCTCGGACAGATAGCCGTCGAGGCTGGACTCCTCCACTCGCCACCGAGGCGGTGAACCGAGCCGAGCGCCCCTCAGCCTCCCCTCCTGCACGAGGGTGACCACCTCGTCGACGCCGATGCTCAGCAGCTCCGCCACCTGCGCCGGCGCGAGATAACGCGGTGCGCGAACGGGGGTGGCAGCCATGTGCCCATTCTCTCCCAGGCGCTCCCGCAGGTGCCGCCGGATCCTTCGCTGTGGATAACTCGCGAAGCGCCGAAGCCGATTCTGTGACGATATCGCCATGGCTTCCCTCTCTCCTCCCCGTCGCGCCTTCTGGGCCGACGTGCGATTCCTGATCGGCATCGCCCTGGTCGCCCTGTCGATCGGCGGGGTCTGGCTCATCGTCTCCGCCGCCGACGATGCGGTACCCGTTCTCCAGACCACCCGGACGATCACGCAGGGCCAGCCCGTGACCGCCGCGGATTTCCAGGTCGTCGACGTGCGACTCGGCGCTGCCGGTGAGGGATACCTCGGTCCCGACGACCTCCTTGCGGACAGCGTGGCGACCCGCACCCTCGACGGCGGCGAACTCGTCCCCGTCTCGGCGCTGACCGATGCGGAGGACAGCCGATCGACGACGGTGGTCATCCAGAGCACGACGGGAATCCCGGAAGGCGTCGCCGCGGGAACAGTCGTCGAGATCTGGCAGGCACCGCCGGTGGATGAAGGGCGCTCGTACGATGTCCCGCGCATCCTGGTCGCAGACGTGATCGTCCGCGACGTGCTCGAACCCGAGGGGGTGCTCGCCGAGGCCGGAACCCGGCTCGAGGTCGTGATCGACCGCGCCGATGTCGCCGACGTGCTCGCGGCGATCACGGGAGGCTCCGCGCTCTCGGTGGTGCCGGTCGGGGCGGGATCGTGACGGGCGTCGTCGTGGCCATCCCGCAGCCACGGGCGGATGAGCTGGCAGCGGAACTCGCCCTCGAAGGCGTCGATGTCATCGCGACCGTCCCCGCCGCCCCACTCGCAGAGATCCCGGACGGGGTGGAAGCGATCATCGTCCCCGCCACTCGATCGATCCTGAATGCGGACCTGATCGCACTGTGCGACCGTGCCGGAGTCCGTATCCTGGCTCTCGGCGCCGAGGATAGCCGACTGCTGGGCCGTCTCGGCCTCTCCACAGCGCTGCGACCTGACGCGGCGGGGTGGGAGATCGCAGCCGCGCTGCTGGCCGAGACGGACACGCCACCGCCACCAGAGGCCCAGCTCCCCCCTCGTATCGTCGCCGTCTGGGGACCACATGGGGCGCCGGGGCGGTCGACCCTGTCGATCCAGCTGGCCGTGGAGCTCTCCCGCACCGGACGCCGCACGGCCCTGGTCGACGCGGATACCGTCGCTCCTTCGCTCGCGATGCTCCTCGGTCTCGGCGACGACGCTCCCGGCATCGCCGCCGCCTGCCGGAGGGCCGAGCGCGGCGCGCTCGATCCGGCGGAGCTGACGCGACTGGCGACGACGGTGACGACGAGCGCGGGTGAGATCGAAGTGCTGCCGGGGATCAACCGCCCCAGCCGTTGGCCCGAGCTGTCATCCGCGCGCCTCGTCGCCGCGCTCGGCACCTGTCGCGAGTGGATCGACGAGACAGTGGTGGACGTCGCCGGTGCGTTCGACGCCGACGACGAAGTCACGTACGACCTTGCCGGACCACGACGTCACGCGGCGACCACGGCGGCGCTGCAGGAGGCGGATCTGATCGTGGCGATCGCATCGGCCGACCCGCTCGGTATCAGCAGGTTCATCCGCGATCATGCCGAGCTTCGCCACCTCACCTCCCCCACGCCCGTCATCGTCGTGGTGAATCAGGTGCGCCCCGGCCCCCTCGGGATCGATGCGCGCGGGCAGGTGCGACGCACCCTGGAGAGGTTCGCCGGCATCACCGACGTCTTCTTCCTCCCCTTCGACCTGCGCGCGGCGGATGCGGCTCTGCTGCACGCCCGGCCGATGACCGATGTCGCGCCCCGC
Organism: Microbacterium sp. Ag1; assembly: GCF_001005635.1. Lineage (NCBI taxonomy): Bacteria > Bacillati > Actinomycetota > Actinomycetes > Micrococcales > Microbacteriaceae > Microbacterium > Microbacterium sp. Ag1. The sequence continues at coordinate 56,946 of NZ_LBCR01000034.1, forward strand.
TCGCCGTTCGCCGCCGCCGTGCGGAGACTGGCGGCATCCCTCTCCCCGCCGGCGACGGCTACTGCCGGTAGCTCGAGAGGAAGTTCCCCAATCGTTCGACGGCTTCGCTCAGCACTCGGGGTTCGGGGAGCGTGACCAGTCGGAGGTGGTCGGGGGTCGCCCAGTTGAATCCGGTGCCCTGGACCAGCAGGATGTGCTCCGAGACCAGCAGGTCGTACACCAGACGGGCGTCGTCCCTGATCTCGTGCACGTTCGGGTCGAGTCGAGGGAACGCGTACAGCGCACCCTGGGGCTTGACGCACGACACTCCGGGGATCGACTCGAGCCCCTTCCACGCGATGTCCCGCTGTTCATGAAGACGTCCCGTCGGCGCGATGAGCGCCTCGATCGACTGCACTCCGGAGAGCGCCGCCTGCACGGCGTGCTGCGCCGGCACATTGGGGCAGAGTCGCGTGGACGCGAGCAGCGTGATGCCCTCCAGGAAGCCCTTCGCGTGATCCTGCGGCCCTGTGATGACCATCCAGCCCGACCGGTATCCCGCGACCCGATAGGTCTTGGAGAGGCCGTTGAAGGTCAGGCACAGCAGGTCGGGAGCGAGCGTGGCCGTGGGGATGTGCACCGCTCCGTCGAACAGGATCCGGTCGTAGATCTCGTCGGAGAGCAGCAGCAGCTCGTGCTCCCTGGCGATCTGCACCAGCCCCTCCAGGATCTGGCGCGAATACACGACGCCGGTGGGGTTGTTCGGGTTGATGATGACGAGAGCCTTGGTCCGCGGTGTGATCTTCGAGCGGATGTCTTCGAGGTCGGGCTGCCACTCGTCTTCCTCGTCGCAGAGGTAATGCACCGGTGTGCCGCCAGCGAGACTGGTCATCGCCGTCCAGAGGGGGTAGTCCGGTGCCGGGATGAGGACCTCGTCGCCTTCGTCCAGCAGCGCCTGCATCGTCATGGTGATGAGCTCGGACACACCGTTTCCGAGGTACACGTCATCGGGGTCGAACCGGGGGAAGCCCTCGATCTCCTCGTACCGGCTCACCACGGCACGTCGGGCCGAGATGATGCCCTTACTGTCGCTGTATCCGTGTGCGGTCGGCAGCGCCGCCAGCATGTCGCGCACGATCTGGTGCGGGGCGTCGAAGCCGAAGATCGCCGGATTGCCGGTGTTGAGCTTGAGGATCTTGTGGCCCTCCGCCTCCAGCCGCGCCGCCTCGACGAGGGCGTTTCCGCGAATCTCGTACAGGACGTTCTTGAGCTTCGACGACTGGTCGAAGTTGCGCGTTGGGGTCATCGGCCAAGCCTACAGCGACGAAAGGAGGGCCAATCCACGCGGACTGGCCCTCCTCTGCGCACGCCCTACTTCTTCTTCTTGCCCTGGGCCCGACGCTGCTCGCGGTTGCCTGCGGCCGGAGTCGCTGCATCGGTGCGCTGGCCGAAGGCTCCTCTCGGCGCCTCCTCCGGCTCGCTCTGCGGAGCCTGAGCGCGGGCAGCGGCCTGGCGTACGCGATCCGTCGCCGCCTGCTGGACCTGGCCGCGGTCGTTGCGGACCTCGACCTCGCCCGCATCGTTGGCCGCCGAGTACTCGAGACGCTGCTCTCCCCCATCGGTGGCGAGCCCCTTGGCTTCGACCTCCGCCGTCTGGGAGTCGCCGGCACGACGCACCTCGACTTCGAGGTTGTAGAGGTAGCCGACCGACTCCTCCTTGATCTGCCCCATCATCGACTGGAACATGGCGTAGCCCTCGCGCTGGTACTCGATGAGCGGATCGCGCTGGGCCATGGCCCGCAGACCGATGCCGTCCTTGAGGTAGTCCATCTCGTAGAGGTGGTCGCGCCAGCGGCGATCGAGCACCTGCAACACGACGCGACGCTCCAGCTCACGCGTCGCCGCTTCACCGAGGGCCTCTTCACGCGCTTCGTACGCGATCTTGGCATCGGAGAGCAGCTCGCGGGTCAGGCCGTCGGCGTCGATACCGCCCTTGCGGTCGGCAGCCTCGGCGACGACCTCATCGATCGTCACCCCCACGGGGTAGAGGGTCTTGAGCTCGGTCCAGAGCGCGTCGAAGTCCCAGCTCTCGTTGTGGCCCTCGCCGGTGTGGTCACGGACGACACCGCTGATGGCGTCCTCGATGAAGTGCTGCACCCGGTCGGCGATGTCGTCGCCCTGGAGGATCTGACGGCGGTCGGCGTAGATGGCCTCGCGCTGACGGTTCAGGACGTCGTCGTACTTGAGGACGTTCTTGCGCATCTCCGCGTTGCGGGACTCGACCTGCGACTGAGCGCTGCGGATCGCACGCGACACGAGACCGGACTCGATCGGCACGTCGTCGGGGAAGTTGGTCCTGGCGAGGATCGCCTCGGCAGCGCCCGACTGGAACAGACGCATCAGGTCGTCGGTGAGGCTCAGGTAGAAGCGGCTCTCGCCCGGGTCGCCCTGACGTCCGGAGCGACCGCGGAGCTGGTTGTCGATACGGCGGGACTCGTGGCGCTCCGTGCCCAGCACGTAGAGGCCACCGGCCTCGATGACCTTCTCGGCCTCCTCGGCGACGACGGCCTTCATCGCTTCGTACGTCTCGTCCCAGGCGACCTCGTACTCCTCGGGCGTCTCCACGGGGTCGAGCCCCTTGCCCTTGAGCTCCTGGACCGCGAGGAACTCGGCGTTTCCACCGAGCATGATGTCGGTTCCTCGTCCTGCCATGTTCGTGGCGACCGTGACGGCACCGAGGCGACCGGCGCGCGCGACGATCTCGGCCTCGCGCGCGTGGTTCTTCGCGTTGAGGACCTCGTGCTTGATGCCCTTCTTGGCGAGCAGACGCGAAAGGTACTCGCTCTTCTCGACGCTCACCGTTCCGACCAGCACCGGCTGGCCTTCGGCGTGCCGTTCGGCGATGTCCTCCACCACCTGCGCGAACTTCGCTGTCTCGTTCTTGTAGACGAGGTCGGACTGATCCTTGCGGATCATCGGCTTGTTGGTCGGGATCGGGATGACGCCGAGCTTGTAAGTCGACATGAACTCGGCGGCCTCTGTCTCGGCCGTACCGGTCATGCCGGCGAGCTTGTCGTAGAGACGGAAGTAGTTCTGCAGTGTGACGGTCGCGAGGGTCTGGTTCTCGGCCTTGACCGGCACCCCCTCCTTCGCCTCGATCGCCTGGTGGATGCCCTCGTTGTAGCGGCGACCGACCAGGATGCGGCCGGTGTGCTCGTCGACGATCATGACCTCGTCGTTCATGACGACGTAGTCGGTGTCCTTCTTGAAGAGCGCCAGCGCCTTGATCGAGTTGTTCAGGAACGAGATCAACGGCGTGTTCGCGGACTCGTAGAGGTTGTCGATGCCGAGGTAGTCCTCGACCTTTTCGATGCCGGGTTCGAGGACGCCGACCGTGCGCTTCTTCTCGTCGACCTCGTAGTCCTCGCCGACCTCGAGGGTGCGGGCGATCTTCGCGAACTCGGCGAACCACCGGTTCGCCTCGCCCGATGACGGGCCGGAGATGATGAGCGGGGTGCGCGCCTCGTCGATGAGGATCGAGTCGACCTCGTCGACGATCGCGAAGAAGTGCTCGCGCTGGACGAGATCCTCCTTGCGCCAGGCCATGTTGTCGCGCAGGTAGTCGAAGCCGAACTCGTTGTTCGTGCCGTAGGTGATGTCGGCGGCATACTGCTCGCGGCGCACTGCCGGAGTCTGACCGGAGACGATGATGCCGGTGGTCATGCCGAGCGCGCGGAACACGCGCCCCATGAGCTCGGCCTGGTAGCTGGCGAGGAAGTCGTTGACCGTGATGACGTGAACGCCCTTGCCGGCGATCGCATTCAGGTACGCGGGCAGCGTCGCGACGAGGGTCTTGCCCTCACCGGTCTTCATCTCGGCGATGTTCCCGAGATGAAGGGCGGCCCCACCCATGATCTGCACGTCGTATGCGCGCATGCCGAGGGTGCGCTTGGCGGCCTCGCGCACGGCGGCGAAGGCCTCCGGCATCAACTGGTCGAGCGTCTCACCCTTCTCGAAGCGCGCGCGCAGCTCGGTGGTCTCGTTGCGCAGCTCGTCGTCGGTGAGCTTGGAGATGTCCTCTTCCAGTGCACCCACTGCCTTGACGACCTGATTCAGGCGGCGGATGACCCGCCCTTCGCCCGCACGCAGGAGCTTCTCAAGAGGATTGGCCACGGATGTCATCTCCCTGTCGGTGGGTGAACCGCCGGTCGTCGGTGAACCCGACGCCAGGCATACTTCGCCATGTTACCGGGCTGTGACCTGCACGTCGCCTGCATAGCCGTCCCGCGCGTCGAATCGGACGTTCGCGCGCCGACCATATACTCGGTATCGCATTCCCGGACGGCCACAGGAGACGAACGATGTCAGTACGCCAGAGTCTGCTCGCGATCCTCGCGCAGGGGCCGTGCTACGGCTATCAGCTCCGCCATGAGTTCGATCGCCGGACCGGTTCCATCTGGCCGCTGAACGTCGGGCAGATCTACAACACGCTCGAACGTCTCGAACGCGACGGCCTGGTCTCGCGCGGAGAGGCAGACGACCGGGGCCATGTGTACTGGCAGATCACCGACGCCGGACGGACGGAGGTCGACCGCTGGCTCTCCTCCCCCGTCATGCGCCCCCAGGGCACCAGAGACGAACTCGCCATCAAGGTCGCGGTCGCCGCCACGTTGCCCGGCGTCGACCCCGCAGCCGCGATCCAGTCCCAGCGATCCGCATCGCTCCGACAGCTGGAGGCGTTGCAGACGCAGCGACGCGCACATCGGGACGTCGACGCCCCTGAGGGACTCGCGTGGTCGCTCGTCGCCGACTCGATGATCTTCGCCGCCGAGGCCGAGATCCGATGGCTGGACCATGCCGCACAGCGTCTGGGCGCCCACCCTCGCCACGCGATGACGCTCGAGCTCACCGCCGATCGCCCGAAGCGGGGACGCCCGACGAAGGCCGAGACGGCGACGGCCGACGCGATCGCGGCGTCCTGACCCGGCCCGATGTCGCCCGGCTCGCTCACGCGGACCGGTTCCGCGTTCGCCCCGAGCGGATGCTCAGCCACCGCCGGCCCCCGGGAAACTAGGATCGGGTCATGGCTGGATTTTGGGGCAGACGCAAACGCGAACAGGAAGAACTCGCCGCTCAGGACGCCGATCTCGCGCGCCGTGCTGAGCAGGCCCTGGTCAGCGCAGACGAGCGGATCCGCACGACCTCCGATGAGCTCGCCTTCGCGGAAGCCGAACTCGGCGAGTCGCTCACAGCCGATCTGCGCAGGGCGCTCGCGGCTGTACGCACCCATCTGCGGGAAGCGTTCCAGCTCCACCAGCTGAACCACGACGAAATCCCCGACACCGACGAAGAGCTGCGCACACGCAACGCGCGCATCCTCCAGCTCTGCGACTGGGCGCAGGACCTTCTCGACGAGAAGACCTCCGTGCTCGCCGAGTCGGTCGCCAAGGTACGCCGCGCACCCGAGATCATCGCCCAGGTGCGGGCAGACGCGGCGGCGCTGAGTGCTCGCATCCCGCAGACCAGCGAAGCCATCTCCCGCCTCTCGTCGCGGTATGCGGACTCCGCCATGCATCAGATCACCGCGAGTGCCGCCGAAGCGGAACAGCTCATCAGCTTCGCGACCCACAGCGCCGACGTGTCGGAGCGCCGTCGGGCCGCGAAGCAGAACGAGGAAGCCAACGTGGCGCTCGAGACGGCAACCGAGGCCACCCGCCGTGCCTCCGCCCTGCTCGACGCCGTGGAGGACTTCGAGATCGAGGCACTTCGCGCGGAATCCACCCTCGCCGAGGTCGTCGCCGACTCGCGCGGCGATCTCATCGCGGCGCGAACAGCACCGAACGTCCCGGCCGTCGCCGACGCCGTCACCGCCCTCCAGAGAGCGTTGGCCGCGCTCACACCCTCTGGGCAGCCGAACGACCCCTTCGCCGAGCTGTCCCAGCTGCGTGACGCCAACTCCGCGCTCGACGAGGCGATCGCCAAGGCCCGTCACAGGGCGGAGAACCCGCTGCCGAGCCTCGCTCAGGTGCAGCATGCCATCGACGACGCCGACCGCCAGCTGGGCGTCGCGCGAGGCCTCATCTCCGGCCATCGGGGGTGGATCGGCGCGGATGCCCGAACCCGACTCGCGGAGGCGGAGCGGCTGCGGGTCGACCTCTCGGACCTGCTGCCCGCAGAGGACACCCGCGAAGCCGCGCTCGTCCAGGCGCGCCGCGTGGCTCATCTGGCTTCCGAAGCACTGCAGCTCGCGCAGCGCGACATCGACTCCTCCCGTCCGCAGGATCAGGACTGGGGCGGCGGTGGCGGCTGGGGCGGCGGCGGACGACGAGGAGGCGGAGGCGGAGACCTCGCCTCCGGCATCCTCGGCGGGCTCGTGATCGGCAGCCTGCTCGACGGCATCTTCGACTGACGCGCCCTTCTCGGCTTTCGCACACCAGAACGGCCCGGTCCCCTGCGGGACCGGGCCGTTCTGCGATTCTGCGATTCCGGATCAGGAAGCGAGCGCCTCGGACGGCGGAGCCTGGGTGCTCAACGCGATCACTCCGTAGTCCCAGCCCTTGCGTCGATAGACGACACTCGGGTGGTCGGTGCGGACATCGACGAACAGGAAGAAGTCGTGTCCGACCAGTTCCATCCTGTCGACGGCTTCCTCGACGGTCATCCACTCGGCATCGAAGCTCTTCGTGCGGATGACGACGGGCGAGTACTCGTCCTCCTCCGCCTGCTGCACCGGCACGCTGCCGGTCGCGACCGCACGGAGGACGTCAGCGGATGCCGGCTGGACGTCGATGCCCTCCAGCACCCCGCTCCCCTTCTCGAAGTGGGCGCCGCGCGGGTGCTGCCGTCCGTCGACCCGCTTCTCCTTCGCGCGACGCAGCTGCTCGGACATCTTGTCCACGGCGAGGTCGAGCGCCACGAACTTGTCGCCGTCCGTCGCCTCTGCGCGGACGACGGGGCCCTTTCCGATCAGCGTGAGCTCGACGGTCTCGTCGGGGATGCGACCGTTGCGATACACACGGTGGGTGACCTTCACATCCAGTCGCTGCGCACGGGACGCGAGCATCTGGATCTTGGCGATCTTCTCTTCGACAACGGTTCGGAAGCGATCGGTGATACCCACTCCGACGCCAACGATGCTTGTTTCCATTGCTGCCTCCTTGTCCCGGTCCTCCCGGCCAAGGGCGGACCGTGGTCGCCTTGTGTCCCCCCACCGTAGTCCGCCCGTCGGCGGATGTCACGGGGTCTTCCCCCTGTGTCGCCGATGCGTTCCCGATGAGGTTCATCCGAATCCGTCACGGCGCGGCGTGGCGGCCAGCGCGACCGCTGCCGAGACGTGGAAGCCCGCCGCGGTCAGCGCCCGTGTCGCCTCGTCGAAGGTCGCCCCTGTAGTGACGACGTCGTCCACGATCACGACCTCGGTGCCTTCGCCTGCCCGACGCACGCGCATCGCGCCGCTCACGTTCGTCGCACGCGCCCGCGCGCCCAGCCCGCGCTGGTCCGAGGTGCCGCCCACGACGCTGAGGAGCCTCTGCGGTTCGGCGTTCGCCCTCCGGATCAGGAGGTCGGGGACACGGTATCCCCGGCGCCGGAAGGCGCTCCGCGACGTCGGCACCGGCACGATCCACCTGCTCGCACTCTCCGTCGAGTTGAGCACGGACGCCAGCGCCGCGCCGAGTGGGCGCGCCAGGAGCGTCTCGCCCTTCCCCTTCAGACGACGGATGCACTGCGCCGCCACCCCTTCGAAGGCGAGCGCGGCCGTCACCGGAAGCCCCTGCGGCGTCGCGAGCCGCTGCGGGTCCGGTTGCAGCGCCTGCCGGCATCGGCCGCACAACAGGGTGCCGGGCTCGTCGCACCCCGCGCAGGTCGCGGCGAGGAGGAAGGCTGCGATCTCGGTGCCCAGATCCAGGAGGTGAGTCTTCGTCCACATCCGACGATTCTGCGGTCTGGCGGTCTGCCCCTCCCAGGATCTCAGGATGTGCGGGCGAAGAGCAGCACATCGCTCTCGCGTGCAGGGAGAGTCACTCCCCGACGCGCGTGGCGAGCACCGCGACGCCGGAGGCGACTTCCCGCCATGCCGACCCCGCGTGGGCGAACAGCTCACCGTTCGCCCCGAGGATGCGCACACCGGACGCCGTGCGCGCCCCGGCGATCGAGACGGCATTGTTCGGTGCGGCCTCCGTCGCCCCCGGCCCCCCGACCATCTGGGTGATCAGTCGCGGGCTGCTCGGATCGGCGAGCACCCCCACCCGGTCGAGTCCGAGCCACACCAGGCCTGTCGCCGGGTCGGCGAGCTGCGTCAGCTGCTTGACCTCTCCGAGTTCGATCGGAACACCGGCCGAGTCCCGGACGACCGCCGCGACGACGACCCACATCTGCTTGCCGACGGTCACGACGGCTGCCACCCTCGCGCCATCCGCCGAGACCCTCAGATGCGAGATCCCCGACGCGCTCGGCCACGCCTTCGCGATCGGATGGGCTACGGCGTCGCTTCCCGACGCCTGCAGGGACGCGGGGGAACCCGTAGGCACCGACCAGGTGTAGCCGTAGGGATCGAGCGAGGGATTGATGAGCCCGGGGCGGGCGTCGAGCTCGTCGAGGCTCCCCGCGCCGACGAGGTAGACGTGCTGGTCGGCGAGTCTGGTGGCGGCGTGGGTGTCGTCGGCGGCCACATCGATCGAGACGATCGGCTGCGGGATCGATGTGATCTCCCCGCTGATCCCGTCGAGCGGCGAGATCTCGTCCCCGACGATGCGCCCGAACGCGCCGTTCTGCAGCACGAGTGTGCCGATCTCGGTGGAGGGCTCCTTGACCTCGGCCTGCCCCGCGTCCAGGTCTCTCCCGTCCACCGTGAATCGCACCTGCGTGACGGCGACGCCGGAGGCCCTGAGGGTAGCCTGGAGCTGCGTGCGCATGCGCGACAGCGTCGTGGCATCCAGTCCGCTGGCCGGGCGCGTGAGCGCGACGTCAGCCACCTGTCCGACGATCGGCACCGCATCCTGCGCCAGCTGCACGTCGGCGGGGAAGGCGTTCTGCACTGCCGGGTCGAGCCATTCGCTGGGGGCACCGCCGATGAGCGCCCGTGTCACCGTCGTCGCGGGGCTCTGCCGCCGCGGGAACCAGCGGATGTCGGGCACCAGGCGCGACCAGCCGAGGTCGAAGTACTGCAGCGGGTACCCCTCGAAGACCTTCGTGAATCGCGTCTCGTCGATCACGACGCCGTCGGGCGCCTGCGTGATGCGCCATTCGCCGTTCTCCATGCGCTGCACGGTGAACGCCACCGCGGACGAGCCGACGGCCTCGGCGTATCCGCCGGAGTCGTCGACACTCGCGACGAGGTCCAGGGTCACCTGGACCTCCGCCGTGTCCGCGTCCTCGACCTCGTCATCCGGGACCGAGGACGTGACGGTCCTGGTGTCGGGGCCGATGTCGATCGACACGCCGGCGGAGGGGCTCCAGCTCCGCTGCAGCGATGGCGCGAGGAAGTCGCGCGCGGTGTCCCAGTTGTCGGTGGTCGTGATGCCGGCTTCGAGGAAGCCGTCGACGATCTCCTCCGGCCCTGCGCCCGTGATCGGCCCGGAGGCCACGGGAAGGATGTCGATGTCCTGTGGGGATTCGCCGAGCTTGAGGCCGACGGCGACGTCGCCGCTGGTCGGCAACCCGGCGCAGGCGGGAAGCAGCAGGGCGACGAGCACCAGCGCGAGTCCCCGCAGCCTTCGCTTACCTCGGTGCTCGGTCACGGCCGATCCTCCTCATCGAACATGCCGGTCGGCGCATCGGTCAGCGAGATCGGCTGGGTCGCGTCCCCGATCTCCGCGAACGGCTCCTGCGGCTCCACGGGGATGGGGCTCGGACCGTCCAGGACCCCCTCGTGTCGAGGAATCGTCAGGACGAAGTTGGTGCCGACGCCCAGCTCCGACCACACATCGAGCGTGCCGCCGTGCAGCGTCGCATCTCCCAGGGCGATGGAGAGCCCCAGCCCCGTGCCTCCGATCGTCCGCTGGCGTGAGGGGTCGGCACGCCAGAACCGGTCGAACACCCGCTCCGCATCCGCCGGATCCATCCCGAGCCCGAAATCCCGCACTCCGGCGGCCACCGCGTGCTGATTGCTGTCGATGGTGACGACCACCGGACGACCTTCTCCGTGCTCGATCGCGTTTCCGATCAGGTTGCGCAGGACACGCCGCACGCGCCGCGGGTCCATGTCCACCGGGGAGTATCCCCCAGGCGCCACGAGCCTCAGCTCGGTGCCGTGCCCCTCGGCGAGAGGACGCATCTGCTCGATGATGTCCTCGGCGAGGTGGGTGAGGCTCGTCGCCTCCAGTTCCAGCTGCACCGATCCCGCGTCGTACCGACTGATCTCGAGAAGGTCGGACAGCAGCGTCTCGAAGCGCTGCACCTGGGCGTGCAGCAGTTCGGCCGTGCGGGCGGTGGTGGGGTCGAACTCCTCGCGCTGATCATTGAGCATGTCGGCGGCGAGACGGATCGTGGTCAGCGGTGTGCGCAGCTCATGAGAGACATCGGACACGAATCGCTGCTGCACCATCGAGAGTTCGCCGAGCTCCTTGATCTGGGATTCGATGCTGTCGGCCATCGCGTTGAACGAGCGCCCGAGCGTGGCGAGCTCGTCCTCCCCGTGTACCTCGAGACGCACACCGAGATCACCTGCCGCCAACCGCGCACTCGTCTCGGCCGCCTGCACGATCGGGGTCGACACGGCACGGAGGACGATCCAGGAGATGGCGGCGACGATCGCCACCAAGCCGATTCCCGCGATCCACAGCGTCCGCTGCACGAAGACGAGGGTCTGGTCGGCATCGCCGAGGTCGTAGGCGAAGTAGATCGCGAAAGCCCCTGCCTCCGGGACCTGCAGCTGCTGCCCGACGATGATGCCCGGCACTTCGCCACCGTCGGCGGCCGGCAGAGCCACCGACTGCCAGGCCTGACGGTCGTCGAACTCGATGACACGCGCCTGGAGCTCAGGGCTCAGCAGACTCCGGCTCAGTCCGGCCTCGAACCCGTTCAGCCGCACGCCCTTGGCATCGTCGACCTTGAAACCGGCGAGCTGATCCGTGCTCGACGTGCGGGTGAGATTCGACTGCACACTGTTCCACAGTTCGGTGAGAGCCGCGGAGTCGTCGCCCACCTCCGCCACATCCAGGATCCCCTGGGCCTGGTCGACCGCGCGGCGGGAATCCTCGAGCGCGACGTCCTTGCGCGAGATGAAGAGATCGTTCTGGATCACCAGCGCCATCGTGACGCACGTGATGAAGATCGCGAGCGAGGTCGCCAGCAGTGTGATCGAGAGCGTACGGAAACGCAGCGAGCGGCGCCACAGGACCCCGAGCATCGTCGGCCAACCGCGCCAGTCGCGCAGGACAGCGACCGTCGTGGTGGTCGCTGTCGTCGCGGCCATCGTGCGCCTAGCCGACGCTCCCGGCGCGATAGCCCACTCCACGCACCGTCATGACGATCTTCGGGTTGTCGGGGTCGAGCTCGACCTTGGCGCGCAGGCGCTGGACATGGACGTTCACCAGCCGGGTGTCGGCCTTGTAGTGGTACCCCCACACCTGCTCCAGGAGCATCTCCCGGGAGAACACCTGCTGCGGCTTGGAAGCGAGCGCGACGAGAAGCTGGAACTCCAGCGGTGTGAGCGCGATCGGCTCGGAGCCGCGACGGACCTCGTGCGCATCGACGTCGACGGTGAGATCACCGACGCGAAGCTGCTCGCTGGTGGTCTGCGGCGTCGGACGGAGACGGGTGCGGATGCGCGCGACGAGTTCCTTCGGGTTGAACGGCTTGACCATGTAGTCGTCCGCACCGACCTCCAGTCCTCGGACGACGTCGGCCGTGTCGCTGCGAGCGGTGAGCATGATGATCGGCACGCCGGACTCCGCACGGATGCGCGTGCAGATCTCGATCCCGTCCATGCCGGGAAGCATCAGATCGAGCAGCACGAGATCGGGCCGCTGGGCTCGCCACTCATCGACGGCGCGCGCGCCGTCGGCGCAGAAAACCGGCTCGAAGCCTTCGGTCCGAAGCACGATCCCGATCATCTCGGCGAGCGCTGTGTCGTCGTCGACCACGAGAATACGTGAGGTCATAAGAGTTACCTTATGGCACCGAGTCCCAGCGATCCCAGGTCTGCGCTCCGTGCAGGGGATATGACACGATGGAGGCGCACGATGGAGAGGGAGTGCCTGTGACCGGACAGACGTGGACGCCTGCCCCGAAGAAGGGCATCATCCCTCTTCACCCGCTGTCGTTCGGGATGCTGCTGGGGAAAGCCTTCGCGGCACTGCGACACAACCCCAAGGTGCTCTTCGGGTTCGCCGTCGTCATCCAGCTCATCGTGGTCGTCATCACCGCTGTGGTGATGGGCGTGGTCCTCTTCACCACGTTCAGCCGCCTGGAGACCGTCTCCCCCTCTTCTCCGGACTTCGAGGCGGTGATGGCGGGCACCATCGCGGTGAACGTCATCGCCGGACTGGCCGTCGGTGTCGCCTCGATCGCCTTCACGGCCATGATGCAGGGGGTCGTCGCCGCGGAGATCGGGTACGCCGCGATCGGTGTGAAGGCCACGCTGCGGATGCTGTGGCGGCGGATGGCGCCCGCCTTCTGGAGACTCGCCGGTTTCGCCTCTCTCTCGGTCGCCGCCGTGTTCGGTCTCTTCATCATCGCCGCCGTCATCATCGCGGGCTTCGTCGCCGGAGGCCTCGGGGGGAGCATGGAGATGGTCGGCGTCGTCGTGCTCGTGGTGATCCTGATCGTGCTCGCCTGCATCCCCCTCGCGGTGTGGCTCACCACGAAGCTGCTGCTCGTGCCGTCGATCCTGGTCCTGGAGCGTGCCCGTTTCCGTGACGCCTTCGTCCGCTCCTGGCGGCTCACCCGCGGGCGGTTCTGGGTCGCGTTCGGCGTGACATTCCTGATCAGCGCGATCATGGGCATCGCGGCACAGGTGGTGAGCGTGCCGGCGACGTTGCTGGGATCGCTCCTCGGCTCCGTCGTCGCCCCCACCGGCGCAGCGGATCCGAGCGCTGTCGTGGCATTCGTCGTGACCCTGATCGCTCCCCAGATCCTGCTCCTGGTCATCCAGGCGATCACGCTCGTGGTGCAGAGCACCGGAGCCGCGCTCGTCTACCTGGACTGCCGGATGCGCTACGAGGGCCTGGATCAGACGTTGATCGCCTATGTGGAGCGCCGCGACCTCGGATGGACCGATGAGCAGCAGGAGGATCCGTTCCGCGTCGATCCCTCACGCGCGGTGACATCGGCTCCTCCGCCCCGCCAGGTTCCGGAACACGTGATGATGTCCCAGGGATACGCATACCCTCCGTCTCCGGCGACGCCCTATCCGACGCCTCCGTACCCGACGCAGGGATACCCGACGCAGCCGGCACACCCGACGCAGCCGGCACACCCGACGCAGCCGATGCAGCCGGCGGCAGGCGCATTCCCGCCGCCGCCACCACCCGCGGTGCCCGCCCCCGGAGACGCTCCGGCCGACAGCGGCTGGACAGCACCCGGCTCCGACGGCGCCGCATGATCCGACGCTTCGACGATCTCTTCGTGCCCGATGGCGACGAGGCTCGACGCTGGGCGGAGGAAGAGCTCTCCAACCCGCGCTACGCGGACGCGAAGCCCACCTGGTTCGATCTGGTGGCCCGCGACATCGGCCGCTTCCTCGCCGATCTGTTCAGCCCGGACAACGGTGCGAACGTCGGTCCGTCCGCCCTCATCATCGTCAGCGTCATCATCGCGGCTGCTCTGATCGCCGCCCTCATCATCTGGGGACGGCCGCGCAGTTCGAGGTCGATCAGGCGGGCGCACGGAGACCTCCTTGGTGCGGCGGACGACCGCACCGCAGCACAGCTGAGATCGGATGCCGAGCGCGCCGCACGCGAAGGCGACTGGGACTCCGCGACCGTCCTGCGCTATCGCGCCATCGCCCGCAGCCTGCGGGAACGCGATCTGATCGATCCGGCACCCGGCGCGACCGCTCAGGGGATCGCCCGCGAGGCCAGCACGGTGTTCTCGGACGAGGCCGAGGCGATGCGACGCGCCGCCCTCACCTTCGACGATGTCCGCTATCTCGGACATCACGCGACGGCGGAGGCGTATCGGGATCTCGTCGACACCGACGATCGGATCCGCGGACGCCGCCTGGAAGTGGTGCCGGCGTGAGCATCACAGACAGCGAGCGCACGCCCCTGCTCCCCGCCGCCTCCGACGCCGAACCGCTCTCCACCGCCGAACGCCGCCCGAGTCGCGCGAAGTCCATCATCGGCTGGGCCATCGTCGCGGCGCTCGTGCTGATCGTCACGGTGGTGGGTCTTCGCGTAGCCGCGACGGCACCCGGTGCGCGCGGCGCCCTCGACCCCGAGGCCCGCGACGATGCCGGCGCACTCGCGCTCGCGAACATCCTGCGCGATCAGGGCGTCGAGGTCGACGTCCATCGGTCACGAGTCGAGGCCCGCGCGGCGATCGACGCCGACACCACACTGGTCATGGCCAACCCCTACACGCTCACCGACGAAGCACTCGCGACGCTCACCGAACCCGCGGAGCGCGTGGTGTACCTGTCCACGAGCACGCATCTGCTGAACGAGCTCCGCATCGGCGACAACGCGCCGGGCACATCGTCGGCCGTGAGCGCGGAGTGCGATGTCGCGGAGTTCGCGAAGGTCGGCACGATCCGCGCCGACCGTCTCTTCGCCGCCGCAGACGGCGTGCAGGCCTGCTTCGGGGATGACGAGGGCGCAGCCGTCCTCGTCGATCGTCGCACCAGTCCTCAGCGCACCGTGGTGGAGGGATCGAGGCTCTTCGGCAACGCCTACCTCGCCGAGAACGGGAATGCGGCCCTCGGACTCGCCCTGCTCGGTCAGACCGACCGCATCGTCTGGTATGTCCCCAGCTTCGCGGACTCCGACATCGAAGCCGAGCCGGTCGACACACTGGGCAGCCTCACGCCCCCGTGGGTGACGCCCGCCATCCTGCTGCTGATCGCGGTGGGGGTCGCGACGGCGATCTGGCGCGGCCAGCGGTTCGGTCCCCTCGTCGCCGAGACGCTGCCGGTCACCGTGCGAGCCTCGGAGACGATGCAGGGACGCGCACGTCTCACGGCCAGAGCCGCGGACTCCGCACACGCCGCGCAGGCGCTCCGCGACGGCACTCGGCGACGTCTCGCCCGTCGGCTCGGACTCGCCGTCCACGCCGACGCGGATGAGGTCGCCGACGCGGCATCGGATCGGCTGCGGGTCCCGCGCGGCACGCTCCAGGTACTGCTGGCCGGGCCCCCGCCCGAGGACGACGCCGCCCTGATCGAACTCGCCAGACGCCTCGACCAGCTCGAGACAGCGGTGGACGAGACCGCCCGCACCGACACGACCGCCCATCCCCGAGAAGCAGAGGGAAACACGTGACCCCTGAGAACCATCCCACCGATGACGCCACGCTGCGTCAGGCCATGCACCGGGTGCGCACGGAAGTCGACAAGGCCGTGGTCGGCCAGGCCGGCACCGTCACCGGTTTGCTCGTCTCCTTGCTCGCTCGCGGACATGTGCTGCTCGAGGGTGTGCCCGGTGTCGCGAAGACGCTGGTCGTGCGCTCCTTCGCGCGGGCACTCGGCCTCGACACCAAGCGCGTGCAGTTCACTCCGGACCTGATGCCCGGCGACGTGACCGGCTCCCTGGTCTACGACGCACGCACCGGCGAGTTCGACTTCCGAGCCGGTCCCGTGTTCACCAACATCCTGCTGGCGGACGAGATCAACCGCACGCCGCCGAAGACCCAGGCTGCACTCCTCGAAGCCATGGAGGAGCGCCAGGTGTCGGCGGACGGGGTCAGTCGCCCCCTCCCCGACCCGTTCCTCGTCGCAGCGACTCAGAACCCGATCGAGCACGAGGGCACCTACTCGCTGCCGGAAGCACAGCTGGATCGCTTCCTGATGAAGCTCGTCGTCGGGATGCCGGAGCGCGACGCGGAGGTCTCGGTGCTGCGTCGGCACGCCTCGGGCTTCTCCCCCAGAGAGCTCACCGGAGTGGAGGCGGTGGTCACCGCCGAGGAGATCCGAGCGGCGCAGCACGCTGCTGCCGCGGTCGAGGTGACCGACGACGTCCTCGGCTACGTCGTCGATCTCGCCCGAGCGACCCGCCAGTCGCCCTCGGTCGAGCTCGGTGCCAGCCCCCGCGCCTCCACCGGACTGCTCGCCGCAGCGAAGGCCTGGGCCTGGCTCAACGCGTCTTCGGCGGTCACGCCCGATCATGTGCAGACGATGCTGGTCCCGGTGTGGCGCCATCGTCTCCAGCTGCGCCCCGATGCGCAGATGGAAGGCGTATCCGCCGATGCGGTGCTGACCTCGGTGGTGCAGCAGACCAGGGTGCCGATCTAGGTGTTCATCACCGGTCGCCTCGCCGTCGCCATCGCCGTCGGTATCGTCCCGCTCGTCATCGCCGGGCTCGCGGGCTATCCGGCGTACGCGGTGCTCGGCGCCTGGATCGCTCTGTGCCTGCTGCTCGTCGCCGTCGACGTCGCCCTCGCCGCGAGTCCTCGCTCCGTCACCGTGAGCCGCCGGCTGCCCGCACGCGCGCGGCTCGGCGAGCCGGTCCCGGTGAGCGTCGCGGTGCACAACCACGGCAACAGGGCACTGAACGCGACGCTCCGCGACGCATGGCAGCCGACAGCGGGCGCTCCGCTCGACCGGCAGCGTCTGCACATCGCTCCTGGCGAACGCGGCCGGGTCGCCATTCCGCTCCTCCCCCGCCGCCGCGGAGAACTCGTGAGCGATTTCGTGATGCTGCGTTCGCGCGGGCCCCTCGGCATCGCCGGTCGACAGGCCCGGCACGTCGTCCGCGGGGCGATCAGAGTGCTCCCGGCGTTCTCCTCCCGCAAGCATCTTCCGTCGCGACTCGCCCGGCTGCGCGAGCTGGACGGCAACACGAGCATCCAGGTGCGCGGTCAGGGCACCGAGTTCGACTCCTTGCGGGAGTACGTGCGCGGAGACGACGTGCGTTCGATCGATTGGAGGGCGACGGCTCGCGCCGGGACCACCATGCTGCGGACCTGGCGGCCGGAGCGGGATCGCCACGTCGTCATCATCATCGACACGGGACGCACGGCTGCCGCACGTGTCGGGGACGGCACCCGCGTGGATGCCTCACTGGAGGCCGCGCTGCTGCTGGCGGCACTCGCCTCCCGCGCGGGTGATCATGTGCACCTCCTGATGTACGACAGGGTGGTCCGCGCGCGGGTGACGGGCGTCGACGGCGCCGCGCTGCTGCCGGCACTCACCGACGCCATGGCTCCGGTGCACGCTCGGCTGGTCGACACGGACTGGCACGGCGCGTTCACCGCCGTCCGCACGCTCACCACACGCCCCTCGCTCATCGTGGCTCTGACCGCGCAGGATGCCGCCGAGTCGGCGCGCGGATTCCTCGGTGCCTTCCCGAACGCGTCACGCGCGACCACCGTGCTGGTCGGCTCCGTGACCGATGACGGCATCTCCGCGCTCGCGCGCCGACGCGACTCCCGGGAGGACGTGTACCTCGCAGCAGCGGCCGAGAGGACCCTCCGCGATGCGGAGAACGTCGCCGATGCGATCCGCAGGGCGGGCGGAGAGGCGATCGCCGCCGATCCGGAGGAGCTTCCTCCCCGGATCGCCGACCGCTATCTGGAGCTGAAAGCGGCTGGTCGGCTCTGAACCCCCGTCCACGATGAGATGTGGCGGCTCACCGTCTGTCAGCCCGCCACCAGACGCGGCGTACCCGCTTCGTACTCGACGAGGTCTCCCGTCTCACCCTGGCGGTGCGCGCGCCCGCCGATGACGAGCATGTAGATCAGGAACACGGCGAGTGCCGCGCCTCCGATACCGATCTTGACCGGCCACGGCAGTGCCCAACCGGTGACGAAACCTTCGACGAGCCCCGCGAGGAAAAGGGCGAAGACCAGACCGATCGCCACGGTCGCGAGCGCTCGGCCCTGCTCGGCGAGCGCTTCACCTCGCGTGCGTCGCCCCGGCGCCACCCAGGCCCAGAACACGTGCAGACCTGCGGCGGCCGCCACGAAGATACAGGTCATCTCGAGCATCCCGTGCGGAAGGATGTACAGCACCATCAGGTCGGCCTTGTCGTGGACGGCCATCACCGCGCCGGTGGTCCCGAGACCCATCGCGTTCTGCACGAGCATGTAGACCGGCCAGATCCCCGTGACGCCGAAGAGCACGCACTGCATCGCGATCCAGGCGTTGTTCGTCCAGACCATGCCCATGAACACGGCGGCGGGGTTCTCGGTGTAGTAGCCCGTGAAGCTCTCGTCCGCATACTGCTCGAGTGCGGACGGCGAGCCCAGAGTCGCCACGAGCGCGGGATCGCTCGCGATCCAGGCCGCGGTGCCGACGGCGACCGCGATGAAGGAGATCGCGATGACCAGGGTCGTCCAACGCAGGCGATACAGCGCAGCGGGAAGCTGCAGGCGGAAGAAGCGTCCGGTCTGCGTGAGGATGCTGTCCGATGCACCGGTCAGACGCAGGCGTGCACGGACCAGGATGGTCGACAGGTAGGCACCCTGCGGCGAATCGCCGACCGAGGTCTTGAGCTCAGCCAGGTCGGCGGAGGCGGCGCGGTATCGGACGATGAGCTCGTCGACCCCGTCCCCGTCGAGACGGGCGCGACTGAGTTGGTCCAGCCGCTCCCATTCGGCGCGGCGTGCATCTGTCAGCGCATCGGCATCCACCTGATTTACTGTACTCATGTCCACCCCGATCGATGCTGCAGACGAGGTGCTCTCCGGCGAGGCCGTGGCGATCGACGTGCAGCCCATCGGCTTCCTGCTCCGAGCGCTCGGCGCCGCGATCGACATGCTCCTCGGATACGCCGTGTTCCTCCTGTGGATCTTCCTGCGCATCTGGCTGCTCGACGCCGGCGTGCTCGACGAGACGACGGATCGGATCGCCGTGGTCTCGGCCTTCGTGGTGAGCTTCGTGGTGCTGCCGATCACGATGGAGGTCGCCCTGAAGGGACGCAGCCTCGGCAAGCTCGCGGTCGGCGGGCGCATCGTGCGCGTGGACGGAGGCGCCGCGGGGTTCCGACACGCCTTCATCCGCGCCCTCCTCGGCGTGCTGGAGATCTACATGACCTTCGGCGGTGTGGCGGTGCTCACCGGCGCGTTCAACGCGCGATCGCAGCGCCTGGGCGACCTGGTCGCCGGCACCTACAGTCAGCGCGTGCGCACCCCCGCTCTCGTCGCGCACGTACCCGTGCTTCCTCCGTCGTTGGGCGGCTGGGCCCAGATCGCCGACGTCGCTCGGCTCCCCGACCGGCTCGCGCGGCGCATCTCCCAGTTCCTGCAGAGCGCCCCCCGCATGATTCCTGCGGCACGGGCACGTGTCGCGCTCGATCTGCTGACCGAGGCGACCCCCTTCGTCTCGCCGCTGCCTCCGGCTCCGCCGGAGCAGGCGCTGATCGGGATCACCGTCCTGCGCCGGGAACGCGAACGCCGGGCACTGGAGAACTCCGACCGTCGCGCCGAACGGCTCACCGGGCGGCGCGTCGGCGTCTGAACGGCGCCGGTCACCGCGGCGTCCTCCGCACCTTCACGCGTGCGTCAGAAGCGGATCGCGTCGATCACCTTGACACGGAGAGCGACCAGCGCGGGGATGAACCCGGACACCGCACCGACGATGACCGACGCGAGGAGGCCGATGAGCGCCGCGCGCATCGGGAAGGGCGGGATGTCCTGGATCCCGTAGAACATCGACGTGATGATCCACTCCGAGCGCAGCACCGCGACGACGATCGCGATCCCGATCACTCCCGCGACCGTGGTGGCCACGAGGCTCTCCAGGAACACCGCGAAGAAGACCCGCCCCGAGCTGGCACCGAAAGCGCGCCTGACCCCGATCTCCCGAACGCGTTGACGCATCGCCACGAGCTGGATGTTGATCAGGCTGAGCGCCCCGAGGGCGAGGATCAGGGCCGCGATACCACCGGTGACCATCTCGAACGTCGCCTGCGCATCCAGAGCCCCCGGCTGCGCAGCCCAGTCGGACCTGCTCACCGACACCGTCTGGCCCTCGGGCAGCCCCGCCCTGAGGTCCATCGCGAGCACCGGCGCGATGCGATCCACCTGGCCGGTCCCCATCCAGATCTCGTACTGCGTCCACGCATCGGTCGGGAGCGCATCCACGCGGGCACGGTAGGAGTCGTACAGCACATCGACGCGCATCTCCTCGTCGCCCATCCCCTGGCGCGGAGTGATGCCGATCACCTGGTACGTCCCGCCGGCCGGGCCGCCGAGCGTCACGGTCGGGTGCTGCGACAACGGCACACGCCCCAGCCGGTCCCACAGGGGCTCCGTGATGACGACGGGCGGGGCCATCGCCTCGCTGTCGGAATCGAGGAACCACCGCCCTTCCAGGAGGCGCTCGCGATGGATCTGCGAGAACGCGGGATCCATGACGCGGGCCGGAACCTGCACGATCCCGTCGGGGAGCTGGACGTCGAGCATCACGCCCTGGGAGATGCGCGCCGTGTGGCTGAACCCGAAGCGCTCGGACACGCGGTCGAAGCGGGCATCGAACTCGTCGGCGTCGACGGGCGTGCCGTCGTCGCTGTTGACCGCGACGACGACGGTGGCCGCTCGTCCGCCCCACCGGTCGGACTGCTCGGCTTGGAACTGTCGCTGGTACTCGGAGATCGCGACGACCGCGGTGAGCGCGCCCACGGACACGGCGATCCCGATGAGGCTGAGCAGCACGCGCAGCTTGTGCACCCGGATCTCGGCCCAGGCGTCGGAGAGGGCGCCGAGGAAACCGGTCATGCGACCACCTCCGGTGCGGCTGAGGGCACGGGGGCGGCGAGCGTCGACGCCTCGAAGGCGCGGCTGAGGTCGGCGATCTCCAAGCGTCCGGCGTCGAGTCGGTAGTGGCGCCGCGCCCGCGCAGCGACATGGAGATCGTGCGTGATGGTCACCAGTGCCGCGTCGGTCTCCGTCGCCACTTCGTCGAGCAGCGACATGACCGACGCCCCGGTGTCGATATCGAGGGCTCCGGTGGGCTCGTCCGCGAGGATCAGGACCGGTCTGCGGACGAGAGCCCTCGCGATGGCGACACGCTGCTGCTCACCGCCGGAGAGCTTGTCGGCGATCTGGTCGACGCGATGCCCCAGACCGACGCGCTCGAGCATGTCGGCCGCGATCTGGCGACGGTTCCAGAACATCCGCCCCTTCGCGTGCCCGAGCGGCATCATCACGTTGTCGATCGCCGTACGCCCCGGCAGGAGGTTGAACTGCTGGAACACGAAGCCGACGTTGTCGCCGCGAAGGCGGTCGAGGCGACCGGAGCGCATCCGGCGCACCTCCCGACCTTCGAACGCGACGGAGCCGGAGGTGGGCGCATCCAACATCCCCAAGATGTTGAGCAGCGTCGATTTCCCCGACCCCGAGCGACCCACGATGGAGACGTGGTCCCCCGCTCCGACCTCGAGGGTGACGCCCCGAAGGATCTCCAGGCGCGAGTCATCGGCGAGCAGGACGCTCTTGGAGACGTCGTCGAGCGCGACCAGGCTCACCAGCTGGTCCCGGTGTCGCACTGCTCCACTCCCGGGGAGACCTCATAGCAGAACTCCTCGACCGGCGCGACGAAGCCGGGCACGAACTGACGGATGGTGTCGCCCTCCGCCAGGCCCTCCGTCACCTCGACCATGACGCCGTCGTTGACGCCGAGAGTCACCGCCCGCTCCTCGGGGTCGGAGCCGTCACCGGCGTCGACCCAGACCTTCCCCGACCCCGCACCGCCCTGGACGGCGGTGACCGGGATCACCAGCGCGTCATCCACCTGGCCGAGAGCGAGATCGATCTTCGCGGGGAGACCTGCGAAGACCGTCTGGTCGACCGGGATCGCGCAGCGCACATTCGCGGTGCCCTCCGCCGTCACCTGGACTCCCACACCGGTGCACGCGAACGGGGCAGGGCCGCCCGTGATGGTGACCGTGGCCTCGGTGGGAGCATTGACGAGCCGGTACAGCTGCACGGGGTCGACGGTGGCGAGCAGGTGGTAGCGCGCTGGCGTGAGCTTGTACGTCTCGGTGCCGACCGTGGTGGCCTGGCCCTTGACGACGGCGAACTCCGACACGTCGCCGGCTTCGGGCGCGAGAACGTCGATGTCCTTGCGCGGCTCCTCCTGACGCACGGTGTACAGCTTCTGCCCCGCGGTCACGGTCGCCCCCTCCCCCACGTGCACGGCGAGGACGGTGCCGTTGAGCTCACCCCGGACGGCGAAGTCGTCGTCGCGCGCCACGTTCCCGCTCAGGCTCAGCGCGTTCACGACCGAACCGCGCTCGACAGCCACGACGGGATCCGTGATCCCGGCCTCCGGACTGACGACGCTCTCCGCGCGGTCGGGGAAGAACGCGATCTTGACGAGAGCCGCGGCGCACGCGCCGAAGACCACGACGAGAAGCAGGGGGAAGATCCAGCGACGCCAGACGATCACGAATGCCTTTCCGGCCGCGCCGCCCTGGCACGCCTGCGGTCAGCGTATCCAGACTTCGGAATTCAGCGCTCGGCTGTGACCGCGTGTCGATCCACCGGTGTCAGGCGCGCAGTGCTTCGTGACGAACGACGAGCCACCCGGCGGGCACCGAGAGCCGGTCGGCGTGGGGCGAGCACAGATCATGCGCCTGAGGATCGTTCGCAGCGCCGAGCGGGCCGAGGGCCGCCATCTGATCGCCGTAGTCGTAGGTGAGGGTGGCCACGGCCTCTCGCGCGCAGCCGACCTTCGAGCACAGTCGTCCGTCCATCTCCGCCAGCGTACGGCGCACTCCGACGCGGCGACGGATGCCGCGCCGGGCGAGCCGCCACCGCCTAGACTTTCGTCATGCCTCGTCGACGCGCCACCCCCGCCACCGCCGCTCCTCGGCGCGGTGCGCGGCATGGGCGACATGGTCGCCTGGGCCGCAGCGAGGTCGTGCGTCCGCCGTTGGCTCCTCTCGACGGACGCATCGACCGGTTCGACCTCACGGTCGGCACGGCCGTCGAGTTCCTCCGCGGTACCTGGCCCGAACTGCAGGACGTCCGGTTCGAGATCGGCGCGATCCCGGGGTTCGACGCGACCGACGAAGTGCCCCGGTGGTATCTCGACCGCGAGAACCGGCGCATCGTGCTGTTCCGACTCCCCATCGAACGGCTCCTGCCCCCTGGGCACGACGATGCTGCGCACCGGCGCATGGCCATCGAGAGCGCGGTCTTCCGGGCAGCGGCCGAGTACGTCGGCCGCGAGCCGTGGGACCTCGGCCACGACCACTGACACCACGACTGACGCCACGACAGTCGTTGCCGGCATGTCGGCCCGAACGCGGTGCGCCGCTCAGGGATAGACCGTGATCGGCTTCTCTCCGCCGGCGCTCGTCTGGACGGGCATCACCGCGATGGCGCCGGGAGCCGTGAGCGCCACCGCAGCGTGCACGGGCGCCGTCGTCTGCATCCGATAGGTCGTACGCCCCGCGACGGCGACCCCGGCGGTCTCGCCTGCCGGGATGACGATCTCCTGCGCTTGCCCCCCGTCCACGGGTTCGAGTGTGACGGTGGCGTCAGCGTCGGACGTGTTGGCGAGCTGCAGTCTGGCCGCCGGACCGGACGGCACGGCGAACACCACATCGACATCGACCTCAGGAGCCGGCATCACCCAGGCGAAGTCCGAGTCGAGCCCGAATCCGTCCTGCTGTCGGACGGCGGCGATGAGCGGCACGTCCGCTTCCACCTCGACCGTGTACCGACCCGGCTCGAGACCGGACAGGGAAACCTGGGACGGGAGATCGGCTTCGATCGGGACGGTGAACTCATCGGCCAGACCCGCCTCCCCCTCGGCGTGGACCTTGACCTGGACGCGAGCGCCGACGCCCGGCGACAGAACGCGAAGAACAGTCATCTCGGAGTCGTCGCCGCTGGCCGGGAACGCCTCCACCCCGGTGAACACGAGCCTCTGCTGCGCCCCGGGGACCGAGTCCTGCAGGTCGATGCCCGCGGGATCGAGAACCCGCACCAGCGATGACTGCAGGGCTGCGCGCACCGGGGCTCCCACCGCGCTCACCTTCACCACGGGCACGTCGTTGCCGGTGGTGAATGAGGTGAGGGGAAGGGCCGTCTGCGAGCGCGCGGGGACGATCACCGTCCGCGTGCTCCGCGCGGGTCCGTACACCGACAGCGTGACCGTGGACGGCACATCGGCCGCATTCGTCAGCGTCACGATGTCCTCCGTCCCGGTGTCGATGCTTCCTCCGACGAGCCACGACTCCAATCGCGGCTGACCACACGGCAGGGCGGCGTATCCCGCGAGGTCGTCGGCCGCGATCGTGATCGACTCCGCTCCGGCGATCAGCGGTGCCGTGCGCCCGTCGACCCGCCCTGTGAGCCGTTCCGGTCCCTCGGCCTCCGGCAGATCCGTCACCGCGAGCCGATCCGCTTCCGGAGCTCCCGCGGTACCTCCTGTCGTCAGGGACGGGGAGGCTGCGGGGAGCATGTCCAGCGGGGCCGCGGCGTCGCGCCCGAGTGCACGGAGGTCACCGTTGCAGACGAGGATGCTGTCACCGGGGACCGGTGTGACCTCGACCTGTGCCGGATCGTGCGCGACGACAGGCCACGGGGCGTGCACCGCCGTCGCGACACCGATCACGCACGCGGCGATGACCGCCACGCCCGTGATGACCCTGGCACCGGTCGCGGCGACTCGGAATGCGCGGTTGCCACTGCTCATCGGTCCTCCTCGGTAGAGGTCGGGCGTCGTTCACCGCGGTCCGTCGACGCTTCTGCGCCAGACGAAGACGGCTCGTCGCTGGTCGGCTGGGCGATCGGCGCGAGGGCATCCTCGTTCAGTGCGGGCTCGTCCTGCGGGTCCTCGATCGTCCCCACCGGAGCTTCGTCGATGAGGTCAGCGTCCTCCCTGTGCCTCGGCAGGACGATCGGCTCGTCCGGCACACGACCGACGATCCGGGAGCGGGAGCGTGCGGCGCGGCGGGATGCCCTCGTCGGGATCGACAGCAGGAGGGCGGCGAACACCGCCATCAGCTGCAGGGTGATCACGAGTCGTGCCGTGCCCTGCTGGGCGGAGGTGAGGGAGGGCTGCTCGGCAGGTTCGGCCTCCAGCCGCCAGAGCACTCCACGGTCGGTGGTCCCCGCGTGCACCAGGCCGGCACGCTGGTCGATCGCTGCGACGGCCTCGGTGCGCAGAGCCCGCGCTTTGTCGCCCTCTCCCCGGACCTGGGCGACGAGCACGTAACTGATGCCCGTCTCGGCGAGGGCACCCGGCGCATCGAAGTCGCGCGCGGAGAGGAGATCCACGGCCAGCGTCGAGATGTCGGCGCCCTGTGGCTCGATGGCTGTGGAGGTCAAGGTCGACTGCGAACCGAGGGTCTCGCTCGCGCCCCACGTCACCTCAGCGGCGAGGCCGCCGTCGTTCTGCGGGGTCAGCACGAGGGTCGCGATCGGGCGATCGCCGGCTGCCTGCGCCGCCACGTACGCCGGCAACGTCGAATCGGGTCCGTTGGTCAGGACCGAACGGCCGGTGTGCTGCGCGCTGAGCGCGGGAACCGCGCACACCGCCAGTGCCACCGCCGCGACGACCGCGGCGGAGATCCGCAGTCGCGGCATGGTGAGAGCGGTGTCCAGGGTGACGACCGCGGCACCGACCACGCCGATCCAGGCCAGGCTGAGCCCTGCCCCTGGCCAGATCGCGACCGGAGTTCCCTGCGCGAAGCTCACGGTGACGCCGACAGCGAGGAAGGCCGTCGCGAGGCCGGATGCAGCGACGACGAGCAGGGTGATCCCCGCACGCCAGCGCGGCGCGACCGCTGCTCCGAGCGCGAGCACGGCGATGGGGGCGCAGAGCAACGGAGCCCATACGGCGATCGACGGCGGGACGATCTCCATCCATCCGGCCAGCGCCGGCGTCGGGAAGCCGCCGGCGAGCGCGAGACGCCCTGCGGCGTCGGCGGCGACCTGCGGGCCCGCCCAGATGAATCCGGGATCGGCCAGCAGTGCCAACGGCGTGCCGTGTGCGAGCTGCCAGAACACGAGCGGCGCAAAGAGGACGATCGTGGGCACCGGCAGCCACAGCAACCGGCCCGCGCCGCGGAACTGCGCGGTTCCCAGCACGATGCCGAGTGCGACGACCCACAGCAGTGCGAGGGCGGGGGCGAGCGAGGGAGCGCAGGCGACGACCGCGGCGAGGAGCAGCGAGGCGCTTCCCGCGGCACCCCAGGAGCGATGCGCGACCACCGCGCTGTGGAAGAGCCACGGGAGCAGGAGGTGTACCAGGACCGCAGTCGGGCGCCCGTCGACGAGCGCGGTGAGGAAGGTCGGGGCGAGAGCCCACGCGACTCCCGCGAAGATGCGCAGGCCCTCACGGTCGGTCACCCGCGTCGCGGCGAACCAGCCGCCGAGCACGGCGAGCGGGAGCGCGAGGATCCACAGCAGAACCACCGAAAACGAGGGGCCGGCCGGCCAGAGCGAGCCCAGCACCGCCACGACCGACGCGAAGGGGTCGGCAGGGCCGACCAGGTCGAGGGCGACGTCCCGCATCCCCCACGCGGCGTCGCTCCACAGCGCACCCACGGTCTGTCGGAGGGGCAGCAGTGCCCCTCCCCCCAGCGTCGGCCATGCCAGCAGGCTCGTGAAGGAGGCGATGCTGACCACCAGCGCTGCGAGCACGGCCCAGGCGCCGCCCCCCGAGAAGAAGCGCAGTTCGCTGACCGCACCGCCCTCGCTCCCGTGGCCGTCGTCCAGCCGTCGCCGCAACTCCGAAGACGTCACTCGCAGCGGCGCGATGCTGGCCCAGCTGGAGGTGCGGAACGCACGAATCGCTGCGCGCGAGCGCACGACGGCGCCAAACCGAGACATCGCCGTGAGCGCGGCACCCCATTCGGGAAGCACGGCTTCCGGGCGCTTCGCGACGAGATCGGTGATCGAGCGCCACAGCGCGAGGGGCAGCAGGCTGAGCCAGTGCAGAGGTACGGCTGCGGCAGGCGCATAAGCCAGGCGCCGATGGAGCTGGGCCAGCCGGGTGACGAAGGCGCGCCGGAATCGGCCGGACGGCAGCGCGGCAGGACCATCGGGGGATACGGAGACGCGCGCGCCTGGAGCGAGCACGACGCGCCCTCCGCCCAAGCGCGCGCGGACTCCGAGGTCGAGGCCCTCGTCTGCGCCGGCGAGCGCGGGATCCGGCCGCAGGGCATCGCGGACCTCGCCCCGGATGAGGAGACCTCGCACGTCCGCACCGAGTGCGTCGTCCGAGCGGTCGTGCTGTCCCTGGTCGAGTTCACCGGCCGCGAGTTCGACCGAGCGTCCGAGAGCGGTCATGCTGACGCCGAGCGACACGATCTCGCGGTCGTTGTCCGAGGCCACGAGCTTGGGAGCGATGATCGCGGCGGAGGGCGAGCGCTCCAGCATCCCGCTCAGGCGCTCGAGTGCCCGCGGGTGCGGCGTGGTGTCCTGAGCGAGCAGCCAGATCGCCGAGCCTTCCGCGACTCGGGGCCTCGCGAGCTCCACGGCCTCGGCGAAGGAGGTGGTGGCGCGCGCTTCGATGATCCCCTCGACGGTGCTCGCGACGGCCTCGCTCTCGCGCACTGACGATGCGTCGCCGCACACGACGAGCGTTACAGCGGCGGCGGGAGTGGTCTGAGCGCGGAGGGCGTCGAGAGTGCGGAGCAGTTGCGCTCGGGAGGACGATCCAGTGCGCGCGACGATGATGGCGTGAACTCGGGCTGGCATGACGTCGTCAGCCTATGCGCGCGACCCCCGACGTCTGCGTACTGGACGCGGCGCGCCCGCGAAGCCACGCATCCCTGCGGTTCTCGCTCCGGGAGCGATGGACGACTCAGCTGGCGCGGCGCTTGAGCTTGCGACGCTCGCGCTCGGAGAGCCCGCCCCAGATGCCGAATCGCTCGTCGTTGTTGAGAGCGTATTCGAGGCATTCGCCACGGACGTCGCACGAAGTGCAGATCCGCTTGGCGTCTCTGGTCGAGCCGCCCTTCTCAGGGAAGAACGCCTCGGGGTCCGTCTGGGAGCAGAGCGCGTCGCTCTGCCAGGCGAGGGCATTGTCGTCCTCTGCAGCGTCCGCGCGTCGCACCCCGGGAACACCGAGGTTGATCGGATCGACGAACCAGTTCTCCGGTACGTCTGAACGGTATCCCGTCATCTCGATCTCCAACCCTGTCTCCGCCCCCCGGCGGGCCGTGCGCATGACTAATTACACCCGTGTCATTCGCTCCGGTCAAGTCGCGGATCGTAAACCCTCAAGGAACTCTTTAAGGTTCTTGACCTGCCACCGGCGTGTCGGATCGCGTCCGATGAGCCCGTGTCAGCGTCCGGGTCCGGCGACGAACGCCTCACCAGCACCCGTGAGGGTGATCCCCTCCTCGGTGGAGTCCGCGAAGGCGACGGTCCCGACCGCGAGTGTGAGCGCCTCGCCCTGTGAAGAGGTCACCGTCACCTCACCGGCCGTCGCGAGGACCATCGTGGGCCCGGAGAGCCCGATCGTGAGCGGGGTGCCGTCGACGATGACCCGTTCGAGGGCGAAGTCGGGCACCGGAACGGGATACGGCGTGACGGGACCCTCATCCCGCGCCCGCAGCACCGGCACTTCTCCGGGGGCGGTGTCGAGGATCGCGAGAAGCTCGGGGACGTCGATGCGCTTGGGAGTGAGTCCGCCGCGGAGCACGTTGTCGCTGGCCGCCATGATCTCCACGCCGAGACCGGAGAGGTAGGCATGGAGGAGGCCGGCACGGAGGAAGATCCCCTCGCCCCGCTCGAGGACGACGTGGTTCATGAGCAGCGCCACCACGACGCCGGGGTCGCCAGGGTACGTCTGCGCCACGCTCGCTATCGCCTGCAGAGTCGTGCTCCACTCCCCTGCGTCTTCGCGGGTGGAGGCAGCGACGACCGCGGCGATGATGTCGTCGACCTCAGCGCGTGCACCGCCACCGAGCAGCCAGGCGATCACGTCGCGCAGGACGTCGCCTTCCGCGCTCAGGCGCGTCCGGAGCTCCTGGACGCCGTGGCTGTCCTCGAGAGCGCCGAGCAACGCGAGCGTCCGGGGAACGGGACGCAGTCCGCTCAGGGACTCGAAGCGCTCGCTGAGTGCGACGAGGAGTTCCGGCTTGTGGTTGGCGTCGCGATAGTTGCGCCGAGGGTCGTCCGCGGCGAGATCGCTCTCCCGCTCCCATCCTGCCTTGGCCTGATCGATCGTCGGGTGCACCTGGATCGAGAGCGGGCTCCCCGCGGCGAGCAGCTTGAACAGGTACGGGAGCGTGCCCCCGGTGATCTGGTCGAGCGTGCCGCCGCCCGCGACGTCGGCGGGGTCGCCGGGATGGTCCCCGAACCACACCTCGGCCTCCGGCGCACCGGTGGGCGTACGCCCCTCGAGTCCGGCGAGAAGCGAGTCCGACCCCCAGGCGTAGTCACGGGGCGTGTTCGAGAGGCGCAGCAGCATGTACCCCAGCGTAGAGCGGTGCTGCGGCGTTCAGCGACGCCCGGAGCACGGCGCGGTAGCCTGAACGCGATGGCCCAGTACACGAAGCATCCGGTGTCTGCCCCGCCCACCGCGCCGGAGCGCGAGTCGACGGGGCATCTGCTGCTGCGCGGGTATGCGATCCTCGTGCTCTTCGTGACCTTCGCCCACTCCGCGGTCTACAACCTGCTCGGGCGGGACGGGGCCGCCGTGACGCTCGCCGTCTTCACGCTCACGACTCTCGGCATCGGCATTCCGATGCTCGCCCGCAATCGCCCCCAGCCTTTCCGCTGGCGGCGCCTGCCCTGGACAGCCCTCGGCTACACCGCCTTCGCGCTCGTCTCCGTTGCGTGGTCGCAGTGGCGCGGTCCCACAGTCGTCACCTGGATCCTTCTCGCCGCCGTCACGGTTAACGCGCTCTTCCTGGCCCACGTGCTCACCTGGCACGAGATCGTCCGGGCCCTCTCGTCGGCATTCAAATGGATCCTCGGCCTCTCGCTGGCGATCGAGCTCTGGGTCTCGCTGGTGCTGCACGGGCCGCTGCTGCCCAACTTCCTCACCCTCCCGGACGGCAAGATCGATCCGCAGTGGTACTGGGTCCGCGACAACCTGTTCGACGGCGGCAGGATCCAGGGCATCGTCGGGAACGCGAATCTGCTCGCGATCATCTCGCTCTTCGCGATCATCACCTTCGGAGTGCTGTTCGCAGCCAAGGCGCGCTGGCGCACCACGCTGGCCCTGTGGATGCTTCTCGCCGCGTACTTCCTGTTCCGGACCGCATCGGCGACGGCCCTCGTGTGCGCGGCGGCGGTCGCCGTCGTGCTCGCTGTCGCGCTGCTGATGCGGCGGGCCCGCACTCCGGGAGCGCGCACCCGCATCTACGTGGTCTCGATCGGCGGCGCGGCGGCCGCCGCGCTGGGGATCTGGCTGCTGCGCGAGCCACTGCTGGGGCTTCTCGGTCGCAGCAGCGACCTCACCGGACGATCCGAGAAGATCTGGACCAAGGTGCTGGAGCGGGCGGCCGAGCACCCGATCGTCGGCAACGGGTTCTCGAGCCCGTGGATCCCCGATGATCCCGCCTTCGACCGGTGGATCACCGATCACGGGATCACCGTGTTCCACGCGCACAACATGTGGCTCGACGTCCTGCTCCAGCTCGGTGTGGTGGGAGTGGTGCTGATGGCGGTCGCCTACGGCACGCTGCTGTGGCGCTCCTGGTTCTTCGCGGTCGATCGTCCCCGCTGGGACCTCGATGACGCACGTCCGTTCTCGCCGTTGACCCTGCTGCCCAGTCTGTTCACGGTGGTCCTGCTCGTGCAGGGCTTGACCGAGTCGACGCCCATCATGCTGTGGGGCTGGATGCTGCTCGTGCTGCTGTCGTTCAAGCTCAAGTCGGTGCCCCTGGTCGGCGTCGGCGAGCGCGACCTGCTGTTCGAACGCGGCACTCGGCAGCGGCGGGTGCCGTGACGCCGGCACGCCCGATCGTGCGACTGCTCGGCTCCGTGGAGTTGGCACGCGCCTTCACGCTCGCAGCGCTGGCTGCCGTGTTCGGTTCCCATGCCATCCAGCAGATGACGTCGGCGACAACGCTGGCGACGATCATCGCCGCGCTCTGCCTGCTGGGCGCGGCCATCCTCTGGATACGTCGCGACGAGCTGTCGCTGCTGCGCATCGCGCCGTCGTCATTGCTCGCCTTCCTCGCCTGGGCGCTGGTGAGCGTCTTCTGGACCACAGACAAGTCCGACACGATCTTCGGATGGATGTCGCTCTTCGGCTTCGCGTTCCTCGCCATCACGATCGGCCACGTCCGCGACACGCTCCAGACGGTGCGCGCGATCGGCGACACGCTCCGGGTGCTCCTGGCCGCGTCCCTCGCAGTGGAGATCCTGTCCGGCGTGCTGCTCGATCTGCCTTTCACCTTCCTCGGGATCCAGGGGAACCTCGCCGTCGGCGGCCCGATCCAGGGCCTCTTCGGCAGCCGCAACATGCTCGGATTCATCGCGGTGATCGCGCTGATCACCTTCGTGATCGAGTGGCGCACGCAGTCCGTGAAAGCCCCGCTCGCCGTGGCGTCGATCGCTCTCGCGAGCTTCCTGGCGGTGCTGTCCTCCTCCCCGACGGTCCTCGTGCTCGCCGGTGCCGTCGGCGTCGTCACGATCGCCCTCACGATCGTCCGCCACACCCCGGCCGACCGGCGCACGATCGTGCAGTGGACGCTCGGCGTCGTCGTCACCCTCGCCCTTGCGGCGGCGTTCGCGCTGCGCCATCAGATCATCGCCGTGCTCGATGCGGGCTCCGACTTCTCGATCCGCGGCTCGCTCTGGAACACGATCCTCGATTTCGTGGCCGTGAAACCGGTCCAGGGATGGGGATGGTTCGGCGACTGGGCACGGGGCGAGTACCCGTTCACCTACATCAACTTCCAACTCGACGACCGCCATCAGAGCGCGCTGAACGCCTTCTTCGACGTGCTGCTCCAGCTCGGCGCCGCGGGACTGGTGCTCTTCCTCCTGCTGGGCGGCGTCGCTCTCATCCGCTCCTGGCTCGTAGCGAGCACGCGCCGCTCCGTCGTGTACGCCTGGACGCCGATCATGTTGGTGACGCTGGCGGTCGACTCCATGTTCGAGAGCTTCACCCTCGTCGGTGCGGGATGGTTCATGCTCGTGCTGTGCGCCCTGCGTGCAGGGCAGTCGCGTTCCTGGCGCGAGAACATCGATGCGGCACACACGGGAGCCATACCGACGCTCCGCCCTCAGGAGTAGCCGAAGGGCGCCGTCAGCGGATGGAGGGCAGCTTCTCCGCCCAGGTGATCGCGTCGCGGACCCCGTCGTCCACCGAGCGCTCGGCACGCCAGTCCAGCACCTCGGCCGCACGATCGACGATCGCGAACGCGCCGGCCTGATCGCCGGGACGCCGCGCGGTCTCGACGACGGCGAGAGCCTCACCCGTGACCCGCTCGAAGGCCGCCACCAGCTCGCGGACGGTCACGCCCTCCCCGGTACCGATGTTGATCACCCGATAGGGGTCATCGCCCGTCGCGACCTCGTCGAATCGCTCGACGGCCGCCACGTGCGCGAGCGCGAGGTCCCAGACGTGGATGTAGTCCCGCAGCCCGGATCCGTCCCTGGTCGGCCAGTCGGTTCCGGTGATCGAGAAGGCCTCGGCGGCGGCATGGGACTGCATGATCTTCCCGAGAGCATGCGAAGGCAGAGGGTTCTGCAACCCGGTGCGCATCTGCGGATCGGCGCCGATGGGGTTGAAGTAGCGGAGAGCGATCGCACGGAAGTCGCCGTTGGAGGCCGCATCCTCGAGGATCTGCTCGACCATCGCCTTCGTCGTGGCATAGGGACTCGAGGGAGCCAGCGGAGCGTCTTCATCGACCCCCGCACCGCTCTCCCCCTCGTAGACGGCAGCGGAAGAGCTGAACACGATGCGGGGGATCCCCGCGTCACGCAGATGCTGGAGCAGCACGATCGTCTTTCCCACGTTGGTCTCGTAGTAGCCGAGGGGATCCGTGACCGACTCGGGCACGACGATACGTGCAGCGCAGTGGATGACCGCATCGATGTCGGGGTGATCGGCGAGCAGACGTTCCAGGACCACCTGGTCGGCGATGTCGCCCTCGTAGAACGCGCGACCCTCGCAGAAGGCTCGGAGCCCCTTGGAGAGGTCGTCGAGGATGACCACGTCGATGCCCGCCTCGATGCACGCGGTGGCGACCGTGGATCCGATGTATCCGGCGCCGCCGGTGATCAGTACCTTCATCGCAGTCAGTCTAACCGTCGCCCCTTCGCCACCGAGGTGAGCCTCTCCGCTGATCCGAAGGGAGCGGACGGTAGGCTACTCTCTGCTCGTCGAGTCCGGCCGCTGTCCCCACGACAACCGCCTGTGACACCAACATCGGAGAAACCAACCCGTGGCATACGTCCTGCAGAACGTCGTCTTCCCCGGTGGCGACGACCCCGATGTGTTCCCGCTCTACGTGGACGCCGAGCATCGACCTGACACCGAGGACGAACGCGCGGCGCGTGCTGCTGTCACACCGATCGAGGGCATCCTCGACCGCTCCGGTGCGCGGGTCCCGGCGAAGAGCACGTGGTCTTTCAGCACCTATTTCAACGCCTTCCCCGCCGCATACTGGCGCCACTGGACGGGCGTGCGGGACGTGCGTCTCACCGTGCGCTCCACGGGATCGGGCACCGTGCTGCTGCATCGTTCGGATGCGCAGGGCGAGTCCCGCCGGATCGAGGCGCGCTCCGTCGTGGGAGACGCCACGACGACCTTCGATCTCGATCTCGGCCCCCACGAAGACGGCGGCTGGATCTGGTTCGATGTCGTCGCGGATGAGGAGCCCGTCGTCCTGGACGGTGCGCGTTGGGAGACCGAGCAGGAGCCGATCCGAACCGGCAAGGCCTCACTCGGGATCACGACGTTCGACAAGCCTGACTACTGCGTCGAGACCCTGCGGACGTTGGCATCGTCCCCCGATGTGCTGTCGCTCGTCGACCGTATCTTCCTCATCGACCAGGGCACGCGGCTGGTCGCCGAGCAGGATGGATACGAAGCCGTCGCCGAGCTCCTCGGCGACACGCTTCACGTGATCCGACAGGACAACCTCGGCGGGTCCGGTGGATTCGCTCGGGCCATGCATGAATCGCTCCTGCGTCCGGAGAGCGAGTTCGTGCAACTGCTCGACGACGATGTCCGACTCGAGCCGGAGGCCCTCCGCCGCTCGATCGTGTTCGCCCGCTACACGAGCGAGCCCACCATCGTCGGTGGCCACATGTTCGACCTGATGGCACGCTGCACACTGCACGGTTGGGCCGAGGTCGTCGACGAGGCGGCCTTCGCCTGGGGCGACGCCAACCCGGAGCGGATGCCCCACGACTTCGCGAAAGCGAGCCTGCGGGACTCCCCCTTCCTGCACGCGCGCATGGAAGCCGACTACAACGGGTGGTGGATGTGTCTCATCCCGCTCGAGGTGATCCGCGGAGTCGGACTCGCGCTGCCGGCGTTCATCAAATGGGACGATGCCGAGTTCTGCCTGCGCGCCCGCGAAGCGGGCTTCCGCACCCTCTCGCTTCCCGGTGTGGCGCTGTGGCACGTGTCGTGGGTGAACAAGGACGACATGATCGACTGGCAGGCGTACTTCCATGCCCGAAATCGGATCGTCGCCGCGCTCCTGCACTCGAACGCGCCCCGCAGCGGACGGCTCCTGGTGCACAGTCGTCGCGTCGACCTCAAACACCTCATGATGATGCAGTACTACCCCGTGGCCCTTCGCGCGAAGGCACTGCGGGACGTCCTGGCCGGGCCGCGTCATCTGCGAGAGAGCCTCGCGACAGCGATGCCCGCAGCCCGGGCGATCGCGTCCGACTTCCCGGAGACGGTCGTGCACCACGACACGTCGAACCTCGGGCGCCCGCGGACGGGACGACGCCGGTACCTGCAGGAACCGATGAGTCCTGAGGGGATGAAGCTGCGGTGGCTGACCCTCTCCACGCTCGTCTCGAACTGGTTCCACCGTCCTGCTCCGGAGAACGTCGCGGCGCCCCAGACGGAGTTCCGGAAGAAGGACGCCGTCTGGTGGCGGCTGGGAAGCGTCGACAGTGCGCTCGTGGAGACGGCGGACTCCACCGGCAAGCTCCTGTACATCCGTGACAGGCGCACGCACCGCCGGATGCTCCGCGATTCCCTCCGGCTGCACGCCGAGCTGCGCTGCCGTTGGCCCGAGCTGCAGAAGCACTACCGTGACGCGCTCCCCGAGCTCGTCTCCTCCACGTCCTGGCAGCAGATCTTCAAGGAGAAGGCATGACCGCGGCACCCGCTGCATTCGACCCGACCACGGCGACGATCGTCATCGTCACCTACAACCGCTCGCACCTTCTCACCGGACTGCTCACGAGCATCACCGCGATGGACCCGAAGCCGGGTCGCATCGTGATCATCGACAACGCGTCGGAGGACGACACCACCGACGTGGTCGACTCGTTCCGTGACGACATCGGTACCGAGATCGTGTACCGCCGTCTCGACACCAACACGGGCGGATCAGGCGGCTTCAGCGAGGGGATGCGCACCGCATACGACCTCGGCGCCGAATGGATCTGGATGATGGACGACGACGTCGAGGTCCTTCCGGACGGCCTGGCCAGGATGGGCTTCTGGACTCCGCGTTTCAAGAGCATCCAGGGGCGCCGGTACGACTACGACGGCAGCGAGTTCTACTGGCAGTACCGCATCGCCGAGCGCATGGGCATCCCGATCCCGTTCGCACCGTCCGGTTTCGACACTTCCGGCTACAAGGAGATGAACAGCGGCTGCTTCGAGGGCATGTTCATCCACCGTTCCGTCGTCGCCCAGATCGGGCTGCCCGACCCACGTTTCTTCATCTACTGGGACGACCAGATGTACGGCTGGCTCGCGTCTCGCAAGACGACCGCGGTGATCGTGGACGAGTTCGTGCTGCGACGCACACGGGAGATCAAGCAGTGGGACATGGGCATCCGGCACATGAACGCGTCGAGCAACGCCTACCGCTTCTACATCATGCGCAATCGCGCCTACATCAAGAACTACTACCGCGTGCACGGCGTCTACAACCCGGTGCTGTTCGGTCTGGGGACGGCGATGACCTTCGCGAAGGAGCTCATCCGACTGGTGTTCGTGGAGCGGACGGTGCGTGGCACCAGCAACCTGTTCCGAGGCCTGAGAGAAGGCGGCAGACTCGCCCGTGATCGGTCCTGGCAGCCGATGGCTCCCCTGGAAGGATGAGGCCATGACAGAGCAACCACAGCCGGAACTGCGTTGGGCGCCTCAGGAGCCGAAGCCGAACACCGCAGGCCGGACCTGGCTCATCGTCGGACTCATCGTCGCGGCTCTGATCATCGTCGGGGTCCTGCTGTTCTTCCTCCTCCCCCGCGGCGGATCCCCCGAGCCGGGCTCATCCGCCTCC
Source organism: Microbacterium sp. Ag1 (assembly GCF_001005635.1). Taxonomy (NCBI): domain Bacteria; kingdom Bacillati; phylum Actinomycetota; class Actinomycetes; order Micrococcales; family Microbacteriaceae; genus Microbacterium; species Microbacterium sp. Ag1. The sequence goes on from NZ_LBCR01000034.1 coordinate 93,371, forward strand.
GCCTCGCCGACGCAGAGCACGTCACCGTCACCGTCGCCCTCGTCCGAGCCCTCGATGACTCCGATCACCACTCCGCCGGCACCCGTGGACCCCACCGTCGAGGCATTCCGTGGACAGGTCGAGGGCTACCTCGACGACGCGGTCACCGGACTCGACATCGTCGCGGGATCCGACGGGCAAGCGGCGGGCGGCGTGGTCGACTTCCTCCAGGCGGACGCGCAGCGACTGTCCGAGATGGCTCCCCCGTCGTCGATCCAGGATGCGTGGAGTTCCACGCTTCGCGACTATGCGGACGACCTCGTGAAGCTCAGGAGCGCAGTGGATTCCGGCCAGGACCTCACGGGACCGCTCGCTGACGCACGGACGTCGGTCGAAACCGTTCGCCAGACGGTGGGACTCTGACCTGATGTGACCGAGGCTTCCCCCGGCTGGATCAGGCTTCGTCTTCTTCCAGCCGGCGGAGGCGCTCCTCATAGTGCGAGGCGAGCTCGAGGCGCATCCTGGCGCGCTCGTGTTCCTGCTTCGCCATCGCCAGGGCGCTGTCCGCGTCGATCTCATCGATCTGCAGCTGGGACCGGAGCCACTCGAAACGCTGCTCGAGTGCGGCGAGCTGCGGCGCGATGCGATCGAACTCGGACCGCAGGTACGAGAAGTCCGCCTGGGTACCGCCGAGACGGGCGTCGTAGTCTCGCTGCGCATGCTCGATGCTCTCTCGCGCCTCCGCGAGGCGCGGCCCCATGCGGGCGTCTACTCTGGCATCCACTCGGGCCGCGACGGCAGCGTCGAAGCGCCGCCGGAATCGGTTCAGCATTCAGTCCTCAATCATTCGGGTGATTGGCGATATTCGGGTGTTCGGCTCAGCGTTGATAGGAGATTCGACCGGTGTCGATCCAGCGACGGACCAGGACGGACTCGAGGTCGATGCGGTGCTCGGCACCGACCGCCGACGGGTCGCCGTAGGCGTGCTGCCAGGCGGTCTGCTCGGGCGCGTCGACGAATGAGAAGCCCGCCGCGTCGATCTCGGCGTCCGGAAAGAGCCTCGTCGCGATCCACAGCATCATCGTGCCGGTCGTCGCCCACTGCCCGCCGGCGCGGGGGTCGGCGCCGATCGCTTCGCCGAGCGGCAGCACCACTTCGCGGTTGGGCATCGTGACGATTCCGAGATCGGCGGGCCAGAACTCCGGAACCTTCGGGTTCTCCCAGAGAAGACGGCCCGGCTCCACCATGAGGTACAGACGTTCCGTGTAGTCCGCGAAGAACCAGGGCGTGGGTCGCACCCCTCGATTGAAGACGACGATGTCCGCCCTGCGTCCGACGGCAGCGGGTCCGTCGACATCGTCCAGACGGAATCCGTTGACCCGGAAGACCAGGTCGGCGGAATCGATCCGCTCGGCACGCACGGCCGACGGCTCCAGCGGCTGGTTGCCCACCACGGCGACGCGACGAATACGACCTGATGATCCGAAAGAGGCCGCGAGAGGACGGAGGCGATCGTAGAAGGCGACCTCGCCAGCCGTCGCTTGCTCGTCACCGACGAGCTCCGTTACGCGCCCCATAGACCACAGCCTAGGGCAATATGCCGGCTGGACCGGAACTGCACCCGGAGGTGGAGGATCGCATCGCCGGTACGACGCGTGCCGGGATCACGCATGACCGGTGCCGTCTAGAGTTATCGGCGTGACTTCTGCACAGATCATCGATCTCTCCTCGGCGAAGATCGGCACCGGCTCCCCCGTCTTCACCATCGCCGAGATGTCGGGCAACCACAACGGAGACATCGAGCGTGCGCTCGCGATCGTTGATGAAGTGGCCTCGACCGGGGCGCATGCCCTCAAGATCCAGACCTACACCGCCGACACGCTCACGATCGACTCCGACCGCCCCGAGTTCCGCGTGAAGGGCGACCACGATCTCTGGGGTGGACGCAATCTGTACTCGTTGTACCAGGAGGCGCACACGCCCTGGGAGTGGCACGCGCCCATCTTCGAGCGCGCCGCCGCACACGGCCTGATCCCCTTCTCCACGCCGTTCGATCCGACTTCCGTCGAGTTCCTCGAGGGTCTCGGCGTCGAGCTCTACAAGACGGCGTCCGCGGAGATCGTCGACCTTCCCCTCCTCCGCGAGGTCGCTCGCACGGGGAAGCCCATGATCGTATCGACGGGTATGGCCACGCTCTCCGAGATCGACGCCGCGGTCACGGCCATCCGCGACTCCGGCAACACGCAGCTGGTGCTGCTCGCCTGCACCGCGGCCTACCCGGCCATCCCCGAAGAGGCGCGACTGGGCAACATCCGGACGCTGCGCGACGCCTTCGACGTGCCCGTCGGCCTCTCCGACCACACCCTCGGCATCGGGGTCGCCGTGGCGGCGGCGGCTCTCGGGGCCGTGGTGATCGAGAAGCATGTCACCCTCGACCGGGGCGACGGAGGCGTGGACGCCGACTTCTCCCTGAGCCCTGCCGAGTTCGCCTCGCTGGTCAGCGCGTCGGAGCAGGCACGGATCGCCGCAGGAAGCGGAACCGCCTTCGGTCCCACCCCGCAGGAGCAGACCGTCCTCGCACTCCGCCGGTCCCTGTACGTGACGGCGGATGTCCGCGCCGGCGACGTCGTCAGCGCGGCGAACGTCCGCTCTATCCGCCCCGCCGGCGGTCTGGCACCGGAAGCCTACGGGCTGGTCGAAGGGCGCCGTTTCACTCGTGATGCGGACCGAGGCACCCCGCTGTCCTGGGACCTGCTCTAGTCAGCCAGCCGGCGAGAGACGCCACTTCGCGAACGTGGCGAAGCCGCCGGCGTCGGCGGGAAGGTGCGGCAGGTATCCAGCCCGCTGGAACAGCTTCGAAGAGGCCGTGTTCGTGGTGTGGACGGTCGCGAGGAGGCGACTCGGCGCGTCCACGATCAGTGCCTGTTCCGAGGCGGCGAGCACGGCGCCGGCGAGGCCACGTCCGCGCTGTTCCGGGGCCACCGTGATCGACGCCTCCCAGTCCGTCGGGGAACGCCGGTCCCACCGCGTCGAGGCCACCGGTCGTCCTTCCGACTCGATGACCAGGAGCCGGCGGTCCGGATCGGAGAGGGTGCGGTCGAGCCACGAGACGTGCGAATCCCATTCGAGAGCTTCGCTCGACCGGGAGTGCGCTCGAGTGGCTTCGTCGTTGCGCCAGTCGTAGAGCACCCTGACGTCGTCCCGCGTCGCCGGGCGCACGCTGATCGGAGACGAGGGACGGGGCTCGTCGGGCCCTGCATCGACGAGTTGCTCCCAGGATGCGACGATCCGCCATGTCCCGAGCCCGTCGACCGTGTCCCGAAGCGCGGCTGACTGCGCCGCCAGCGCGTCGCCGTCATGCAGAAGAGCACCCAGCTCGACGACCCGTGCCTCCAGATCGGCATGGGGCGGAACACCGAGCCCCACCGCGAGCCCCCGCCTCACGACGTTCGCGTAGCCAGGACGCTGATTGTCGACAGCGCACAGGACGGCCATCGGAACGCCCATGCACGCGAAGTCCCACACGGACGTCCCGGCCGCTGTCACCGCGAGATCATGCTCGCGCGCCAGGGCAGGCAGATCATCGACGAATCCGCGCACCTGCACGTCATGGACGGACGCGGCGGCAGCCTTCCGCACCTCCAGGCGGTCGCGCGGATCGATCACCGTGACACGAAGCGGCGCGGGCACACCGTCGAGCGCTTGCACGACATGCGCCGTGAGCCCCCGGGGGTCGGAGCCGCCCATGACGACGAGCACACGGGGCACTGCGCCTGGCCGGTGTGATGCGGCGCGCTGACGGAGCACCTGCTCGCGTACCACCGCGACATCGAGACCGGCCAGAGGGTGGCGGGTGAGGTCAGGACGCGCGAACGTCTCCTCGGCCCCGAGGTTCGCGTCGATCGAGAGATCGGCTTCCCGGACGCCGTAAGGGCCGTCCTGCATGTTGCTCACCAGAGTCCCGGAACCGCGAACATCGGGCACGTCGGTGTATGCGTCGATGTGCAGGACGTCCACCTCTCCGGCCACTGCGAGGATCGTTTCGGGAAGCTCGGCCGCTCCGACGGATCGGATGGCGAGATCGGGCTCGATGCGGTGCGCGGCGGCCGATCCGGCCTCGTCGATGTCACCGATGAGCAACACCGACCATCCGCGTTCCCTGGCGACGGCGGCGATCGCGAGCGTGCGCATGAGGTGCCCCATGCCGTACTCGACCCCGGCATTGCAATGGAGGAGGGCTCGTCGTCGACTCATCGTTCGCCCTTCATCACCGTCCGCAGGCACGCCCGTACCCACCCGATAGGATAGGCCGGGCGTGATTCAACCCGGGAATCCGCACCATTCCACGACGCTGAGGGAGACAGAGTGTCGGTTCTCGAGGGCTCGAGCATCCTCATCACAGGCGGCACAGGATCGTTCGGCAAGGCGTTCATCCGCCACGCGCTGACGCACCTCGATCCACGGCGCCTCGTGGTCTTCTCCCGCGACGAGCTGAAGCAGTACGAGGTACGGCAGCAGTTCGGCGACGACCCCCGGCTGCGCTGGTTCATCGGCGACATCCGCGACGAGCGGCGCCTCGCCCGCGCCCTGCACGGAGTCGACTACGTGGTGCACGCAGCCGCGCTCAAGCAGGTGGACACCGCGGAGTACAACCCGTTCGAGTTCGTCAAGACCAACGTGCTGGGCAGCCAGAACGTGATCGAGGCATCGATCGATGCGGGCGTGAAGCGGGTCGTCGCCCTGTCGACGGACAAGGCCTCCAGCCCCATCAACCTCTACGGCGCCACCAAGCTCACAGCCGACAAGCTCTTCATCACCGGGAACCACTACGCGGCCGCCTACGACACACGCTTCGCCGTGGTGCGGTACGGGAACGTCATGGGCTCGCGCGGCTCGGTCATCCCGTTCTTCGAGAGGCTCGGAGCCGAAGGCAAGCCGCTGCCGATCACCGACCTGCGCTGCACGCGATTCTTCATCACGCTGCCGCAGGCCGTCGAGATGGTCGTCGACACCTTCGAGCTCATGCAGGGCGGTGAGCTGCTGGTCCCCCGCATCCCGTCGATGAAGGTGACCGACCTCGCGCACGCCGTCGTGCCCGGTGCAGACCTCGTCGACGTGGGCCTGCGCCCCGGCGAGAAGCTGCACGAGGAGATGATCAGCCCCGAGGAAGGCCGTCGTGCCGTGGTGGTCGCCGACGGCAAGTACTTCATCATCCAGCCCGACCTCGCATCGTGGGGCTATCGCGTCCCGAAGGATGCCGTTCCGGTGCCCGAAGGCTTCGCCTACCGATCCGACAGCAACGACCGGTGGTACTCGCAGGCCGAGATCGCGGCCATCATCGAAGCGGGTATCTGAGGATGCTGCCGTACGGGAGACAGTCCATCTCCGAAGATGACATCCAGGCCGTCGTCGACGTCCTCCGCGGCGACTGGCTCACCACCGGACCCCTCGTCTCCGCCTTCGAGTCGAAGATCAGCGAGCTCACCGGCGGCCATCGCGCGGTGACGGCCACCTCGGGCACGGCGGCGCTGCACATGGCGTATGCGGCAGCAGGGATCTCCGAGGGCGACGTCGTCATCTCCACGCCCATGACCTTCATCGCGACGACGTCGACCGCGTCCATGCGCGGTGCACGGATCGTCTTCGCCGATGTGGAGGAGGACACCGCCCTCATCGACCCGGCCGCGGTGGATGCCCTCATCGACGACCGCACCCGGATCATCGCCGCCGTCGACTACGCCGGTCACCCCGCCGACTACGACCGGCTCACGGCGACGGCGGCGCGCTACGGAGCCCTCGTCCTCGACGATGCCGCGCACTCCATCGGCAGCACCTACAACGGCCGGCCGGTGGGCGATCTCGCCGACATCACGACGCTGTCGTTCTTCCCGACGAAGAACCTCACCACCGGCGAGGGCGGAGCGCTCGTCGCCAAGGATCCCGAGCTGGCACAGCGTGCGCACGAGTTCCACAACATCGGTCTCGTGCGGGATGCCTCGCGCTTCCAGGTGCCCGGCGAGGGTGCCTGGCATCAGGAGGTGCACGAGTTCGGCGTGAACTACCGACTCACCGACATCGCCTGCGCGCTCGGCCTGTCCCAGCTCTCCAGACTCGACGCGTTCAAACGTCGGCGCGCGGAGATCACGCGGCGCTACGACGACGCACTGGCCGATCTCGACGGCGTGCGCCGCCCGGTCCAGCGCGAGAACGTCGACGCGATGCGTCACCTCTACCCCGTGCGCATCCTCGACGGGCGACGTCGTGAGGTCTTCGATCGGATGCGGGAACTCGGCGTCGGTGTCCAGGTCAACTACATGCCCGTCTACTGGCATCCGGTGTACGCCAACGCGGGCTACCGGCGAGGGATGTGCCCGAACGCGGAGGCCTTCTACCGCGAGGAGCTGTCGCTTCCGATCCACCCTGAGCTGACCGATTCACAGGTCGACCAGGTCGTCGACGCCCTCGCGGAGGCGCTGCGGTGACACGAGTCGGGATCATCACGCAGGCGCGGATGACCAGCACCCGGCTCCCCGGCAAGGTCCTGCTCGCCGCGGGCGGACGCCCCCTGCTCGACCATCACATCGACAGGCTGCAGAAGCTCGACCTGCCACTGGTCGTCGCCACGACGACGAATGCGAGCGACGATCCGATCGCGGCGCTCGCGGTGTCCCGAGGAGCGCGCCTCTTCCGTGGCAGCGAGACCGACGTGCTGGGACGGTTCGCAGGCGCCGCGCGCGATGCCGGGCTCGACGTGGTCGTGCGCGTCACGTCGGACTGCCCCCTCATCGACCCCGCGCTCGTCAGGCGGGGCATCGAGCGGTTCGCCGAACTCGCGGACCCCACCGCACACGTGTCCAACGTGCTCGAGCGGACCTATCCCCGTGGCTTCGATTTCGAGGTGTTCTCCGCCGTTGCGCTTCTCGAAGCGGACGCACGGGCATCCCTTCCCGCCGATCGCGAGCACGTCACCCCGTTCCTCTACAGCGGCCGGGGAGCCGATACGAGCCTGCACGCCATCACCGGCACGCGCGACGCGTCGCGCTTCCGCGTCACCGTCGACACCCCGGAGGACCTCGCGGTCATCCGCGCCCTCGTCGAGACCTACAGCGCGGCTGACCTCAGCGCCGACGAGATCATCGAGGTCCTCGAAGCCCACCCCGAGCTGGTGGCCCTGAACGCGGACGTGGAGCAGAAGAAGCTCGGGGAGTGACTTCCCGAGCCGACGTGCGTCAGCGCGCGTTGTAGTCCTCGTTGTAACGGTCGAGGACCTCGGCGATCGGCGCGTCGAGGACCAGAGCGCCCTTGTCGAGGTAGAGGCCACGCGTGCAGAAACGGCGCAGGTCGCGTTCGTTGTGGCTGACGAAGAAGAGCGTGCGCCCATCGGCGAGCAGCTCGTCGATGCGTCGATAGCACTTCTCGCGGAACGCCTTGTCCCCCACCGCGAGCACCTCGTCGACGAGGAGGATCGGCTCGTCGAGCTGCGACACGACCGCGAAGGCCAGCCGCACCTTCATGCCGTTCGACAGGTGCTTGTAGGGAGTGTCCTCGAAGCCGGCGAGCTCTGCGAACTCGATGATGCCGTCGTAGCGCCGCGACACCTCCTCGCGGGACATCCCGTGCAGACCAGCGGTGAGTCGGACGTTCTCCCGCACCGTGAGGTCGCCGACGAATCCACCGGTGATCTCGATGAGCGGTGCGACTCCGCCGTTGACGGTCACCGTGCCTTCGTCCGGAAGGAGCACCTTCGCCACGAGCCGGAGCAGTGTCGATTTCCCCTGACCGTTCCGGCCCACCACGCCGATCGATTCTCCGGATCGGACCGAGAAGGACACGTCCCGAAGCGCCCAGAACTCTCCGGGTCGGGAGCGGCGGGAGGCGCCGCCGAACAGATCCTTGAAACTGCGGGACCCGCGTCGGTTGCGACGGAAACGCACTCCGAGGCTGCTGACTTCGATCGCGGTCGCCATCACAGCTCCTTCAGCACGGGTCGCTCGAGCTTGCGGAAGGCCCAGATCCCCAGCGCGAGGATCAGCAGGCTCATCGCGATGCTGATCGTCAGCGTGAACGTGTTCCACTGGTCGGGGAAGAACGGCATCCGGTAGAGCATGAAGATGCCGGCCAGCGGGTTGAAGGCTCCGAGGGTCTGGAAGATCCCCGGCAGATCGGTCACGTTGTAGATGATCGGCGTCGCGTAGAACATCGCCCGCAGGATCAGCGCCGTCGTGCGCTCCAGGTCGACGAAGAGCACGCACAGGGGCGCCACCAGCAGGCCGAGCCCGATGAGGAGGATGGTCTGCAGCACGACGGCCAGGGGAAGCCAGAGGACGCCCCACCCGATCTGCACCGTCCGGTTCGGATCGGCTTCGACCAGAAGGTTCACGACGATGAACAGCACGAGGACCGGCAGCGAGAAGAGGAACTCGATGCCCTTGCTCAGCACGATCCGGTTCACCCAGATCGATCGAGGGATGGCCGTCGAACGCACCAACCGCGAGTCCTTCTTGAAGGCCTTCGTGAAGTCGGAGACCGAGCTGTTGAACCACACCCAGGGCAGCAGCGCGCTGATGAGGAAGATGATGTACGGCTCTTCCCCGACGTCCCGCTTGAACACCTGCGTGAAGACGAACCAGTAGATCACACTCATGACGAGCGGATCGAGCACAGACCACAGGTAGCCGAGGATGCTCGTCGAATAGCGGACCTTCAGGTCTCGGGCCGAGAGCAGCCACAGCGAGTGAAGGTATCGCCGCGGCGTCCCCGGCGCCCCGACAGCAGCGTGACTCACAGTGCCGAGTCTAGGCGAGCTCGTTGTTCCACATCGACAGCGCAGAGCCGATGGCCATGTGCATGTCGAGGTACTGGTACGTGCCGAGGCGACCGCCGAAATGCACGTCGGTCTCGCCCTTGGTCAACTCGCGGTAGGCCAGCAGGCCGTCACGGTCGGTCGGCGTGTTCACCGGGTAGTACGGCTCATCGTCGCGCTCGGCGAATCGCGAGAACTCCCTCATGATGACCGTCTTGTCCTGCGCGTAGACGTCCTTGCGCTCGGGGTGGAAGTGCTTGAACTCGTGGATGCGCGTGTAGGGCACATCCATGTCCGGGTAGTTCATGACACTGGTGCCCTGGAAGTCGCCGACGCTGAGCACTTCCTGCTCGAAGTCGAGCGTGCGCCAGCTGAGCGCACCCTCGGCGTAGTCGAAGTAGCGGTCGACCGGCCCGGTGTACACGACCGGCAGCTGACCGACCGTGGCCTTCTTGTGCAGCGGCTGCGAGTCGTCGAAGTAGTCGACGCCCAGCTTGACCTCGATGTTCGGGTGATCGGCCATCCGCTCGATCCAGGCGGTGTAGCCGTCGGTGGGCAGACCCTCCCAGGTGTCGTTGAAGTAGCGGTTGTCGTAGGTGTAGCGCACGGGCAGACGGCTGATGATGTCGCCGGAGAGCTTGTGCGGATCCGTCTGCCACTGCTTGGCGGTGTAGTCGCGGAAGAACGCCTCGAACAGCGGACGCCCGACGAGGGCGATGCCCTTCTCCTCGAAGTTCGCCGCCGACTTCACGTCGAACTCCCCCGCCTGCTCCCGGACGAGAGCTCGAGCCTGGTCCGGCGTGTACGCCGCCTGGAAGAACTGGTTGATCGTGCCCAGGTTCACCGGCATCGGGAAGACCACGCCCTTGTGCGTGGTGTAGACGCGGTGGACGTAGTTGGTGAACGTCGTGAAGCGGTTGACGTACTCCCACACCGTGGCGTTCGACGTGTGGAAGAGGTGGGCTCCGTAGCGGTGCACCTCGATACCGGTCTGCGGCTCGGCCTCGCTGTAGGCGTTGCCGCCGATGTGGTGACGACGGTCGATGACCGTGACCTTGCGGCCGGCGTTCGCGGCGCGCTCTGCGATGGTGAGGCCGAAGAAGCCCGATCCGACGACGAGGAGATCCATGTTGCTGCTTTCCGATTGATTTTCCCGCCGACACGATCCTTGCGGCCGAGCGGCTTCCGCCTAGCGAGTCTATTCGTCCGCGCCTGACAGCCAACTCCAACCGTCGGGTGTCATAGAGTCTTTGCGGCGGGAAAAGAAGGTGGCGAGATCGACGAGCGCGAGCGCAGCATCGTCCCCCGCCTCACGCCGCCCCGAAGCCGTCGTTCTCTCGAAGGATCCCATGGCACACCACACCGCGACCACCGACGGCCCGGCGACGACGGAAGTCCCCTCGTCGAGCGAGCACGCGCGGGCGGGCGTACGCCCGGAGATCCAGGCTCTGCGTGCCCTCGCCGTCCTCTCGGTCCTCCTGTACCACCTCTGGCCCACCAGATTGCCGGGCGGTTTCGTCGGGGTCGACGTCTTCTTCGTCGTCTCCGGCTTCCTCATCACGGCGCACCTGCTGCGTGAGCACACCCGCACCGGCAGGATCGCCCTGACGAGATTCTGGGCGCGACGTGCCCGCCGGCTGCTCCCGGCCTCGATGCTCGTGCTGCTCGTCACCGCCGGCGCCGTCTATCTCTTCGTGCCCCCATCGCGCTGGCCCCAGTTCGGCGGAGAGATCATCGCCTCGGCGTTGTACGGCGAGAACTGGGCCCTCGCGTGGCAATCGGTCGACTACATGGCGCTTTCCAATGTGAAATCGCCGACGCAGCACTTCTGGACGCTCGGCGTCGAAGAGCAGTTCTACATCTTCTGGCCTCTGCTGCTCCTGCTGATCGCGATGCTCGGGCGATGGGCGGGCCGGCGGCGTTCCCTCGTGATGCCGCTGGGCATCGCCTTCGTCGTCGTCGTGTCGCTCGTGCACTCCGTGCTGTTCACCGCGGCAAGCCAGAGCATGGCCTACTTCTTCACGAGCACGCGTGTCTGGGAATTCGGCGCCGGTGCGCTGCTGTCGATCCTGCTGGCCAGGAAGTCGAGCTTCTCGCTCCGGCCGCTCACCGCCGCCGCCCTGTCCTGGCTCGGCTTCGCCTCATCGTCGCGGCCATCCTGCTCTTCGGCCCCCTGACGCCGTTCCCCTCCTACACCGCCCTGCTTCCGGTGGTCGGGACATGCCTCGTCATCTTGGCCGGCGCGCCTGCCTCGCGGGTCTCGACACGTTGGGCGATGGAACGACGCTCTGTGCAGTTCGTCGGCGACGTGTCCTACGGCGTCTATCTCTGGCATTGGCCTCTCATCGTCCTTCTTCCGTTCGCGCTGGCGCGTGACCTCTCGACCGTGGACAAGATCGTGATCCTGGGCGCTTCGATCCTGCTGGGATGGCTGTCGAAGGTCGTGGTCGAGGACCCGATCCGCACGGGACGAATCTCCTCCGGCTCTCGCCCGAGGTGGGTGTTCGCAGCCGTGGCGGTCGTGATGGCGGTGGTCGTCGCTGTCGCGCTTCCCCTCGCGACGTGGCGCCCCACGCCGGTGCCAGAGCCGGCTGCATCGCCCCAGCAGTGCATCGGCGCACAGGCGATGCTCGAAGTGGGGTGCGAGGACCCGACGTCCATCCCCCTGGTCGCTGACCTCTCCTCCTTCAGCGCCGATACCCCACCGTCCGATGTGCTCGAATGCGAGGTCTCGGCCCAGGCCGAGGCGGTGAAGCGCTGCGACTTCGGCGACGAGTCATCTCCGCGCCTCGCGATCATCGGTGATTCTCACGCCACCCGCTGGGTCGAGGCGTTCCGAAGCGTCGCCGACGACGCGGGATGGTCCACCTCGACGTTCCTGATCTCGGGATGCCCGGCGTTCGTGGATGAGCTCGTCAGCACCGCCTGGGGCTATCCCGAGACCGCGGAGAACTGCCGTCGGCTCTCGGACGATGCGCTCTCCCAGATCACCGCCGATCCTCGCATCAGCGCCGTCATCCTCACGAATCGGACGCGCCTCTACGTCAGCCCTCCCGGTGAAGAGCCCGGACTGAGTGAGACCGCGGTCGCCGCGACGATCAGCCGCCTTGAGCAAGCAGGCAAGTCGGTCGCCGTGCTCAAGGATCCTCCCGAGATGAACAGCGTCCCTCCGAAGGGGGGCGGGAGCGCAGCCGACTGTCTCAGCCGCGCGACCGGCCCCGAGGACTGCACCCTTCCTCGCGCGGATGCCGCCTTCCCCGACCCGGTGACTGCGGCGGCGGAGAAGTCAGCCGCGACTGTGATCGACCTGGACGACGCCTTCTGCGATTCCGCGCGATGCTATTCCCGGATCGGCGGCCTGGTCGTCTACTCGGATGACAATCACGTGACGAGGAGCTTCGCGGCAAGCAGTCGCACCGCGCTGGCCGAGCGGCTGGCTCCGCTTCTCGACCCGGCGAACTGAATCACGGCGAACCGCTCGACGCGTGGCCTTCGGATCACCGGTCACCCAGGATCCTTCGGTAGGCTGTTCAGGATCCGACGCCCGGATCGGTGCTCTCGAAGCGCTCAGAGCACGAAGGACGCGAGAAAGTATCCATGGCACTTCCGGACAACGGTGAGCTCGATCAGGACGCCCCCGACGGCCCGCTCCTGAGGCTCTTCAAAGACCGACGCGTCGCATTCATCATCGTGGGCATCATCAACACGGGTGTCGGTTTCGGATGGTTCATCCTCTTCGAACTCACGATCGGCAAGGTGTGGGGCTACATGGCGACCCTCCTCTTCGCGCATGTGGCCAGCGTCCTGTGCGCGTTCGTGCTCCACCGCCGCTTCGTCTTCAAGGTCCGCGGACACGTCTGGCTCGATCTGGCCCGATTCGAGTCCGTCTACCTCGTCGCGCTCGGGGTCAACGCCGTCCTGCTCCCCGTCCTCGTGGAGTTCGCGAAGATCCCCCCGATTCCGGCACAGGCCCTGATCGTCTTCGTGACGACGATGGTCAGCTGGTTCGGACACTCTCGCTTCTCCTTCCGCAGAAAGGCCGATTCGTGACCGGTCCCCGTGTCTCCGTCGTCATCCCCGCGTACAACAATGCGAAGGTCATCGGTGAGACCATCGATTCCGTCCTCGCCCAGGAGGGCGTGGACCTCGAGCTCGTGATCGCCGACCACTCGTCCACCGACGGCACCAGAGCGGTGATCGAGCAGTACGAATCCGACCCTCGGGTCACGTTGCTCGACACGCCCTCAGGCGGCGGCGCCCCCCGCAACTGGAATCGCGTCACTGCCGAGGCCACCGGTGAGTTCCTGAAGCTCGTCTGCGGCGACGACGTCCTGCGCCCCGGCGTCCTCGCCCGACAGGCCGAGCTCCTCCGCTCGTCGGGAGCAGTGTTCACCGCGTGCCGTCGCGACATCGTCGACGCCGACAGCAAGGTCCTGTTCAAGGGGTGGGGGCTGCGCGGTCTCACCGCGTCCATGCCCGGTAGCTCCGCTGTGCGTCGCGCCGTCCGCGCAGGGTCCAACCAGTTCGGCGAGCCGGCGTCGGTCATGATGCGTACCGCCGCGTTGCAGGAAGCCGGCGGCTGGTACGACCGGTTCCCGTATCTCATCGACCAGGCGTCGTATTCTCGCGTGCTGATGACCGGCGACTTCGTTCCCGATGTCGAGACCGGTGCGACCTTCCGGATGAGCACGACGCAGTGGAGCGTCGCGCTCGTGAAGGATCAGGCGACCCAGGCACATCAGTTCCATCGGTGGCTGCACGAGGAGTACCCCGATGCGGTGAAGGCTGCGGATGTGACCATGGGGAACGTCCGTGCAAGTCTCATGGCACGCGCAAGAAGACTCAGCTACAGGGTCTTGGAACGGAGGATGCGATGAGCGCGATCGACGCTGCGGAATCGCCGTACGTGCACCGGATCTCGATCGTGATCCCCGTCTACCAGGGCGAGCGCACGCTCGAGGCGATCATGGACGAGATCGCGCCGCTGACCGCCCCGTTCCTCACGCCTGATGGGAACCACGCCGTCGTGCACGAGGTGGTGCTGACCTTCGACCACGGGCCTGATGATTCAGCTCGTGTCATCCGTCGACTCGCGGCCGAGCGCTCGTACGTGAAAGCGGTGTGGCTGAGCCGCAACTTCGGACAGCATGCTGCCACGCTCGCCGGTATCGCATCGTCGGGTGGCGACTGGGTGGTCACCCTCGACGAGGACGGCCAGCACGACCCATCGGCCATCGGCTCGCTCCTCGACACCGCGATGTCGAAGCAAGCGGACGTGGTGTACGCCGAGCCGACGAACGCACCGCCCCACGGCTATGTGCGCAACACCGCATCACGTGCCTCCAAGCGGATCCTGGAGACCGTGTTCGGCGGCGGGCGCGCCTCGAACTTCAACAGCTTCCGCCTGATCCTCGGCGAGGTCGGACGCTCGGTGGCTGCGTATTCCGGCACCGGTGTCTACCTGGATGTGGCCCTCTCCTGGGTGGCCGCGAACATCGTGACCTCACCGGTCGAGTTGCGTGAGGAGGGCGACCGGCGATCCGGGTACTCGTACCGCCGGCTGATGGCGCACTTCTGGCGCATGATCCTCACCTCGGGAACCCGCGGTCTTCGGCTCGTCACAGCGCTCGGCGCCCTGTTCGCCGTCGGCGGCATCGTCTTCGCGATCTGGTTGACGATCATGCGGTTCGCCGGCGGCGACGTGCCGGAGGGATGGACTTCGCAGATGGTGCTGACAGCACTGGGCACCGGCGCGATCCTGGTCTCACTCGGCATCATCGCCGAGTACGTCGGCGTCGCCGTCAACATGGCGCTCGGGAAGCCGGCCTACCTCATCGTGCGCGACCCCAAGGCAGGGCCGCTCGGGCGCCAACGTGGCGACCGCTGACTGGGTGATCGGTCGAGGCCTTCTCGGCTCGGCGATCGCGTCACAGCTCGGGAGCACCCCGTTCGCGGCCTCGGTGAACTGGGCTGACCGCACGGCGTCGGAGAACGACCTTCGTGCAGGGCTCGAGAGCTTCATCGCCGGTGCAGACGGCGAGTGGAGCATCTACTGGTGCGCCGGCCGCGGCGTGACGTCGACGCCCCGCGAGCGCATGCTCGCCGAGGGCGCCGTCTTCAGTGCGTTCCTCGACGCCGTCGCCGAGCTTCCTGAAGATGTTCGGGCGCGAGGGCGGGTCTTCCTCGCTTCGAGCGTCGGAGGTGCGTACGCGGGAAGCTCCGCTCCCCCCTTCACGGAGGACACCCCCACGGTTCCGATGTCCGCGTACGGCGAGACGAAGCTGGCCATGGAGCAAGCGCTCCGCGATCAGGCGACGGCGCACGGCTTCCGCGGGTTCATCGCTCGCATCACGAACCTCTACGGCCCCGGTCAGGACCTCGGTAAAGGCCAGGGACTCATCTCGGTGATCGTCGAGAGCTACGTCACCGGACGCCCTGTCTCGATCTACGTCCCCCTCGACACGCTGCGCGACTACATCTACGTCGACGATTGCGCACGCGTCGTGCTCGCCGCGATGTCTCGCATGGCAGCCGAGCCGGCGGGCAGCGTCGTCACCAAGATCGTCGGGGCGATGGATGCCCTCTCCATCGGAGCGCTCATGGGTGAGATGTCGCGACTGCGGCGAAAGCCCGTGCCGATCGTGACGGGACAGGGAGATGCCACCGGCCAGGCCGGCGACCTCCGTGTGCGATCGATCGTCTGGCCGGAGTTGGACGCCTTCGTCTCCACCACCGTGCCCG
This sequence comes from Microbacterium sp. Ag1, assembly GCF_001005635.1. Classification (NCBI taxonomy): domain Bacteria; kingdom Bacillati; phylum Actinomycetota; class Actinomycetes; order Micrococcales; family Microbacteriaceae; genus Microbacterium; species Microbacterium sp. Ag1. The sequence continues at coordinate 108,894 of NZ_LBCR01000034.1, forward strand.
AGGGCCTCGGCAACATCTATCGGGCGCAGCTCAGCCAGCACATCCTGCCGTCCTGAGCGGTCGCTCGGCCGGAGCCGCCGCTCGGCCGCCTCAGGCGCGCCGGCGGCGGAACCAGATCACTCCTGCGGCGATGGCTGCGAGCACGGCACCGCCCGCGGACGCGAGCTCGAGGTTCCACCCCGGAGGCCGGAAGGTCACCGTGATGTCCTTGCCCGCGTCCTCCTTCGACAGATCGAGCGTGAGCAGGAAGCCCAGGTCGGGGTCCGCGATCTGCCCGCCGTTGGCGGAGTAGCCGGGCCAGGCCAGGCGGCTGAACACGACGGACCCGCCGCGTTCGCCGACGGAGTCGACGTGGACGGTGACGCTCATGTCGTCTCGAGACACCAGGCTGACCTCCGCATCGCCACTGGTGCGTGCGATCCCGCCTGCACGGTCCACCGGCTCGTCACGCGTCAGCAACCAGGTGAACTCCCGGTCTTCCACCGACCACCCGGCCGGGGCGGATCCGATTCGCTCGAGCCCGTCTCCCTTGACGACGACGACGGTGTTCAGCGACATGTCATCTGCCAGGGTCTGGCCGTCCGTCTCCTCGAAGAGCGCGTCGAAGGCGTCAGGGCAGGTCCATCCGCGCAGATCGACACAGAGCTTCTCCGAGAACGCCTTGAACGGAAGCACCGTGTACACACTCGCCGCCTCCTTGCCCGTCACGTACCAGAGGTTCGCGAGGAGCGATTCCTCGTACGACCCCGGCGCTCCGAACTGCAACGAGTAGACGTCTCCGACAGTGAAGATGCCCGGATCCCAATCCGCCGCGACGTCGCGCATCGTCGACACCGACGACGGCACGTTGAAGTTGCCGAGCGGACTCGTCGGGTACTTGACGATCTGCGGCACCATCACGAGCAGCGAGGCCACGAGGAGCACCCCCGCCTTGCGCGGGCCGGACGAGACGAGCACACCGAGACGACCGCGGGCCGCGAGAAGCAGGAAGACCGCGCCCTGCAGGACGGTCGCGAGAAGGACCCATTTCCAGGAGGCCGGCTGGGCAGCCCAGGCGAGCCACCCCGACACCACGGTCAGGCCCACGGCGATCCAGGCCCTCCTCGGGTCGACGCGACGGGGCATTCCGTTCGATGCGACCACGGCGATGATCACGGCGACCGCGAGGACGACGTAGGGCATCATCCGTGCCGGGTACCGCAGCGGTCCGATGACGCTGGGGCCGACCACGAGAGCGACGCTGAAGACGAGCATGATCGCCGGGATCTTCAACGAGGCGAGCGAACGCCGCCAGGAACCGCAGAGCACGAGGAGGGGAATCAACCAGGACACGTACTGCAGCGGTACCGGAACGAGGTCGCCCCAGTATCCGCGGACGGAGCTGGTCGCCGTGGTGATGACGGAGGTGGCGAGGTCACCGAGATCCATGTTCAGGAACTGGTCGTTGAGGATGTCCGCGCTGGCCCTGGCCGTGACGGGCGACGTCAGCAGTCCCGGCAGATAGATCAACACGGCCACCAGCGCGGTGTACACGCCGACGAGAAGCACACGCGTGACGTTCACCCAGTCTCGAACGATCGCCCGCTCGACGACGATGGCGAGGAGCAGGACGGCGAGCTCGATCACGCCGAAGACGTAGCCTGCCGTGACGAGGAGGTAGGCGAAGAGGATGTACAGCCACGGGCCCATCTTGCCGTCGAGATGCCGTCGCAGCGCCCACCAGCTGAGTGCGAACATCGCGATGTTCTGCAGACCGGTCACCCAGGAGGGGGCATCCATGAAGATCGTCTGCCCACCCGTGGCCGCGATCACGCCGGCGAGGGCAGCCCACCAGGGTGCAGCACCGTATGACCTTGCCAGCAGGAAGGCTCCGGTGGCGAGCAGCAGCAGCAGCACGACCTTGACGATCGTCGTGTAGATGAGCGCGTTGTCGACGGCGTGGGTGCCGATGGCGATCAACCAGGTGAGCGGGTTGAAGATCCCCCACTGCCCCTCGGCGAGATAGTTCCCTCCCTGCCAGGAACCCGGCGAGAGCAGCGACAGATCGCCGTTCAGCAGACGGTCTCCGAGGCCGTACCACTGGCCGTACGCGCCCAGTTGCGAGTCGTCCCAGAAGAAGAAGCGCGGTGCTCGGACGACGCGGATGACGCAGATGACCGCGACCGTCAGCAGCGACGCAGCCCACCAGAACGTAGCGCTCGCGGTGACCGACGAGAGAGCCCGCCGCGGGCTTTTCGTGAGGTGGGGGGTTTCGACAGTGTTGAGCACCCTTCGAGGCTAGTCGATGCTCGCGAACAGGCCCCGCAGCCCCGGGTAGGCCGCCCCGCGTCGCGCAGAGACGCGCTGATAAGCTCGACCGGTGCCGAGAACTGATCGCCGACGCTTCCTGTCCCTGACCATAGCCGCCGCGATCACGGCGGGCTTCGCGATGGTCGTCCTGCAGCAGGCGGGCCAGATCGGCCGCGGGCGCAACCCGCTCACGGGTCTGCGCACGAACTTCTGGTACGACCAGCTCGGGTACCTCGCGATCTCGGCAGACGTCGCGAACGGACACCTCGATTCCACCGAACCGGTGTCGATGACCGGAGTCAGCCACTATCCGCGGTTCTACTACTCGATCGTCGGCGCCGTGGCTCGCGTGTTCGGCCTCCCCACCGTGACGGCATGGAATCTCACCTCCTTCGTCCTGCAGATCATGGCGGTGACCGCGATCGGGATCGTCGCCGCCGTCCTCGCCAAGCGCTGGTGGGTGGCGCTGCTCGCGCCCCTCCCCTTCTTCACCGGCACCTTCGCCTACATGCAGCAGGCCGACAGCTGGTACACGGTCCTACAGGCGCACGCGGTGCTGTGGGGCCCATACGGGGCACTGTTCTCCAACAACGGCGAGACCGCAGGGCTCTGCGTCGGTCTCATCGCGGTGTCGGCGTTGATCTGGGCGTGGTCCGGTCAGCGGCGCACGCGTACGCGCGTGATCGTCACACTCGTCGCCGCCGGCCTCGTCGGCATGCTGTCCAGCTTCCAGACATACTCGTTCCTCACCTTCACCTATCTCCTCGCGTACGGAGCAGCCATCGCCGCGATCGTGTTCGTCCGCGAACGCCGGAAGACGACGATCGTCACGGCCGTCCTGCTGGTCGCGGTGGTCTTCGTCGCCGGACCCCTCATCGCCGATCGCATCGGCCAGCTCCCGACCCTGATGTTCGGTCTGATCCCGGCGTTCCCCGGGCTCGTGAGCGCCATCGTGCGCACGCGCGGGCTCGTCGCTCTGGCGGGCACGGTCGCCGTCCTCACTGCGGCACCTCAGGTGCTCTTCACGCTGGGCGGCATGGTGTCGGGTGACCCGTTCCTCACCTACCGCGTCGCCTCGAACCACCAGCTGGGGATCGTGTCCTGGCAGGCGCTGGTCAGCGCCGCGCCCGTGCTCATCCCGCTCGTCCTCGTCCTCGTCCTCGCTTTCCGCCTCCAGGACCGACTGACGATCACCCTTGCGTCCACGGTGCTCTTCGTGCTCCCGTTCCTCTCCGTCAACGACGTCTGGGGCGCGAATGCGGAGCCGTACCGCTTCTGGATCGAGGGGCTGCTCGTCGGCGGAGTGTTCGCACTGTTCGGGTTCGCCCGGCTGTCGGCCCAGTTGACACGGGTGAGGGCGGAGGGCACCGACCGCGCGAAGAACGCGCCGGAGAAGACGATTCTCGTGGCAGCGGTCGCGGTGTCCATCGCCATCTGGGGCGTCTCGGTTCCCGACTGGATCAACTCGGTCAGGGACGGCACGATGCAGGCCTCGTGGAACCCGTCGACCGAACGGGAGTCAGCGATCACCGCGATGGCACGCGAGGGGAGCCTCGACGCGTCCACCGGGCTGCTCGTGACCGAGCGATGCGTCGACAACCGCACCGCCAAGGTGACGTCGGGCTCACCCTTCGCGTACTACCACCTGGGGATGGCGTGGCCCGCGGACAAGGATGCCATCGACGACATCATCAGCGCGCGGGACGCGGGGACCCTCGACTTCGAGGCGATGAAGTCCTCCGACACCCGGTTCGTGCTCACGGACTCCAACTGCGCCACCGATTGGGAAAGCGTCTATGCCGATCGCCTCGAGCGCGTCTCCACTGCCGACTACGGGCTGAGCGACGGCGAAGTCATCCTCGACGGCACGCAGGGAGACGGTCGGATCACGCTCTGGCGGGTCGCCGACTGAAGCCGGCGGCGCGGCGCCCCCGAGCCTGCTGAGGCCACGACCCGGCCCGGGATACGTCTGCGGGGACGCCTCGATGCGAGCGGAAGACAGGCCGGTGGACGCGAGTGCCGTCTTTCCGAGATCTTCGTCATCGGAAGGCCGGCATCCTCCCCCGCGGCCTGCGCCGCTAGCTGAGTGGGTGCCCCTGTCGGGGCACCCACTCAGGTCAGAGGGCAGCGCCCTTCGGGAGCATGGCGAGTGAGTTCGCAGAGAGAGTGAGGATCTGAGGAGACCCGGTGCCGGCCAGGGCGACGAGCTTCGCCCACGAGGTGACGTGCTTCGCCGAGCCGCCCTCGACGACATAGACGTCGCCCGAGGTAGCTGACTTCACGAAGACCCGGTCCTTCGCGCCGCCCGCTTTCAGATCGAGACGGGCGCAGGCCGCCGAGCTCAGCTGGACCACGGAGGTGGTCGGCATCACGGTCGCGGAGATCGGCCAGAGGCCTCCCGATGCCGCCAGATACGTCTGGCCCGCGCACGCGACGATCGGGCCGACATCCGGTCCCTTCGTCATGCCGCTGAACGCTTCGGCCGACAGCAGCGTGAAAGCGAGGCTCACGCCGAGATCGGCCGCGACGCCGGCCGAGGGGATCCGGAACGCGGTCTGTCCGCTGACGAACATGATGTCGGGTGAGGTGCTGAGCTTCACCACCTGTCCGTCTGCCATCGCCGGTCCGGTGGGGAATGCCGCAAGCGTCGCGGGCTGCACGGTCGCGATGCTGGGGGCCGCTCCGCCGTTGGCCTGCACGAGCAGGCTCCAGGCCAGGACCGGCCGCTGCTTGCCTGCTTCGATCACGACGACCGAGGGCGAGGCCGCGGTCTTCACCGCGAGCACGTTCCCCGCGCCGCCGATCGACGGCAGCTGCGCGCAGGTGGCCGCCCCGGCGTCCATGAGCGCGACACCGGCCGACGCCGGCGTGGCGATGGGGGCCAGGGCACCGCTCGCGACGAGGTAGCTCTGGGTGCCGCAGCGCAGCCCTGGCTTGATCGCCAGACCGCTGTCCCGGTAGCGCGACATGCTGCTGGCCGGGACCGTCACCATGGATGCCGGACCGACGCCGTACTCGGCCACCTCGGACCAGTTGCGGATCCACGCGAGCTTGTCGAAGTCGACGGTCAAATACACCTTGCTGTCGTTGTCCGCCTTGACCACGGATACCGGCGCGAAGTACGGAGCCGACTTCGTCAGTTTCGCGAATCGGTCTGCGGAGATGTACGGCGCGTACGGCGGCTTTCCCGGCGTGCTGTTGACCGCTGCGGCCGCCCTGGAGTCGAAGAGAGGCGTCGCCGTGGTCGCGGAGTCGAAACGGCCCCACGTGGACGAGCCGCGCACCTGGAAGTAGGTGCCGACCTCCGCGCCCATCGACAATCGGTTGAAGAGCGTCGACGTCACGGTCGTCGGCGCCGCACACGAGGAACCCCAGTACGCGACGAGTTCGCAGCTCGGAATGCGGTGCATCTGGCCGCCCTGGACCATGGCCATCGTCCCCGTCGCGGGGTCTCGCAGCACCGAACTGGTCGTCCCCCTCAGCGTGAAGGCGCTCAGGGTCGCGTCGCTGACGACTCGCACCGGGCCATACGCCGCGTTGAGCTCGCCGAACGACTCGAGATCGCCGATCCGCCAGCGCGACTTCTCGGAGATCAGGAAGACATCCGCACTGGAGTTGGTCTTCGCGATCGTCATGTTGGAGATCTGCGTGCTGCCGAACCAGTCGACGAAGTTCCGATAGAAGTTCCGGTTTCCGTACGCGGAGCAGCCGTCCCCGTTCCCGTAGGGGTTGTTGAGGGCGGCGGCGTTCGGCTGATACGGGGTGTAGTAGTACAGGGCGGCGGTCGCCTTGTTCGCGACGTACACCGGCGAGGTGCCACAGCCACGCTCCGGGTAGGGGCTGTAGAGGATGTTCCACGTCTTCCCCGGAGCGTAGTAGGTGAAGTAGCGACCCTCCGCATAGATCTGGAACTGTCGAGCCGCGCCGTACACCTGATTCTGGAATCCGGCGAAGCGGGGGTCGCACTTCCTGAAGTCCGGGCAGCCGTGCCCCATCGCGACCACATAGCGCCAATCGCTCGGCAAGCGGTTTGTGACGAGGCTCTGCTCTTTCTCCAGCGTCGCGAGGATGACCTGCGGGTTGATGCCGCACGAGATGGCGGTCTTGTAGATGATCCTGGCAGCCGGCTCGTTGGCCGCACCGGCATAGCCATCGCAGTACGCGTCGGCGGCCTTGGAGACCGTGCTCTGCGTGTAATCCTTCAGACAGACGTACCCGGACTGGCACGAAGGCACCTTGCTGCGCAGGAACGCGGCGATGTCCGACTCGGACATGGTCCCGGGGTTGAAGAAGACCTCGTCGGAGATGATGTTCCCCGCGTTGAACTGGCGGAGGTCCGCCGCGGGCACGATCAACGACTGCGCCGTGCGTTGAGACGCGGACTCGGCAGGAGTCGCAGCGGTCGCGACGCCCGGGGCGAGGGCGACGAGGAAGCCGGACAACACAGCCACGATGGTGACGGCGGCACGCACCCTGGGCGCACGAACGGAATCGGGTACACGCTGTCTCATGGGACCATTGTTGCGCATGTTAACGGGTGGGGCTACTGGGACTTCCGCGACGCGCCCGGACCCAGCGGACTCTCACCCGGGCTCTGACCCGATCACCACAGGTTCCGACACGCATCCCGGGCTCGCGCGCACACACCCCTCCGGGCCGGGCGAACCGCAGGTCAGCGAAGTCACAAGCCCGCTGGCGTGGATGTGGCACGATAGACGGGTGAAAGGCATTATTCTCGCGGGCGGCTCCGGTACCCGACTTCATCCGATCACCCTGGGCGTCTCCAAGCAGTTGATCCCCGTGTTCGACAAGCCGATGGTGTACTACCCGCTGTCGACGCTGATGCTCGCGGGCATCGACGAGATCCTGGTGATCACGACGCCGCACGACGCTCCGTTCTTCGAGCGCCTGCTGGGCGACGGTTCCCAGTTCGGGGTGTCGATCACGTTCGCGGTGCAGCCGTCTCCCGACGGACTCGCGCAGGCGTTCACGATCGGCGCGGATTTCATCGGCGACGACCGCGTCGCGCTCGTGCTGGGTGACAACCTGCTCTACGGCCCCGGCCTCGGCACCCAGTTGAAGCGCTACACCGAGATCGACGGCGGCGCCATCTTCGCCTACTGGGTCGCCGACCCGAAGGCGTACGGCGTCGTGGAGTTCGACGAGGAGGGCAAGGCCATCTCCCTCGAGGAGAAGCCGGCCGTCCCGAAGAGCAGCTTCGCGGTTCCGGGCCTCTACTTCTACGACAACGACGTCATCGAGATCGCGCGCAACCTGCAGCCCTCTCCCCGCGGGGAGTACGAGATCACCGACGTGAATCGCGCCTACCTCGAGCGCGGTTCGCTGCAGGTCGAGGTACTCCCGCGCGGGACGGCATGGCTCGACACCGGAACGTTCGATCAGATGACCGACGCGGCGGAGTACGTGCGGACGATTCAGCGTCGCACCGGCCTCTCGATCGGGGTTCCCGAAGAGGTCGCGTGGCGGCAGGGATTCCTCAGCGACGACGAACTCCGTCAGCGAGCCGAACCGCTCGTCAAATCCGGGTACGGCTCGTACCTTCTCGAGACACTGGAAAGAGGCCGTCGATGACTCGTCTGCTCGTCACCGGCGGAGCCGGATTCATCGGTTCGAACTTCGTTCACCATGTCGTCGAGAACACCGATGCACAGGTCACGGTGCTCGACAAGCTGACGTACGCCGGCAACACGGCTTCCCTCGAGGGGCTTCCGTCCGACCGCGTGCGACTCGTCCAGGGCGACATCGCCGACGCCGAGCTCGTCGACGGGCTCTTCGCGGAGGCGGATGCCGTCGTGCACTACGCCGCGGAGTCCCACAACGACAACTCGCTCCACGATCCGCGCCCGTTCCTCGACACGAACATCATCGGCACCTATACGCTCCTCGAGGCGGCCCGGCGCCATGAACGCCGGTTCCACCACATCTCCACCGACGAGGTGTACGGCGACCTCGAACTCGACGATCCAGAGCGATTCACCGAATCGACGCCGTACAACCCGTCGTCGCCGTACTCGTCGACCAAGGCGGGCAGCGATCTCCTCGTGCGCGCCTGGGTGCGTTCCTTCGGCGTGCAGGCGACGATCTCGAACTGCTCGAACAACTACGGCCCCTACCAGCACGTCGAGAAGTTCATTCCGCGACAGATCACGAACGTCATCCGCGGCATCCGGCCCAAGCTCTACGGAGCCGGTCAGAACGTGCGCGACTGGATCCACGCCGACGACCACTCGTCTGCCGTGCTCACGATCCTCGAGAAGGGTGAGATCGGCGAGACCTACCTGATCGGCGCAGACGGCGAGAAGGACAACAAGTCCGTCATCGAGCTGATCCTCACCGAGATGGGCCAACCTGCCGACGCCTACGACCACGTGACCGACCGCGCCGGCCACGATCTCCGGTACGCCATCGACTCCACGAAGCTTCGCACCGAGCTCGGCTGGGCGCCGAAGTTCGGTGACTTCGAGGCCGGTCTCGCCGCCACCATCGCGTGGTACCGCGAGAACGAGGATTGGTGGGCTCCGTCCAAGGACGCCACCGAGGCGTTCTACGCGGGCAAGGGACAGTAGGCGTGGACGTGGACACCGCATCTGGTGGGGGACATCGGTCGTGACTGAGTACGGAAAGACCCTGGGTTCGACAACGACTCCGATCCCGGGGCTCCTGGTCTGGGACCTCCCCGTGCACGGGGACAACCGTGGATGGTTCAAGGAGAACTGGCAGCGCGAGAAGATGGTCGCTGCCGGTCTCCCCGATTTCGGGCCCGTCCAGAACAACATCTCGTTCAACGATGAGATCGGGACGACCAGAGGGATCCACGCGGAGCCGTGGGACAAGTGGGTCTCCGTTGCGACCGGACGGGTGTTCGGGGCGTGGGTGGATCTGCGCGAGGGCCCTTCGTTCGGCGCGGTCTTCACTGCCGAGATCGATCCTTCGGTCGCGGTGTTCGTTCCGCGGGGCGTCGGGAACTCGTACCAGACCCTCGAAGTCGACACGTCCTACTGTTACCTCGTCAACGACCACTGGTCGCCGGACACCGCGTACAGCTTCCTCAACCTCGCCGACGAGACGGCAGCGATCGACTGGCCCATCGCCCTCGAGGATGCAGCCGTCAGCGACAAGGATCGCGCCCACCCGCGTCTCGCCGATGTGCGTCGCGTCGCACCGCGCAAGACTCTCGTCCTCGGCAGCAACGGACAGCTGGGCCGTGCGCTCCGCGACCTGCTGAGCGACAGGACGGATGTCGAGTTCACCGACCGGACCACGTTGGATCTGCTCGACCCGGAGCTATATCGTGCGCGTGAGTGGAGCGAGTACTCGACGGTGATCAACGCGGCCGCGTACACCGCGGTCGATCATGCGGAGACGCCGTCCGGACGACGGACGGCATGGGCGGCGAATGTGGACGGCGTCCGCCGCATCGCCGAGATCGCCAGGGCGCATCGGCTCACTCTGGTGCACGTGTCCAGTGACTACGTGTTCGACGGCACCAACGACGATGCGTACGCCGAAGGCGATGCGATCGCTCCGCTCGGCGTCTACGGCATGACGAAGGCGGCCGGAGAGACGGCAGCTGTGGTCGCGCCACGGCACTACATCGTCCGGACCAGTTGGGTGGTCGGAGACGGCGACAACTTCGTCAAGACGATGGCATCGCTCGCACGGCGCGGGATCGACCCCCGCGTCGTGGATGATCAGCGCGGTCGTCTGACCTTCGCTGACGAACTCGCTCGCGGAATCCTCCACCTGATCGAGTCGGCTCCGGCCTATGGAATCTACAATCTGACCGGCGCCGGCGATCCGCAGACCTGGGCCGACATCGCCCGCTCCGTCTTCGAGCTGACGGACAGTGATCCGACACGCATCACCGGCGTCACCACGGAGGAATACTACGAGGGGGCGGCACAGCCGGTCTCTCCGCGACCGAGCAACAGCGTGCTGGATCTCGCGAAGATCCGTGCCACAGGCTTCGTGCCGGCTGACATGCGCGCGTCGCTCGAAGCGTACCTCGCAGAGCTGGCTGAGTAGTACGGCTCCTCTTGGGTGGCGCATACGCGGCACCCAAGAGGACCTGTTCAGTGCGGGGTGTTCTCCGGGTACTCGATCTTCGGATTGAACGTGATCCCCCGCAGCCACTTGGCAAGCAGTTTGGCGCGCAGATCGAGAGCCACCCGTCCGCGGTGCAGACTCACGAACAGGCGGGCACCGAACTCGAGGTACTGCAGCAGCCCACGGTGGTGCAGCTGCCAGGAGGCCTCGTTGCGCACGCCGTAGGCGAACTTCCAGAGGCTCTTCCGATCCACCATCGCGAAGTTGACACCGCGATTGTCACCCATGTCGTGGACGACCTTGCTGTCGAGCACCTGCACTCCGGGGCAGCGGTTCGTGAGGCGCAGGGTGTATTCGCGGTCGTCGAACCAGATGAAGTACTCCGAGTACGGGAGCCCGTACTCGGCGATCGCCCACCGCGGAATGAGCACCGACACGAAAGAGCATGCCGTGACCATGACGTTCTGCTGACCTTTGACGAGGAGACGACCCCAGTCCCAGGTCGGCACGGGATTGTTCATCTCGCAGATGCTGCCGTCGGTGAACTCCACGACGGAGCATGCGAAGGGCACGTCTCCCCCGAGCTCTGCGACGGCTCCATCGAAACCGGCGATCAGAGCGGAGAGCGCCTCCGGCCGCGGGTAGCAGTCATCGTCCATGATCCACACGTGGTCCGCACCGGAGGCGTAGCCGCGGCGCATCCCCTCGGAGAAGCCACCCGCCCCGCCCGAGTTCCGGGTCATCGTGACGACCTCGAACGGGACCGCCAGCTCGAGCTCGGCCAGGTAGTCTGCCGTGCCGTCGGTGGAGGCGTTGTCGATGACGAACAGCGTCTCGACCGGATGCGTCTGCGCCGCGACCGAGGCCAGCACCGTCTTCAGCTTCTCCAGTCGGTTGAAAGTCACCACGACTGCTGCGACGCTCACCACGAGCTCACCTCTTCCTTGAACCACGAACTCGCGGACGGCTGCGACAGCAGCTTCTTCTCTGCTTTGCGTTCTTTGCGCCACAGCGCTTCTCTCGCCGTCTCGTCATCGATCAGCGGAGCGACCAGTTCTGCGAGTCGACGGGATCCGCGATGCGCATAGCGTGGGGCGAGCGCCGCCGCGGGGATGACATCGCGCTGCGCACCGACGTCGGTCGAGACGACGGGAACACCGTGAGTGATCGCTTCGAGCGTCGTGAGGGTGAGTCCCTCGTTGTGCGATGAGACGACGAGGACGTGCGCCTCGTCGAGAGTCTCCGTCACCGGAGTCGCCGAAGTGCGGCGCACGATGTCGGCCGTCATGCCTTCGGCGGCGATGACGTCGTCCACCCAGCCGGCGAGCTCCCCATCGCCGTGCATGATGAACCGGAGCCGGAATCCCTGACGCTTGAGGCGAGCGGCCATCGCGACGAAGACCTCCGGCGCCTTCTGCCGAGCCATCCTCCCGATGAACGCCACGGTGAACGGCTCGCCCTCGACACGTGGTCGGAACACCGCGTCCTTGGGTTCGACCGTCAGTCCTCCGAGCGGAGCCATCACGACCCGGTCGGCGGGGACCCCCTGCACCTCGATCATCCACCGCGCGAGACTCGGCGAGATGACATGGTGTGTGGAAATCGCGTTCGCCGCGATCGCGCTGCTGAGCGGGTACCCGCCACCGGTGTACTCGACGATGTGCGTGCTGTCGAGGATCGGAATCCCCGGACGGGACGCCGCGATCCACGCCAGGCGGTCGTAGAGCCACTGATTGTGATGGACGACGACACCGCGGACGTCGAACGTGCGCAGCAACGCGCGAAGGAGCTGCTCGATCCCCGGGGTCTGCGAATCCACGGTGGGCTCGGAGAACGGGATCACGAGTGCTCCGTCGAGTTCGGCTCGCGTGATCCAGGGCTGGTGCGATGCGCGGTTCGACAAGACGATGGGAAGGAATCCCGCTTCGCGGACCAGTCTGACGGCCTCGAAGGCCCAGATCTCCGCGCCGCCGAGCTGGAACCAGTGCAATCCCAGGATGACGGCCTTCGTCGCCCCCTCGGGTGCCGGCGCGGCCGGGACGATGACATCGTCCTCATGAGCGCCGCCGGGCAGGAACTCGGCCTCGTATGTCCGCGGAATCACCGGCGTGTTCAGACGCCGTCGGTGCCGAAGCAGCGCCAGGTCGCGGAGGTCGTCGTAGATGAGCGGGGCTCGTGCTTTGACCCGCCGGGCAAGACCACCGATGAGCCCACGGCGCGGCGGCTGGTAGGGGTCGTGGCTGAGAACCGCGTCGGACGAGACGTGGAGGTGACGCGTCGTGGATTCCACCAGTGCGGTGGAAAGGGCTTCGGAGGTCTCGACAGCACGGGTCTCGGACGCGACCGTGCTGGTGATCTCGAACGATTCGAGGCGGTGACGGTTGAACCGCGACATCCCGTCGAACGTGCTGTCATCGGTCAGGCGAGGGAAGGTCTCGGGCGTGCCGTCGTACAGGTGGACGCGAAGCGTGCGCCCTGGAGCCATCAGGGAATGGAAGTTGAGCGCTCCCACCAGCAGGCGTCGCTCGCGTTCGGACAATCCGGCACCGGTGTTCTCATCGGCGAACCGGAAGAGCGCAGGCTGATCGAGAGCTTGAAGAACTGTCACGGATACTGGTTGCTTTCGGATCGACGGAGGCACGAGGCTTTTCACCCTACCAGCGGGGTGCACGCGCTCCCTGGGGATCGCTGTCAGCGTCGGTGACGCACCGCGTTCATCGTCCTGCCAGGCAGCGAGGACGGTCACTCGTATGATTGTCTGCGGTGCGCGCGAGACGGTCGGCGCATACGGAAGGTGGATCCGCGGTGCAACAGGCTCGCACGCTCGAGGCGCAGAGGTTGACGACCCCCGGCGCGAATCGAGGACTTCTCGAAGTCTTCCGACAGCGCTATCTCCTCTCGCTCATCGTGCGGAAGGAAGTGCAGATCAGGTACCGGGGCTCGATCTTCGGCTGGCTCTGGTCGTACGTGAAGCCGCTCGTCCAGTTCGTCGTCTTCTTCGTCGCCATCGGCGTCTTCCTCGGTCTGAACGATCGAGTCGAGTTCTTCCCGATCTATCTGCTGTCGGGGATCACGGTCGTCACCTTCTTCAACGAGGCCTTCTCGAACGGCACCCGCTCCCTCGTCGACAATGCAGCACTCATCAAGAAGATCTATCTCCCCCGTGAGATGTTCCCCGTCGCGAGCATGATGATCGCCGCCGTCAACACGGTTCCGCAGATCATCGTCGTCGTGGGGATCTCCCTCTTCTTCGGGTGGGCGCCCTCCCTGGCGTCGGTGGCCGCGATCGTGCTCTCGCTGGTGATCATCGCCGTGCTGGCGAGTGGTCTCGGGCTGTTCTTCGGCGCGATCAACGTCACGTTCCGCGACGCGCAGAGCTTCGTCGAGATCATCGTCATGGTCGCGATCTGGGCGTCGCCCGTCATGTACGAGTGGACGCAGGTGGCCAGCGTCGCACCGGAGTGGCTCTTCGTGCTCTACCGACTGAACCCGATCACGGCGGCCGTCGAGCTGTTCCACTACGGCATCTGGTTCCCCCTCGGCCCCGACAACGCCTCCCCACTCCCCGACCTCTGGATGTACGGGCTGATCGCCCTCGTGACGTCTCTCGCCGCGCTGGTGATCGGCCAGCTCGTCTTCCGCCGACTGGAGGGCCGTTTTGCCCAAGATCTCTGAGCCTCTGACCCAGACGCTCCCCCGCGTCGTGATCGACGACGTGCACAAGACTTTCAAGCTTCGTCACACGCATTCGATCAAGGAGACAGCCCTCGCTGCCATCCGCCGCAAGCCGCTCACGACGAACTTCCACGCGCTCGACGGAGTGTCGTTCGAGATCGGCGAGGGCGAGTCGGTCGCACTCCTCGGCTTCAACGGCTCCGGCAAATCCACCATGCTCAAGCTGATCTCCGGAGTGCTCGAGCCCGACACCGGCACCGCCCTCACGCGTGGTCGAGTAGCCGGACTCATCGAGGTCGGCGCCGGGTTCCACCCCGATCTCTCCGGCAGGGAGAACATCTTCCTGAATGCCGCGATTCTCGGCATGAGCAAGAAGGAGACCGAGGCTCGCTACGACGAGATCGTCGCCTTCAGCGAGATCGAGAAGTTCATCGACACCGAGGTCAAGCACTACTCCTCCGGGATGTTCCTGCGCCTGGCCTTCTCCGTGGCGATCCACACCGAGATGGATGTGCTCCTCATCGACGAGATCCTCTCGGTGGGCGACGAGCCTTTCCAGAAGAAGTGCCTCGCCCGCGTCCGAGAGCTGCACGCGCAGGGGAAGACCCTCGTCGTGGTGAGCCACGACCTCAACATGGTGTCGAATCTCTGCGAGCGCGGCATCCTGCTCAAGGGCGGGAAGGTGCACTTCGACGGTCCGAGCAAAGACGCCGTCGAACTGATGCGAGCCTGATTCAGAGGTCCGCGTGCAGTCCCCAGAGGCGTTCGGCTGAACTCGCCCAGGAGAAGGCTCGCGACCGATCGGACGCGAGCACCTTGAGGCGTTCGGCGGATCCGCCTGCCGCATCCTCGACCGCCTCCGCGATCGCATCGACGGGGACGATCCGCCCGCCGTCGGCGATGACATCACGATGCGAACCGCTGTCGACGGCGACGACCGGCAGTCCCAGCGTCATCGCCTCCACGGCACGCCAGGGCCATCCTGCCGTGGCGTCGGCGGCCACATACACGGAGGCACCCTCGAGGACACCAGCACGGTCTTCGGCCGAGAGGGCGCCTCGCACATGCACACGGCGCTCCGGGAGTCCCGAGGCGGAGGCCGCCTCCACGTAGCGGGGCTCGGATCCCTCCGGTGCATCGATGACGAAGGCATCGAGACCGGCCGCCACCGCTCCGCGGAAGCCTTCCGCCGCTTCGGCGACAGACCCTGTGAGCACCAGGTACCCGCTGGTCGGCGACAGTGCACCGCGGGGAGCGGCACCCTCGGCGGCACCGCCGAAACCCTGCGGCGGGGCACCTGCGATCACGCGGATGCGGTCGCCGAGCTTCGCGATCTCGGTGAGTCTCTCGGCGACGGCATGAGAGGGCACCACCACGGCGTCGGCGTGTCTCACGGCACGTCTGAGCATGCCGCGCTGCCACGCAACGTTCCCCTTGGACAACTGCTCCGGAGCGTCCCAGGCACGCAGATCCCACACCGTGAC
This sequence comes from Microbacterium sp. Ag1, assembly GCF_001005635.1. Classification (NCBI taxonomy): domain Bacteria; kingdom Bacillati; phylum Actinomycetota; class Actinomycetes; order Micrococcales; family Microbacteriaceae; genus Microbacterium; species Microbacterium sp. Ag1. The sequence continues at coordinate 124,409 of NZ_LBCR01000034.1, forward strand.
GGTCGTCTGATCGTTGTCGTGCAGCCGGTCGTGTCTGACGAGCGGCGCCATCAGGGTCGGCGAGTGGATGAGCCCTCCGCCGACACCGGGGGCGATGCCGAGCTGCCAGGCCGCGGCGAGCTCACGCCGGCCCATGGCGAGCGTGCGCACGTCGGCGATCCCCGCCACCGGCACGGAAGCACCTGCGGGGACGATCGCATCGACCGCACATCCCGACGGCGCCGTGGCGACCAGACCGCCGACCAGCCCGACCGCTGCCTCGGCGTGGTCGGGATCGACGACGCTCGCGAGCTGATCCAGAACAACGCGTAGCCGAGCACCCATGGCCCCAGGCTATCCTCGCCATACCTCTCCCCCGCGGAGCACACAGCCGGAGACGCGCGAATGTCAGCGTTCGCACAGTTTCCGCCCACCACGGCAGCAGAGGTTCGTGCTTGAATGCTCGAGTGAGCGATGGTCGACTTCCCGTCCGACGCCGATGGATCGGGTGGACCGTCGGCGTTCTTCTGTCCCTTCTGGTCGTCGCGATCGGCTGGGTCGCCATCCGAGGGTTCGGCGCGGTGAGCGATCTTCAGCAGGTGGCCAAAGGCAGCGCGCAGCTGAAGGCGGCGATCGCGGCCGGTGACCTCGACGCAGCCAAGCCCCTCGCCAGGAGCATCGCGCACAATGCGGACTCCGCGCACGACCTCACCTCCGACCCGGTCTGGCACGCTTTCGGCGCACTGCCATGGGTCGGCCCCAACTTCAGTGCCGTCAGCGACATCGCCGAGATCGCCGACGACGTGTCATCCGACGCGCTGACGCCGCTCCTCGACGTGGCGGCGGACTTCGATCTGGCGAGCCTCGGCTTCACCGGCGGCTCCATCGACCTCGCACCGTTCGCAGAGATCGCGGGCCCACTGGGAACCGCCGAGACCGCGCTCACGGCCGCGCAGCAGCAGGCACGTCGCATCGACGCCGATGCGACGCTCCCCCCGCTGGCCGATGCCATCCGCACGATGCGTTCCTCCGCCACCGAAGCCGCGACGGTGGTCGGCTCACTGCACGGTGCTGCCGTGCTGCTGCCGACCATGCTCGGCGGCGAAGGCCCCCGTACCTACGTGCTCGCGATGCAGAACAATGCGGAACTGCGCTCCTCGGGCGGAATCATCGGGGCGATCGCGCTGCTGCACGCCGAGAACGGAAGGATCACCCTCCAGACTCAGGCATCGACTCGCGACTTCCCCCCGCTCGACACGGCCCTGCCGCTCAGCGACTCGACGACCGCCCTGTTCGAGGACCGTCCAGGTCGCTATCTGCAGAACATCACGAGCATCCCGGACTTCCGCGAAGCAGGTGCCGCGATCGCCACCCGGTGGCAGGGCCGATTCGGCGGAACCGTCGACGGTGTCGTCGCCGTCGACGCGGTCGTGGCGAAGCACCTGCTCGCTGCCACCGGCGACCTCACGTTCGGACCTTTCACGGCGAGCTCCGACAACGTCACCGACATCCTTCTCTCGCAGATCTACGCCGCGGTCCCCGACCCCGCGGTGCAGGATGAGATCTTCGCGCAGGCCGCAGGGGCGTTGTTCGGCGCTGCGCTCTCCGGCGCAGAGCCACGAGCTCTGCTGGGAGCACTCGCGGACTCCGCGGCAGAAGGACGCATCCGCATCTGGAGTGCTCACGAAGATGAGGAGGCCGTGCTCGCCGACTCCGACCTCGGCGGCACGATCCCCGCGGACACCGGCGATGCGACCTACGTCGGCGTGCTGATGAACGACACGACCGGCGGGAAGATGGACTACTACACCAGGGCGTCCCTCTCGACGTCGGTCGGCACCTGCCAGGGCCAGCCGACGACCCAGGTGCGCGTGACGTGGACCAACACCGCGCCCGCCGACGCCGCCACCTCGCTGCCCACCTACGTCACAGCCGACGGCTTCTACGGCGTGCCCGCCGGCACGGTGCGGACCCTGATCGCCGTGTACGGCCCGGAAGGAGCGACGCCTTCGCACATCGATCGTGACGGAGCGGAAGAGGGCGTTCAGACCGCGATGATCGGCGACCGCTCGGCGGTTCAGCACGAGGTGTCACTCGCGCCTGGCGAGTCGACGACGATCACCGTCGAGTTCCAGGGCACGGGTGCAGGGCAGAGACTCACCGAGGTGCTGCACACCCCCCTCATCGACACCCCCGAGACGACACGGGAACCGCTGCGATGCGCTTCGTGACTTTCGCCGCCCGATAGGGTATCGTCGACTCACTGGGGAATATCTGGCGTCTGTCATCCTGCCGTGGGGGCAGGAAGACGCCACGCAGTTGGATGCAGGGGTGTGTCCAAAGGCGATTCCGCGTGAAATTCTGGGGAGAAATCATGCTGAAGAAACTGGCTGCCATCAGCCTTGCCGCCGGCGCGCTCGTCTTCGTCGCGCCAACCGTGGCCACCGCTGCGCCGACTGCACCTGTCGCGTCGTCCGATTCCTATCCGACGCCTCCCGGCGCCAAGGTCGGCGACCCCATCATCGACATCTGCGAAGCGTCGACGATCGTGTTCGGCCCCGGCTACTTCGTTCCGTCCGAGAACGTCAACGTGGCGGTGTCCGGCTACAACGCCGCGAAGGCGGCGATCTCGGGCAACACCGCGGCCGCTGACGGGAGCATGACGCTCACGTTCCGCCCGCCGTCCGACGGCGAAGGCTCCTACGCGGTCGCCTTCAACGGCTCGCGCTCGTACACCGCGACCATCACCGTGTCGCACGGACACGATGCCGCGGCCAGCTGCGACCACGATCCCGGCGTCGCGGCTGCGGGCTCCGAGCTTCCCCTCACCGGGGGCGGCATCGAGCTGGCCCTGACCGGTGGAGACGTGTCGCCGTGGATCCTCGGCGGCGGAGCAGCAGCTCTGGTGGCCGGCGGAGCCCTCGTCGCAGTGGGAGCCTCGCGCCGCAAGCGCGCCTAGGTCCGGCTGCCGCCTCGTGCGGTGGTCGACTGGACGACGGTGATCCCTCCCCCTCCGATCACCGTCGTCTGGTGCATCCGGCGGAAAATCGCCGGAAGCCCACGGCTGTCCTCCTCCGGGAGGTGGCCGTGGGCTTTGTCGCGCGTGCGCTCAGGAGCGCCGGTGCCGACGGTGCCCGGGTACACGGCTTCGCCCTGGCCGTCGTGGGAAGTCCAGCACGCCTCGCCCGGGACTCTCGATCAGGGCTCGGGCGTCGGCGTCGCCGTCGGGGGGTGCAGCTTCTGCTGGATCATGTCGCGGATGAACGCGTAGTCCGGCTGGTGCTCGTCGACGCCCGAATCGGGCGTGAGCTCGATCGTGGTGACCGGCTGCTCCTTCGCCTTCAGCATCAGGTCGAAGAACTCGGGCAGCTTGTCGGAGGGAAGGTCGGTGCTGATCAACGCCGTACCCGCCGCCGCCACTTCGTTGAAACGTGTGAGCACCGTCTGCGGGGTGAACTGCGCGAGGATGGCCGCCTGCAGTTCCCGCTGACGCTTCATCCGATCCCAGTCGCTGGTGGTGTACCGCGAGCGGGCGTACCACTGCGCCGTGTCGCCGTCCATGCGCTGCTTGCCGGGCTCGATCCACCCGATGGCCCACTCGTTCACATCGCTGCCCGTCCACCCCTCGGGCGGACCGCCCTTGGGCAGGCGCTCCGTGACGTTGATCTCGACCCCACCCAGCGCGTCGACGAGCTCAGCGAACCCGTGCATGTCGACGAACACGTAGTACGGGATCTCGATCCCGAGGACTCCCTCTGCGGCGTCCTTCGTGGCCTCGATGCCCGGTTCCGAGCCTTTGGCGACGGCGTCGGGGTAGAGCCCCTTGCCGCCGTCCTCCCGGCAGACCTCTGCGGCGTTGCGTACGTGGTTCATCCACCCGTTCCAACCGCAGGTCGAGGAGCCGTGCCCCTCGAAACCGTCGGGATACAGCTCCTGCATCGGGCTGCCGTCGCTGAACGGTGCGTTCGGGAGTTCTCGCGGGATGCCGGTGATCGTCACGGCACCGGTGTCGGCATTCACCGAGACCACAGAGATGCTGTCGAAGCGCATCGAGTCACGACCGTCGCCGCTGTCCGCTCCGAGGAGGAGGATGTTGTAATAGCCGTCGCTGGGTGCGACGCTGGGACCGCTCTGACCGAAGATCGATCCGATGGTGTTGCGGACGGACCCCACGGCCGTGGCCGCATAAGCTGCCCCGCCGCCCACGAGTCCCAGGAGGACCAGCGCGACGACCGGGATTGCGAGCCGGGACGCGGTGGGCAGCTTGACGAGCCTCACCATGCGCAACGTGTCGAACGTCAGCACCACCCAGAGCACGACGTAGCCGACGAGCAGCGCCTGCACGAGTGTCAGGACCACGGTGGAGAAGAATCCCCCACCGATCGTGAGCCACAGCAGGACGGGACGGGCGAACAGGGCGAGCGCCATCGTGACGATCGCGAGGAACCAGGCGAGAAGGGTGGCGCCGAGCCCGAATCGACCGAGTCGCCGATTGCCCGCGACGACCTGCGCCGAGCCCGGCACCAGGAGGTTCATCACGAGCAGCCACCAGCCGCGCTTGGTCATCACGCCGGGGTCGGCGGAGTCCGGGTGCCGTAGCGGCCGGGTCTCGATGAGCGGGCGCTGTGATGCGCGCGGAGGCGCAAGGGTCACAGCGAGCCCTTCAACCGTTCGTTCTTCTCCTCGACCTGCGCCTCGAGGTCGCGGGCATACTGTTCGACGCGATCCGCGAGCGCGACATCCGAGGTCCCGAGGATGCGTGCGGCGAGCAGACCGGCGTTGCGGGCTCCGCCGATGGAGACCGTCGCCACCGGGATACCTGCGGGCATCTGCACGATGGACAGGAGCGAGTCCATGCCGTCGAGGAAGGCGAGCGGCACCGGCACTCCCACCACGGGTAGCGGCGTCATCGAAGCGAGCATCCCGGGAAGGTGAGCAGCTCCCCCGGCACCGGCGATGATGACGCGGATGCCGCGGGAGCGTGCGTCGCGCGCGTACGACATGAGCTTGTCGGGGGTCCGGTGCGCCGACACCACCTCGACCTCGTGCGGTACTCCGAAGTCCGTGAGGGCCTGAGATGCGTCGCTCATCACGCGCCAGTCGGAGTCGGATCCCATCACGACGCCGACGAGAGGTGCGGCGGAGGAGTGCAGTGGCTCAGTCACCAGATCAGGGTACGGTCTGGTGCTGTGAGATTCCCCGAACGGCACACCTCTGGTCCCGCATGTTTCCGGGATCAGGCCCTACCGTCCGCTGCTCAGTCGAAGTGGGCGGCGACGGCGCGCGCGACGTACACCGCATCGTCGAGGTCCGCATCAGCGACGTTCACGTGACCGACCTTGCGGCCGGGCCTCGGAGCCTTCCCGTACGTGTGGATCTTCGCCTGCGGGTGCTCAGCCATCGCCGCACCGAACCGCTCCTCGATGGTGCCCTCAGCCGGTCCCCCGAGGATGTTCACCATGACGGACCAGGGCGCCCGCGGTGCAGTGCTGCCGAGCGGAAGGTCGGCGACTGCGCGCAGGTGCTGTTCGAACTGGCCGGTGACGGCACCGTCCTGGCTCCAGTGCCCGCTGTTGTGCGGACGCATCGCGAGCTCGTTCACGAGGATTCGCTCGTCGTCGGTCTCGAACAGTTCGACCGCGAGCATCCCGGTCACCCCCAGCCCCTCGGCGATGGCGCGGCCGATCCCCTCGGCGACCTCCGCGAGTCGTTCCGTCGCAGCGGGAGCGGGAGCGATGACCTCGGCGCACACGCCGTCACGCTGCACCGTCTCGACCACCGGATACGCGACCATCTCGCCACCGGCGCGACGCGCGACCTGCTGCGCGAGCTCACGCACGAACGGGACGAGTTCCTCGACGAGGAGCGCGTCACCTTCGGCGAGCGCCACCAGCCAGTCCTGCGCCTCCGCGGCCGCACGCACGACGCGCACACCCTTGCCGTCGTACCCGCCGCGTGGCGTCTTCACCACACCGGCGCCTCCGTGCTCGTCCAGGAAGGCTTGGAGTTCGGGCTCCGTGCGCACCACAGCCCATTCGGGCTGAGGCACTCCGAGTTCCGCGAGGCGCCTGCGCATCACGATCTTGTCCTGGGCGTACTGCAGCGCGTCCGGTCCGGGGTGGACGACCACACCGCCGTCGACCAGCTGACGAAGGACATCCTGCGGAACGTGCTCGTGGTCGAAGGTGACGACGTCGACATCGGCCGCGAATGCGCGCACGGTCTCCAGATCGCGATAGTCGCCGACGGCCGTGGCCGCGAGCCCTGCGGACATCCCCTCATCCTCGGCGAGCACTCGCAGATCGAGTCCGAGCTCGACCGCCGGAGCGATCATCATCCGTGCCAGCTGTCCTCCGCCGATCACGCCCACACGCAGCGCCATGTGCCGCCTCCATTCGTCCTTCCCATTCTCGCTCACCGATCATGGCGCGCACGACAGGTTGCGGATATGGCGGCGCGATGGTGCAGCTCTACCGTGCACCCGCCGCCGTCGACGCGCGGTTCAGTCGCCGACGGCCTGTGCGTCGCGATGGGCGAGGATCTGCCCGACCTCGATCTGGTCTGCGAGCGTCTCGTGCACGAGGGTCACGTTGGGGACGTTGGGCAGTCGGAGGGGAGCATCGACACCGTTCGAGAGGATGATGGTTCCCGAGCCCCACAGGCGCTGCAGCGGACCGCGACGCACGGCGATGGTGTAGCCGCGCGCATGGGACATCTCATGACGACTCCGGGCTCCGAGCCCCTGACGAGCGATGACCCGTCTGGTGGTGACCGTGGTGGTCCGGGAGTACCAGATGATGAACGGCAGCACGACGGCGAAGAGCACCAACGCCCCGGCGGCGGCGAGGAGCATCCAGTCCTCGAACCCCTCCGGCAGGTTGCCGAAGAAGTAGCCGGTGGCCCCGAACGCCGCGATGAGCACGACGGCAGACCAGAACAGGCGCCGCGCGTGGCTCCGGAAGCGCGCGATCAGCAACTCCTCCGAAGGCGTGCCGGGCGGCGGCATCAGAGGCCGTCCACCGAGCGTCACAGGCTGGGTCACCCCACCATTGTGCCTGTGATCTGCGACAAAGCCGTCTGTGCGACGGCGTGTCAGCTTCCGGCAGGCCGCACGTGCACGACGTCACCGGCCGAGACAGCATGTTCCCGGCCGTCCGACACGACGAGAAGACGGCCTTCCGCGTCGATCGACGACGCCACGCCCTCCAGTACCGCTCCGGCAGGCATCGACACCCGCACCGCCTGTCCGATGGTCGCGCACAGCGCCGAGACGACACCGTGCAGACCGCTCGCGACCGCGTCCTCCGAAGCGGTGAGCGCGGCCAGATGGCGGTCGAGCGTCTCCAGGTACACCGACAGCAGTAGGTCCTCGTCCACGGCAGCGCCCAGCGCGGCGAACGACGTCGCGGTGGGCAGAGGAAGCTGCTCGCGTGTCATCTCCGTGTTGACCCCGGCACCCACCACCACCGCGTCCGCGGTCGCCTCCGCGAGGATGCCGCAGATCTTGTGCGCGTCGACGAGCACATCGTTCGGCCACTTCATGGAGACGTCGTGACCGGGAAGCTGCGCGCCGATCGCCTTCACCATCGCGGCGCCGGCGGCGAGTGGAATCCACCCGCGCGCCGTGGGCTCCGCCGGCAGTGTCCGCAACAGCACCGAGACGGCGAGCGCCGAGCCGGCTGGAGCGACCCAGGTGCGGTCGAGACGGCCACGTCCGGCACGCTGATCGCGGGTCACCAGAGTCGCCAGGTGCGGCCACCCCTCGACCTCAGCAACGTGCGCCCGCAGGTCGGCGTTGGTGGAACCGGTGTGATCCACCTGCACGAAGCGGGGCACGAACGCGCTCGACAGCGGGAACCGCATGCTCAGGCGTCCTCGTCATCGGCTTCTTCGTCGTCATCGTCCTCGTCGTCACGGACGCTCCCGACCTCGCGGGAATGCCAGTGCTCCCACTCCTGCATCAGCCGTTCGACAGCGGCATGGAACTTCGCCGTCGCCACCCCCTGCGTGGTGTCGCCGAAGTAGTGCTGCACCCACATCCGGAGTCGGGCGATCGCCGCCTCGTCGGCCCGGACCCTCTCGACCTCCGCCACGATATCGTCGGCACCCTCGACGGTGAGCCACTCGCAGTCCGACAGGTAGCCCTGCGTGTCGATCGACGCCTGCTCGTCGGCCGGCCGGGTGATCATGAGGGGCTTCCCCGCCGCGAGCCTGTCGTAGACCATGGCGGAGATGTCGACGATCGCGACATCGGCGGCCGTGAGCTGCCAGCCGAGTTCGGGGGCGGCGTCATAGACGTGATGAGCGGTAGCGTCGGCGGCGTTCGCAGCCTCGATGGCCGCCACGATGCGCCGATGCGCCGCACCGTACTCCTCGTCGACCACCCCGCTGCGCGGGTGGGGACGGTAGATCACGCGGTGCGCGCCGGTCGCCAACAGTCGGTTCACGAGGCTCTCGCCGTGCGAGGCGATGGAGCCGTAGTGGGCACTGGGACGATCGCCCTCCCACGTGGGGGCATACAGCACGACGGTGCGCTCGTCCGGCGTGTAGGGAAGGGTCCCGGAGTAGTGATCCGCCTGCGGACGGCCGATCTCGATCGTGCGGCGGTCGACGTCGTAATCCCAGAGCGTTCGTGAGAGCCGGTCCCGCGCGGCCTGCCCGGCGACGAAGGCGTAGTCGTACGCCTTGTACTGGTTCGTCGTCATGTACATCTTGTCGGACTCGCCGTGATTGATGAAGACGTGCCAGCGCCGTCCGTAGCGGAACATCTGGAAGTTGCGGGTGTTCTGGTTCACGTAGAGCACGACACGGATGTCCTGCGTCGCGATGAAGCGCTCCAGATCACGCACCGTCGGCACGAACGCCACCGGTGGCGAGTCCTCCTCGAGCAGCTTCTCGGCCCCGGTCGCCTGCCGGGAGAGCACCACGACGGGCCAGCGCTTCGAGAGCTCGATGAGCGGGCGGTACCACTGGCGCATCTGGTACATGTTCACGGCGCCGTCGGCGAAGTAGACAGCGACCTTGAAGTGACCGGCGGGAAGCGGTTGCTGCTCCGCGAGGTGCCGCCGCACGCGCTGCACCGCCGAGCGTGACGCGAGCGCCCGCTTCAGCAGACGGTATGCCTTCTTCGCGTCAGACAGTGCACCCATCCCTCCAGGATAGTTCGTCCTGATCGTGCCCACCGGCGTAGGTCGCCGCGTCCAGCTGACCGAGAAGCGCCGTTCCCGCGCCCCTCAGGGAACGTCCGTCGGCGCCGTGCCATGATCGTCATGTGTCCGCATCCGAATTCCCCGCTCCCCCTTCCGGGGTGTCGTTCGTGATGCCGGTGCTCAACGAGCGCGCCTACCTCGAGCATGCGATCGCCTCGGTGCTCGCGCAGGACGTCGATGCGCCGACGGAGCTGGTGCTCGCGCTGGGACCGTCGACGGACGGCACCACAGAGCTCGCACGCCGACTCGCCGAAGCAGATGACCGGATCCGGTTGGTCGAAAACCCCGCCGCGCACATCCCGGTGGGCCTGAACGCCGCCATCCGCGCGAGTCGCTATGACACGATCGTGCGCGTCGACGCGCACTCCGAGCTCTCCCCCGGCTACGCCGCCCGCGCGATGGAGACCCTGGAGCGGACCGGGTCGGCGAATGTCGGCGGGGTGATGCACGCCGAAGGGCGCACCCCGTTCCAGAAGGCGGTCGCGCGGCTCTACAACTCCCCGGTCGGACTCGGCGGCGGCGCCTACCACGGGAGCGCGCACGAAGGTGAGGCGCAGTCGGCCTACCTCGGTGTGATGCGACGCGAGGTGCTCGACGAGGTCGGCCTGTTCGACGAGTCGATCCGACGAGGCGAGGACTGGGAACTCAACCTGAGGATCCGTCAGGCCGGACACCGCGTGTGGTTCGACCCCGCCCTCTCTGTGACCTACTGGCCGCGGGAGAGCTGGCTGCGCCTGGCTCGACAGTTCCGGGCGACAGGCGCTTGGAGGGGTGAGCTCGTACGCCGATTCGGCAGGAGCAACGGAATCCGCTACTTCGCTCCCCCGGCGCTGGTCGTGGTCATCGCTCTCGCGGTCGTCCTCGCTGTGCTGCAGGTGACGGGGGTGCTCGCCGGAGCAGCCTCCCTCGTCGCGTCGATCCTCGTCTACGGACCGCTCGCGCTGTACCTTCTTCTCGTCCTCGGGGTCGCTCTCGCACCAGGCGGCGGCGGCTTCCGCCAACGACTCTGGACGATCCTGGTGCTCCCGACCATGCACGTCTCGTGGGGACTGGGCTTCCTCGGCGGGGTCCTGCGCGGCGCCCGCGACACCGTGGATGCCTCGCGTCTCGGCACCCGCAACACGCCTCTTCCCTGAGCCGGCGGCAGACACCAGCCCACACCACCGGCGCTATCAGCGCGTGACGAACCCCAGATCGAGGATCCGGTCGACCACGCGCTCGGCGGCGTGACCGTCGTCGCGTGAGTTGAACTGCCTCCGCCAGGCGGCGTACCGCGCCGCGTAGACGGCCTCGTGCCCTGAATCGGCGAGAGCGGCGGTGAGCTCCTCCTGCGTGCGCACGAGCGGCCCTGGTGCCCTCTCCGCGAGATCGAAGTAGAAGCCCCGCAGCTGTCCGCGGTAGTGATCGATATCGGGAACCAGGAAGTACATGGGCTTGCCGGTCACGCTGAAGTCGAACATGACAGAGGAGTAGTCGGTGATCAGTGCGTCGGCGGCGAGGAGCAGCCGCGCGGTCTCCGGGTACCCGGTCACGTCGATGACACGCGCACCTGCGCGGTCCCGCCCCTGCTCCAGGGTGCGCGAGTGCCCGCGGACGAGGACAACGGCGTCGGCCTCGCGTGCCAGCAGCTCAGCGTCGATGAAGTCCACCATCTCCGCGCGGTCGTCCCGCCACGTCGGCGCGTAGAGGAGCACGCGCTCATCCGCCCCGATACCCAACGATGCGCGGACCGCGACGGGATCCCCCGTGGTGAGCGCGTCGTTCCGCGGGTAGCCCTCCACCCAGATCGGGCGTCCGAAGAAGGCGTAGGCCTTGCGGAGGATGCGTTCGGAATAGGTGTTCTGCGCCAGCAGGACGTCCCAACGCCGTGACTCCTTCACGACGGCGGCCATGCGCCGCGGGTCGAAGCCGGGGCGGTGCAGGGCCAGTCGCTTGAGCGGCGTGCCGTGCCATGTCTGGAGCACTTTCTGTCCCGGCTTGCGTGCGAAACGTCGGCGCAGCCAGTCGTTCACCACGAGCAGCCGGGCCGCCCCGCGAGCGCGCCACCACTGCGGACTGCCCTCGACGACGGCGATCGCTCCTTCCGGGACCTCGACGGAGAGGTCGACGACGCTCCAGTACCGGCGCACCTCTGGAGCACGCTCCGCGAGTTCGCGATCGATGGCCCGCGGGTTGCACCCCACGCTGCGGCCGTAGAAGCTCTCGAAGAACACCGCGTTCTCGGTGCCGCCCGCCTGGGCGACGTAGCGCTCCTCCAGGGTCGAGCGGCCTTCCGCGGTCTCGTAGACCGGGTCGATCGGAGCGGCGATGCGGACGGTGCCCGCGTTGACGGCGACGCGGACCCCCGTGAGCACCGTGGACGGCAGCTGCAGCTCATCCAGATCGACGCCGGGGATGCGCAGCTCGTATGCTCCGGTCGGCAGCGGGAGGGAAGGGCCACCCCACCGCGACGCCTGCAGAGGGAAGGTCGCCTTCCAGGTCCTCCCTCCGCCGGTGAGGCGGGCATCGACCTGCGCTCGCGGACCCACGAGCTCTGCCACTTCCGGTCGCTGACCGGTCCCTTCGATGATCAGGGCCTCCGCCGCGTCATCGATGCGGGCCGTTGTCATACTGCTCCCTTCGGCGCGGGTATCCCCCGCGCGCGGATGACCTGGTACACACGCTCGGTGTTCCGTCCGTCCCGATATGCATGCATCTCCGCGCTGAGCGTAGCGGAACGCTCGGACGCCGCGTCACGCACGGCATCATCGCCGAGGAGCGCGTCGAGCTGCATCAGCAACTGCGTCCAGTCGGAGGCCGCATCGGGCCCCGCGACGTCCTCAAACCGGCCGTAGAACCCGCGGGTGCGGCCGTACTCCTCCGCATCAGGAGCCAGGAAGAGCACGGGCATCCGCAGCAGACCGACGTCGTACGCGAGCGAGGAGTAGTCGGTGATGAGCACGTCGACCGCGGGAAGCACGGGGGTCACGTCCGCCAGCAGAGAGGAGCCCAACGCGCGCACCCGCCTGCTCGGAAACGGCGGCGCATACCCGCCCTCGCCCAGCGGATGGGAGCGCACGAACAACACGGCGTCGTGTTGTTCGAGAACCCGCAGGATGCGGATCCACTCGTCGCCGGTGGGGACCGCGGGGTCGGCGGCACCGTCGCGCCAGGTCGGCGCGTACAGGATGATGCGCGAGGTCTCGGGGATATCACCCGCGACTCGACGGATCAGGGCGGACGCGTGCGACCGCACCTCATCGGCCGGTCCGGAAGAGAGCACGTCGACGCGAGGCTCCCCCGTGACGACGACGCGCTCGTCGCCGAGGCCGAACGCCGACTCCAGGCGCCCTCTCGCGCGATGCGAGGCCGCAGGGAGCACACGGATGCGCTGGGCGGCCGCACGGTACAGGACACCGACCGCGCGACTCAGCAGCGCCGCTCCGGGGACGGCGGGAACCTCCGTCGTCGCCCGGGAGTCCAGCCCGATCCGCTTCAACGGGATCCCGTGCCAGAGCTGGACGACGAACCCGCCCCCGTTCGCGTAGCGGTTCACGTCGCCCAGTCCGTGGGTCACGACGAGCACGCCCGCCCGCGCTGTCGCCCACCACCCTCGCAACCCGCTCTTGCGGACGAAGCGGATGCCGAGTGCGGCAGCGTCGTGGTCCTCGCGCTCCGACGACGTGAGCCATACCGTGTCGTGGCCGAGCCGCGCTGCGTGGCGCTGCAGCGCGAGAGCGCCGTCACCGACCCCGGCTCCACAGCCGAAGACCCAGCGCCGTCCACGCGGCAGCACGAGCGTGCCGATGCGTCCGACGGCATACAGCGGGATCCGGAGCAGCTTGGCCGCATTGCCGGTGCCGAAAGAGAAGGACGCCACTCCGCGAGCCTATCGCGGGGTGGCGTCCTTCTCTGTGTGTGAGGCGTACTCAGCCGGCGAGTTCGCCGAGCGTCACGTCGACGTCGTAGTCCTTGCCTCCGCGCACGTACGTGACCTTGGCATCGCTGCCGGCCGCAGCCGCACGGACCTGGGCGGTGAGATCGCTCGCACTGGTGATGGGGACACCGTTGAACTCGGTGACCACGTCACCCTCCTTGATGCCCGCGGCCGCCGCTGCGCCGCCCTCGTTCGCCTTGGCGATGTAGGCCCCGGAGACGGTCGCTCCCTGCACGCTCGAGGCGTCCCGCACAGAGGCGCCCAGCAGACCGTGCGTCGCGACCCCGTCGGCGATGATCTCGTCCGAGACGCGCTTGGCGATGTTCGACGGGATGGCGAATCCGATGCCGATCGAACCCGACTCCTCGGAGCTTCCCGAACTCGCGATCGCCACGTTGATGCCGATCAGCTCGCCCTTGCTGTTCACCAGAGCACCACCGGAGTTGCCGTGGTTGATCGCCGCGTCCGTCTGGATCACCGCGATCGAGATGGAGTCGGAGGTCTGCGGCGTGCCGCTGCCCGGGATATCGAACTGGAACGGTCCCTGTCCCTGCCCCTGATCGGGCGTCTGCTGCTGATCCGGCGCATCCTGCGACGAGGAGTCGGGCAGCGCGGAGGAGGCGATCTGGATGCTCCGGTTCAGGGCGCTCACGATGCCGGTCGTGACGGAGTTCGCCAGTCCCAGCGGTGCGCCCAGCGCGACGGCCGTGTCTCCGACGTTGAGCTTCGAGGAGTCGGCGAACTCCATCGGGGTGAGCCCCTTGGCATCCTTCAGCTTGATCACGGCAAGGTCGTAGATCGGGTCGGTCCCGACCACGGTCGCCTCGAAGATGCGCCCGTCCGACGTCGTCACGCGGATCGTCGGATCGGCGACCGCGCCGCCCAGCGTCACGACGTGCGTGTTGGTGAGCACGTATCCGTCGTCGCTGATGATGACGCCGGACCCGCTGCCCGCCTGGTCGGAGCCGGCGACCTCGATGGTCACGACGGAGGGAAGGGCTGCCGTGGCGACGGCGGTCGTCTCGTTGACGGATCCGGGGTTGTTCACCGTCACGGTCTGCGGCCCTGTGGCCGTGCCCGACGACGGGCGGTCCTGGATGCCGTTGAGCAGCGCCCCTCCGCCGAATCCGGCGACTCCGCCGACCAGGGCTGCGGCCACGATGAAGGCGGCGAACTTCGCGCCGCCACGAGGCTTCTGCTCCTTGGTCTTCGTCCCGTCGCCGTGGGCGCCGTACGGAGCGCCGTCGCCGAGAGGCTGGGTGGGCTGCGTGTGCGCGGTCGCGGTGGGGATGCCGAACGCGGCTCCCTGCGCAGTGGCCGTTCCCGGTGCGCCGGCGGCCGGTGCCGCGTAGCCGTGCGGAACTGGGGCGATCACGGGCGCGGCCGGGGCCTGCGAAGTGAAGGACGACGGCATCTCGTGGCCCTGTGTCGGCGCGGCAGCGGCCGGAGCGACAGGCGCCGACGGCACGGATGGCGTCGCGACGGAGGGCGCGGTCGAGTCAGCGGCGGCGTTCGTCGCCGGCTGTGCGGCGACCTCTGCGGCCTCGGTGGACGGCACGGCGTCGTTCGACGCGGGTACCGACTGGTCCTGGGGGTTGTCTTCGTTCATGGTGTGTGCTCCTTCGACGACCATTTCAGAATGACGCCTGTATCTGTGCGTTCCTTATGTCGAGGATGAGTTTCAGCTATGGCCTTAGCCTGTTCTTCATGAGTGTCATTCCCGGCGCATGGCGGCGCACGGCAGCGGGTGCAGGTCTGCTCGCTGCGGACGGAACCGTCGCGCCCACCATCTTCGCAGAGATGTCGGCGGCAGCGGCCAGAACCGGTGCCATCAATCTCGGGCAGGGCTTCCCCGACGAGGACGGTCCCGCCGAGGTTCTGGAGGCCGCACGAGCGGCCATCGCGAGCGGAGCGAATCAGTATCCGCCCGGTCGCGGCATCCCTGATCTCCTCGAAGCCATCAGCGCGCATCAGCAGCGCTTCTACGGGCTCTCGGTCGATCCGGCCACCGAGGTGATCGTGACCGCAGGGGCGACCGAGGCTCTCACCGCGACCCTCCTGGCGCTCATCGACGGCCCCGAGGACGAGGTGGTCGTGTTCGAGCCCTACTACGACTCGTACGCGGCCGCCGTGGCCCTCGCAGGGGCAGCCCTTCGCACGGTGCCGTTGCGGGCTCCGGACTTCCAGCCCGACCTCGAGCGCCTCGCCGCGACCGTGAACGACCGCACCAGGATCGTCCTCGTCAACAACCCGCACAACCCCACGGGCGCGGTCTTCGGGCGCGATGTGCTCGAGGAGGTGGTGCGCCTGGCGGAGAAGCACGATGCGATCATCGTCACAGACGACGTGTACGAGCATCTGGCGTTTCATGCCCCGCACACGCCGATCGCCACCCTTCCCGGGGCCGCCGACCGCACGCTCACGATCTCGTCCGCCGGGAAGACCTTCTCCGCGACGGGATGGAAGATCGGGTGGGTGCACGGGCCTTCCGCCCTGATCACCGCAGTACTGACCGTGAAGCAGTATCTGACGTATGTGAACGGCTCGCCCTTCCAGCCCGCCGTCGCGGTGGGGTTGCGGATGGACGACGCGTACTTCGCCGACTCCGCAGCGTTGCTTGCACGCAAACACGGGATCCTCGGCGATGGTCTGCGCGCGGCGGGCTTCACCGTGCACGCCCCGCAGGGCGGCTACTTCACCGTCGCCGACGCGACCGGCCTGGGCGGAGGAGACGCCGCTGCATTCTGCCGGGCCCTGCCGGAGCGCGCCGGTGTCGTGGCGATCCCGCTCACGGCGTTCGTCTCCGCTGCACACAGGAGCGAGTACTCGGGTCTGGTGCGATTCGCCGCCTGCAAGCGCGTCGAGGTGCTCGAGGAGGCGGCGACCCGCCTCGCCGGTCTGTCCGGCCGCTAGGCCCGCACGGGCTCGACGACATACCGTCGTGCCCGCAGCGAGGGGTTGGTCACGCGGACGCGCTCGATCATGTCCCGCTCCACGGCGGCGACCGCGATCCCCGGGCCGGTGCCCACTCCGGCGAGCACGACGCCCTGGGGGTCGACGATCTGCGAGTGCCCGACACCGATCGGCGTCGGATGGTCGGCCGCGAGCACGTACACGGTGTTCTCGATCGCGCGCGCGGCGAGCAGTGTCGTCCAGTGGTGCTCCTTGAGCGGACCTCTCACCCACTCCGCCGGCACGACCAGGACGTCGGCCTCCGCATCGACGAGAGAGCGGGCGACCTCCGGGAACCGGAGGTCGTAGCAGGTCATGAGCCCGAACCGCAGACCGCCCAGGTCGAAGGTGGCCGCGACTCCCACCTCGCCGGGCTCGACCCAATCGGACTCCGTCTGCCCGAACGCGTCGTAGAGGTGCTGCTTGCGGTACACCGCGAGCACGCCGTCGCCTCGCACCGCCACGACCGTGTTCCGGACCCGCCGCTCGTCGGATGCCCGTTCGGCGAGGCCGGCGACGATCACGACCGCGTACTCCCCCGCCAGCGCCGTCAGCGTCGAGACGAACTCCCCGTCGAGTTCTTCCGCGTTCGCCACCAGGCTCTCGTCCATCGGGTCCACGAAGTAGCTGGAGTACTCCGGGAACACGATCAGCTTCGCGCCGCGCGCAGCCGCAGCTGATGTCAGCTCGGCTATCCGTTCACGATTGTCGGCTCGGGATGCGGTCGGCGCGAACTGGCACACGGCGACGGGGACGGCTGCGGTCTCGGACATGTCTCCATCCTCGCGCATCGACACGCCCGGGACCCCGTCCGGAGGGCCCCTCGATTAGACCGACCCCGGAATCCGTGATAAGTTTCTTCTTGTGCCGCGGGGTGGAGCAGTTCGGTAGCTCGCCGGGCTCATAACCCGGAGGTCGCAGGTTCAAATCCTGTCCCCGCAACAAGATAGGCCCCGAGATCACTACGATCTCGGGGCCTTCACCTTTTGAATCGCGCACGACTCGACAGATTCGGTCGAAAATATGCAGCCATCGGCTCACGGTCCGGGTGGACAGCAGCGAAGTGCAGCACAGCGAGATCAGCAGGCTCCTCCACTCCGTGATGTTCCCGATCCAACGCATCGTGCAGGGCGAGAGTCATCTTCAAACGATTCTGGCTGAGATAGTCACATGCTTCCGTGAACGCGCGACACGGCGACTCGACGGAACGTTGTATAGCTGCTGGCCGACCTCAGGCGGTGCGCCCGTCGCGGGTCTGGGGTCCCCTGAGCGGCGGACGCACCTTGCGAGAACAGGGTTTGCAAACAGCGGAAGGGCCCTCACGAGGAGAGCTCCATCGCACTGCCAGTAAGAGCCCCGCCGACCAGAACGACGCCTCCAAACTCCCCAGAAGTTCGGGCCGCGCTCTAGTCCGAACCGTACACCCGCGATACCCCCCGTGATCAACGCCTTCCAACTACTGCCGGGGACTTGGGTGGCACCGTAGGGTGTGCCTGCGGTGCGAAACCCTTCGAGGTGGCACCTCGGGGTGGCCGGAGAAACGTACCTGTGAGCGCGTACAGCTTGAGAGCGTACCGTCGGCAAATGAGTACACAACTGAAGAACGATTCCCCACTCGGGCTGGGGACGGTGCTCGTCGGATCTCTGCCGGCGAAGCTGATGACCGACGAAGCGCCCGACCGTTACACCGTGGAAGCGGTGTTCACCCGCCAGGCAGATCGCGACGAAGTCACCGCGATCCATGACGGCACCACCCGCGATTACTTGTCGACGAGGGGGTATCCCACCGTCGAGTTGCACGTCTCCGATCGACGCCTCGAGATTTACAACACGAACCTGGAAGAGCTCCGTGACGGCCTCGCACAGGTCATCGCCGAACACCTGTCGGAGATGACTGCAATGATTCGCGCCGAGCGCGAGGTCGCGTCCGCGAGGCTCAACGATGCATCCGAGCGGGAGCAGGCACGCGCTGCCGCCGTTGCGGCGTTGGCGGAGTCGGTCACTTTCTCCTCCAGCACCCCGAACGCGGATGTCGATACCTCAGCGCGTGCAGATGATTGGATCAGCGAGGGCGGCGCCGCCCGCAGCTAGCGGACACATCCGCCTGGAGGTCATCATGACTACCGTCCGCAGCACATCTCCCCGCGACCGTTCGGACGCGGGACAACGGGTCGCGAGCCCGTTTACAGATCTCGCACAGCAAGTCCGGGACCGAGGTCTCCTACGACGCCGCTATGGGTACTACTGGACGAAGCTGATCGCAGCTCCGGTGGTCGTCGCGGCGTGCCTCGCAGCGTTTGTGTGGATCGGTGAGTCGTGGTGGCAGCTGGTCACCGCGGCGGCACTGGCGGTCGTGTTCACTCAGATCGCGTTCTTGGGGCATGATGCCGCGCACCGGCAGATCTTCTCTTCAGGGAAGTGGAACGATTGGGTGAGCATCGTCCTCGGGGACCTGCTCGTGGGCATGAGCTACGGGTGGTGGCAGCACAAACACACTCGCCACCACGCCAACCCGAACAAGCTCGACGCTGATCCGGATATCGAACTGCCCGTGATCGCCGTCACGCCGGAGACTACGGCGAGGCACCGCAGTCCCGTGTTGCGATGGTTGCGCGGGCATCAAGGCCTGCTCTTCTTTCCGATCCTGCTGCTTGAGGGGCTGTCGTTGCATGCGTCGGGCGTTCGGCGCGTTCTCTCGGCTGGCAAGCTTCCGCGGCGGTGGGCGGAGATCCTCTTCCTGACAGTCCGGATCGGAGGGTACTT
The DNA here is from genome assembly GCF_001005635.1 of Microbacterium sp. Ag1. Lineage (NCBI taxonomy): Bacteria > Bacillati > Actinomycetota > Actinomycetes > Micrococcales > Microbacteriaceae > Microbacterium > Microbacterium sp. Ag1. The sequence goes on from NZ_LBCR01000034.1 coordinate 143,228, forward strand.
GCTGCTGGTGTTCATGGTGCTCTCCCCAGGGATAGCGTTTATGTTCCTTGCTGTCCAGCTGGGGTTGTTCGGGTTCTACATGGGCATCTCGTTCGCGCCGAACCACAAGGGCATGCCCATCGTGCCGCGCGACATGAAACTGGACTTCCTCCGCCGTCAAGTGATGATGAGCCGCAACGTTCACGGAAGCCGTGCCCTAGACGTGCTCATGGGGGGGCCTGAACTATCAGATTGAACACCACCTCTTTCCCTCGATGCCGCGCCCGCATCTGCGTCGCGCGGCCCCCATCGTCGCCGCGTACTGTCACGACAACGGGGTGCCGTACGCTCAGGTCGGACTGCTCACGTCTTACAGAATCGTGGTCCGCTACATCAACCGTGTCGGACTGGGAGAACGCGACGTCTTCACCTGCCCGCTCATCCAGACGCGGACTGCCATCGGCGCGTAGACCACATCATCGACGCCATCGACAACAACGGCCTCGCGCTCTCGGGGAGGTTTTGAATGGCGAAGTATCGATATCAGGCCGTGCGTGCGCTCCAGCCATCCCCAGAACACCGGACGACTGAAGATGTGTTCAGCTCCAGTCGAATCGTGCGCCAGTGCGAGTAGGGTCCTAGCCAAGCGCGTTCCGCGCGTCCGAGAAGATCGACGGATGCGGAACCTGTCGACATCACCAACGCTGAGCGCCATGTCTGGGGCGAGGTGTCTGATGGGTGGCGGCTGCTCGATAGCCCGCAGTTCTCCGTGATCGAGGCGCGAGTGCCAGCGGGGGCTCTTCAACGCTGGCGAGGCAGAAACTCGATTCCTGGTGATCATCACTCCGAATATGAGGGGTGATGCCTCAGTGGGCCCAGGGGACGCCGCTGACGCGCGAGGCCGAAAGCTCGACACATTCGCTCGACAGAAATCGGACGCTATGCCTGATTCGCGGTGATCTGCGCTGATTGGATGAACGCACGAAAAGACCAGGTCAGCCAAAGATTGCGCAAACCAGCACAAGCTTTGTCGCAGGGGCGCCTGGCTCCCGGAGGTCGCAGGTTCAAATCCTGGCCCCGCAACAAACGAAAGGCCCTCTGACTCGGAGAAATCCACGTCAGAGGGCCTTTCGCTTTCTCGGTTCATCCTGAACCGCATCAGCCGCAGCGGGCAGCGGGTCAGAGGAGTTCGGCCACCAGGCGGTCGATCCGGGTGCGGATGCCGTCGTGGATGGGACGGACCGCTTCGATGCCCTGCCCTGCGGGGTCATCGAGCTTCCAGTCCTCGTAGCGCTTCCCTGGGAAGAGGGGGCAGGCATCTCCGCATCCCATCGTGATCACGACGTCCGACGCCTGGACGACTTCGGTGGTGAGCACCTTCGGCGCCTCCGCCGTGATGTCGATACCGAGCTCAGCCATGGCGTCCACCGCGATCGGATTGATCTGATCGGCCGGCATGGACCCGGCGGGGGTCGAGACACGAATGGGCGCCCCGAGGGACGCCCATTCGAATCGTTGCCGCAGGTCAGTTGCCCGCGGAGTCCAGCTCGATCAGCTTCTGGACCGCGGCAGTGAGGCGCTCGTCGGCCTCGGCGAACTTCGCGAGGTCACCCGCTTTGAGCGCGGTCTCGCGGTCGACCAGGGCCGCCTGAGCGGCCGCCAGTGCGTCCGCCTGGGCGTCCGTGGGCTGCGAGGGCTCCGTGGGGACCTCTCCGGTGTCCGGGACCTCGGCGTTCGGATCCGGCTCCACCGTGTCGTCACCGCCGGTCGCACCGGAATCACCGCCGAACAGCGTGTCGAGCGCTTCCGTGAGCGTGTTCTCGAACGCGACGCGATCACCGAACGCCACGAGCACCTTCTGCAGTCGCGGCAGCTGGGTTCCCTCGGACGACTGTACATAGACGGGCTGCACGTAGAGCAGACCGCCACCGACGGGCAGCGTCAACAGGTTTCCGTAGATGACCTCCGACTCCCCCTGCTGGAGCAGGTTGAGCTGGGGAACCACCGACGTGTCGGAGTTGTACGTGTTCTGCACCTGGCCGGGACCGGGGACTGTGGTGTCGGTGTCGATCTCGAGCATGCGCAGCTGGCCGTAGCCGTCCGCTTTCACGCCCTTCTCCGACCCCGCATCGGAATCCACCGCGAGGTAGCCCATGAGCACGTCACGGCTTCCTCCCGCGCCCTGCGAGTTCGGGATGAACGTGGAGAACATCGAGAATCTCGGGGCGTCCTGACCCGGCATCTGCATGGTCAGGTAGTACGGCGGCTGCAACATCGACTCGCTGCGCGGATCGTTCGGCGTCTGCCAGCGGTTGTCCTGCTGAGCGAACGATCCGGCCTTGTCGACGTGGTAGACGCCGAGGATGTCGCGCTGCACCTTGAACAGGTCTGTCGGGTAGCGCACGTGACTCATGAGCTCACCGGACATCTCGCTGATCGGCTTCAGCGTCGACGGGTAGACCTTCTGCCAGGTCTTCAGCACCGGGTCCTCGTCGTCCCACGCGTACAGCGTCACCGAACCGTCATACGCGTCCACGGTCGCCTTGACCGAGTTGCGGATGTAGTTGATGTCGTCGATGGCGAGCGTCGGCGACGGGATGTTGGAGTCGGCGATCGCGTCCGACAGGCTCACGCTCGTCGAGTACGGGTAGGTCTGGCTGGTCGTGTAGCCGTCGACGATCCAGACGATGCGACCGTCCACCACGCTCGGGTACGGGTCGCTGTCGAGCTCGAGGTACGGCGCGACCTTCTGGACGCGCGTCTTGGGGTCGCGGTCGTAGAGGATCTGCGAGTCCTCGTTGACGAGGTTCGAGAACAGGATCTGCTCGGACTGGAACTTCAGCGCGTAGAGCAGCTTGGTGAAGGTGTCGCCGATCTTCGGACCGCCGTCGCCCTCGAAAGTGGTCTTCGTCTCGCTCGAGCCGTCCTTGCCGCGCGGGTAGTCGATCTCCGCGGGCTCGGAGCCCTTGGGAGCGCCGACGATCGAGTACTCGGGCGAGTTCTCGCCGAAGTACACACGCGGTTCGAAGTTCTCGCGGTCGGACAGGAAGCCCGAGGTCGGGATGCCGCGCTCGAGGAACACGGGCTCGCCGTCGGTGGTGCGCTGGTTGCCCGCGGCGGCCACGAGACCGTAGCCGTGCGTGTACACCGCGACACGGTTGTTCCAGTTGTCGCCGTCGCCGAGGCCCGACATGTCGAGGTCGCGCACGGACACCACGGTGTCCTGCATCTTGCCGTCGATCTCGTAGCGGTCCACGTCCATCGTGGTCTGGAACTGGTAATAGCCGCGGTACTGCTCGAGCTGACGCACCGTCGGCGGGATCACCTTCGGGTCCATGATGCGCGTCGAAGCGGTGGTCTCGGCGTCTGCGCGCAGCTGGCCGGCCTCGGCGTCCGTCTTGGCGGCGAACGGCGTGGTCTCGAGGTCTGCGACCCCGTACGCCTCCTTGGTGCCGTCGATGTTCCGCTGGTAGTACTCGGCCTGGTAGGCGTTCTGGTTCGGCTTCACCTGGAACGTGGTGACGACCCAGGGGTAACCGATGCCCACGACGAGCGATGCCACGATCAGCAGGGCGGTCGCCGCCAGCGGGAAGCGCCAGCGCCCGATGACGGCGGTGACGAAGAAGAGGATCGCCACGACGGCGGCGATGATGGCGAGGATCGCGAGACCGGGGATCGTCGCGTTGACGCCCGTGTAGGCCGCACCGGTGATGCGGTCATCGGGCTCGACGAGGGTCTTGTACTGGTCGAGCCAGAGGCTGGCAGCCTGCACGAGCAGGTAGAGGCCGGCGATCACCGCGAGCTGGATGCGGGCGGGCTTCGAGATGCGCAGCTCGCCCTGGCCGATGCGCACAGAGCCGTACAGGTACGACACCAGCGCGGTCACCAGCAGCGAGAGCAGGAGCACCGCGGAGACGAACGCGAGCAGGATCGAGTAGAACGGCATCGCGAACATGTAGAAGCCGGTGTCGATGCCGAACTGGGGGTCGACGTCGGACGTCGCCACACCGTTGGCCCAGAGCCAGACCGTCTTCCACTGCCCGGCGGCAGCGAAACCGGCGAAGAGACCGAAGAAGATCGGCATGCCCCACATCGCCAGGCGACGGAGCGGTTCGATGACCTCCTGGTAGCGGTCCAGCTGCGAACTGAGCCGGACGTACACGGGACGGAGCCGGTAGGCGAGCTGGATGACGACGAACAGCGGCACGGCCATCCCGAGGAAGCCGACCACGAACATCACCGCCGTGGCGATCCACTGCGTCGTGAGGACGCCGGTGAAGCCCACCTGGTCGAACCAGAGGAATTCCGTGTAGAGGGAGGCGAACACGAAGAAGACCGCGATCAGTGCGGCGATGATCACTAGGGAGATGCCGAGGATACGTCGGGACGTTCGAGGCGTGGCCGGATTCGGAGCTGAGGGCGAGGAGGTCACCCCTCCATCCTAGGCATCGCTCACTGTGCGCAGGCTGTCATCCCGGTCACGGGGCGGTCACGGCGTGGTCGCAGCAGCTTCCGCGCTCACCGGTCGGCGACGTCGCACGTCGGGAGCGCAGCGACGTCTCCGTCGTCGGCGATCACCTGCAGGGCGGCCAGAGACTCGTCGAGGGTCGCCGTGCGGATCACCTGAAGCCCGTCGGGCACATGACCCACGACCTCGTCGCAGTTGTCGGCCGGCGCGAGGAAGTACTCCGCTCCGGCATCTCTGGCGCCGTAGAGCTTCTGCCGGATGCCGCCGATCGGGCCGACGGTGCCGGCCGCGTCGATCGTTCCGGTACCGGCGATGTCCTTGCCGCCGTTGAGCTCGCCCTCGGTGAGCGTGTCGATGATGCCGAGTGCGAACATCATCCCTGCGCTCGGCCCGCCGACGTTGTCGAGCTGGATCGTCACGTCGATCTCGAAGTCGTAGTCGGTGCGGAGGGTGATGCCGATGAGCCAGGCGGTCTTGTCCCCCTCGGTGTGCTCCTCCGGGGTGACCTCGACGGTCTGCTCGGCGCCGTCGCGCACCACGGTGAGCTGCACCGGGGCTCCTCCCGCCGCCTGGATCGCCTCTCTCAGCTGGGTGGCCGAGGTGAGGGCCGTGCCGTCGATCGCGGTGATCACGTCGTCGGCTTCCAGGACGCCGTCGGCCGGCGAGTCCGCGACGGCATCGACCACCACGACCTGCGCGCCGGTGTCATAGCCGAGCTCGTTCAGCGCTGCCGCCGTCGCCTCGTGCTGGGAGTCGACCATCAGCGTGGCGTTGCGCTCATCGCGCTGTTCGGTGGTCACGCCCTGGGGGAACACGGAATCGAGCGGGACGACCGCCTTCGAAGAGTCCATCCAGGCCAGAGCGAGCTCGAACCAGCTCGGAGTCCGCTCACGGTTGCCGACGACCTGCACCGTGGTCAGATCGAGGGTGCCGGCGGTCTCGAACGTCTCCGCGCCTTCGACGCTGATGAGCGGCACCTGCTCGCCGTCCGCGCCCTTCGCGGTGCCGAGCGTGTCGTACACCGGCCCCGGCCGCTGGATCACATAGGGCGACGGAAGGAAGGTGAGCAGGACCAGCGCGAGGAGCGCGACGATCAGCGCCCAGACTCCGAGTCCGAGCTTCCCAGACCGCGTTCGATCCACTGCATTCCTCCGTCGTTCGCGAGCGGCGTACACCGATCTGCCCGCATCGGGTTCGCGCGCAGAAACCTGTGACTAGCGTAGATGCCACGGCAACAGAACTGCTGAGAGGGCGAGTGACATGGCAGACAACGACCCGACACCCGAGGACTTCCAGGAGTTCCTGCGGAAGATGCTCTCGAACCAGGGCGGCGGGGACATCGACCCCGAAGCGCTTCGAGGCGCGTTCGAGGGGATGGACGGATTCACCCTCGACCCGGCGATGATGCAGACCATCATGTCGCAGCTCCAGGGCGCCTTCGGCGGTGATCCGTGGGAGAACGCCCTGCGCCAGGCCCTGTTCATCGCCAACCGCGACGGGCAGGGAGTGACCGACGGTTCCCGCACCTCGCTCGCCGATTCCTTCGCGCTCGCGAACCTGTGGCTCGGCGAGGCGACGACGATCTCGGAGCTCTCCGAGGCTCCGACGGCGATGACCAGGGGTGAGTGGGTCGAGAAGACGCTCCCGGTGTGGAAGGAGATCGCCGACCCGGTGTCGACGAGCATCGCCGACGCCCTGACCTCGGCGTTGGACACGCAGGTGCCCGAGGACATGCGCGGCGTCGTGCAGGGAGCGGGGAAGCTCATGCGGGGCCTGGGCGGCTCGGTGTTCGCCGCGCAGTTCGGGCAGGTTCTGGGAAACCTCTCGCTCGAGGTCGTCTCCGGTGGCGACGTGGGGATCCCCGTGCTCCCTGCGGGGACCGCGGCCATCATCCCGCAGAACCTCACGGCGTTCGGGGAGGGGCTCGAGATCCCGGAAGACCAGATCGCGCTGTACCTCGCCACCCGCGAACTCGCCTACGCGCGGCTCTACCGTCACGCGAAGTGGCTGCACCTGCACGTGATGGCGCAGATCACCGACTTCGCACGGGGAGTCACCGTGGACGTCGACGCTCTGGAAGACGTGGCCAGTCGCCTCGACCCCTCCGATCCCGAAGAGCTTCGCGCGGCCATCGAGGGCGGCGCGCTCCTCCCCGTGCAGAGCGAGGCGCAGCGCGAAGCCCTGACCCGTCTCGAGAACCTCATCGCGACGATCGACGGCTGGGTGGACGTGGTGACCGCCGAGGCGACCTCCCGTCTGCCGGACGGCGCCCGTATCGCGGAGGCCGCTCGACGCCGTCGTGCCGTGGGCGGACCGGCCGAGGACGCGCTCGGCGCGCTGGTCGGGCTCAAGCTCCGCCCCCGTCGGATGCGCGAGGCATCCGCGATGTGGCAGGCGGTGACGGATGCTGTCGGCATCAGCGGCCGCGACTCGCTGTGGGACTACCCGGACCTCATGCCGACCGCCGAGGACATCGACGACCCGAGCGGGCTCGTGGCTCGCCTCCAGGCCGCAGAGCGCGGCGAGCAGCCCGTCGCCGACGAGTTCGATGAAGCACTGGCCCGCCTGCTCGACGGCGACGACTTCTCGCAGGACAGGCCCGCGGACCAGAACTCCGCGGATTCGGACGGAGACGACGACGCAGCGCCGGAGGGCGACCGACCGGTCTGAGCACGACGGGTGCGGCCGAGGGAGCTCCCTCGACCGCACCCGCCCTCCCCCGTCTGGCGGATACGGAGGAGTTCTCCACCGATGCCCGCAGACGGCCCCGCACCGCCCGGTTCCTCTCCACAATCGGAGAGATGCCGCTGACTCCTCCACTCCTCACCCGCCTGGACCCGGGCTCTCCGCTGCTCTGGCGAGACGAGCGCACGCTCCAGCTCGGCGACGATGACGGTCCCCGCTTCGACGCCGCGGAGCCCTGGGTGGAGCGGTTGCTCAGCCGGCTGCGCTCCGGGTTCCGCCGCGGCTCCTTCGACGTGATCGCCCATGCGGCCGGCGCACCGCGGGAGGCGGCACGGATGCTCCTCGCTCGACTCGACGCGCTCCTGGTCGACGACCCCGCGCCCGCCCGATCGGCCTGGGTGGAGAGCATCGGTCTCTCGGACGGCCGCGGCGAGTATCGCATGCGGGAAGCGCTGACGGACGAAGGAATCACCCTGGTCGAGATCGGTCGGCGACCCGGTGTCGGTGTCGTGCTCGTGAACGGAGCGACCGCCGCGCTGCAGTTCGCCCGCTTTCTGCGCGAGGACACCGCGCACCTGCCCGTGTCGTTCGAGCCGGGCAGGGTCACCGTCGGGCCGCTCGTGGTTCCCGGCGCATCGGCGTGCCTCGCATGTCGCGACGCCCATGCCCGAGACCTCGAGCCGGCCTGGCCGCTGCTGCACGCACAGATGATCGGCCGAGACTCCGGTCCGATCAGGGCTGCGCAGGTCGCCGAGGCCGGGCGACTCGCGGCTGTGCTTCTCGCCGACGACGCCACGGCCATCGGACGCACGGTGCGGGTCAGCGCTGACGGCTCGCTCGCGTGGCGTTCGGTGACGTTTCACGAAGAATGCCGGTGCCGCGGCCCGTGGTTCCCATCTCGGCGAGGAACCGAGACGGTGCGCGCTCTCCCCGACCCGCCGATCTCGACCATGACAGCGCCAGCGTCCGCGCGGCGCGCGTGACACCGACGTACGCCAGGCGGCGCTCCTCGTCGACGGCCTCGAACGTCGTCGCGTAGGAGATGGGCAGCGACCCCTCCGCCCACCCGGCCAGGTAGACGTGCGGCCACTCCAGGCCCTTGGCCGCGTGCAGAGTCGACAGGGTGACCGTGCGCATCGTCGGCTCGTGCTGATCCTTCGCCCGCGCCATCAGGGCGTCGCTGAAACTGCGCAGGTCCGAGTCGGGACCGGCTTCTTCCGCGAGCCGCAGAATCGCTCGCCGGGCCTCCCACCCGTCCCGTTGCGCTCCTCCGGCAGCGGGCGGCTGTTCCGTGAGTCCGAGCTCGCGGAGCACGCGCTCCACTCCGGCGAGGAAACCCTGCTCCGTCGGGGCGACGGCCGCAGCGCGAAGGGCGAGGATCGCCTGGCGGACCTCCGGCATCGAGAAGAACCTCGTCCCCCCGAGGACCGTGGTCGCGATGCCCTCGGCGGCGAGCGCCTGCTGCAGCACGGCGGACTGGGCATGAGCGCGATAGAGCACTGCGATCTCGTCGGGAGAGGTGCCGGCTTCGATACGGGCGGAGATGCCGGCGGCGATCCCCGCAGCCTCCTCGCCCTCGGTGTCGTACGCGGTGATCGTGGGCGCGTCCGCAGTGAACTGCTCTCGCGCCGGTACGAGTTCGAGCGCGCCGGGACGACCCCGCATCAGCGCATTCGCCGCGGTGAGGATCGGCGGCTGCGAGCGGTAGTTGGTCTCCAGTCGCACCACCGTGGCGTCGGGGTGGCGGCGCTCGAACTCGAGGAGGAACCGCTGCTCGGCCCCGGCGAACGAGTAGATCGTCTGGCTGGCGTCGCCCACGACGCAGATGTCGTGCCGGTCCCCGAGCCACAGCTCGAGCAGACGGTTCTGCAACGGAGACACGTCCTGGAACTCGTCGACCGTGAAGTGACGGTACTGCTCATGGACGGACGCGGCCACGCGCGGCTCGGCCTCGAGCATGCCGGCACAGGCCAGGAGCACGTCTTCGAAGTCGAGCTGACGGCGGTCGTCCTTGAGCGCCTCGTACCCGCGCATCAGCTCGACCAGCTGCGTCGCGTCGACCCCGGAGACCGGCCGACCCAGCGCGGCGTACTGGTCGATCGAGAGCATCGAGACCTTGCGCCACTCGATCTCCGAGGCGATGTCCCGCAGCGTCGCGGTGCTGGGCCGGAGGCGGATCGCATCGGCAGCCTGCCCGAGCATCCGCACCTTGTTGTCGATGATCGACGGTGCGGGCGAGCCGGCCAGAGTGGGCCAGAAGAAGTTCAGCTGCGCGAGTGCCGTCGCGTGGAAGGTGCGAGCGGCGACGCCCTCGACGCCGAGCGCGCGCAGCCGTCCGCGGAGCTCCCCCGCAGCCTTCGCCGTGAAGGTCACGGCCATCACACGCGACGGCGAGTAGGCCCCGGTGTCGACACCGTGGGCGATGCGGTGGGTGATCACCCTGGTCTTGCCTGTTCCGGCTCCCGCGAGCACGACGACGGGACCACGCAGCACGGATGCCGCCGCCCGCTGCCGCTCATCGAGGGCATCGAGTGCGCTCACGCCCTGTCCTCGTACCAGTCGACGATCAGCGCCCGAGCGATCGATGCAGGTCCTGGAAGCCCGACCGGTCCGTCTCCGGCGAGCGCGGATCCGATCTCGGCACGTGTGAACCAGCGGACCTCGATGATCTCCTCGCCGTCGGCGCGCGCGGTCGTCTCGTCGTCGACGACGGCGCGGAAGCCGACCATGAGCGACCGCGGGAACGGCCAGGGCTGCGAGGAGACGTATCGGAGGGCGGACAGACGCACACCCGACTCCTCCTCGATCTCACGGTAGGCGGTGGATTCGAGGGACTCCCCCGCTTCCGTGAACCCCGCGAAGCAGGAGAACATCCGCCCGCCCCAGTTCGCGTTGGCGCCCAGCAGCAGGCGCTGGCCATCCCTGCTCTCGACGGCGACGATCACGGCGGGGTCGGTGCGGGGGAAGTGCTGCCGTCCGCAGACGAGACAGCGCCGGGACCAGCCCGCCTGTCGGAGCTCGGTCTCCCCTCCGCACGTGGGGCAGAACGCCGCGTCCTGAAGCCAGCCGGCAAGCGCGATCGCGCTGATGAGCAGCTCGGATTCCCGGCCGTCGATGCGACCACCCAGATCGCGCAGTCCCAGCCAGATCTCGTCCGGCGCCGTGTCGAGAGCATCGTTCTCCGGCGGGGCGGCCGCGAGGAGCAGCAGGGTGCCGTCGAGATCGCGCCCCAGAACCGCCCAGCTCGCCTCCACGACGGCATCGGGTGCGACGCGCACGAGTGCGGAGTCGACGACTCTGACACGACCTTCACGGACCACGATGACGCGCGTCGCCGGGTCGTCGCGGAGACGGGCGAGCACATCCGGTTCTTCGCGGAGTTCGGCCGCTCGGTCGAGGGACGGGCGCTGAATGGTCATCGACTCCCTCTTTCACGGGCGTGGCGGAGGCGGGACCGCCCCTGAGCCGACCTAACCTGGGGGCATGGGACGCTCTCCTTTCACTCTAGCCGCGGCAGTGACCGCCGCACTGCCCGGGGCGGAGGTCACGGGTGCCCGTGGTCTGAGCGCGGACGGCGAGGGCCGGTTCGATTCGGCCATCGCCACCCTGGCCGATGGCCGTGAGCTCGCGATCCGCGTCGCAGACGACGACGAGACGGCGCGCGAACTCGCCGCCGAGGCGATCGCGCTTCGTGCTCTCACCGACGGCGCTCGAGCGATGCTGCCGTTCCGGGTGCCGGCCTACATCGGGGAGACCCGACTCGGCGAGGGACGCGCGCTCGTCACCGAGCTGCTGCCCGGGTTCCAGATCGACGCGGCCCACGTGCCGGCGGGGCGCGGCGCTGCCCCGTCGATGGGGTCAGCGATCGCCGCGGTGCACAGCATGCCCACCTCGGTGGTCCGCGGGGCGGGACTGGCCACACGCACGGCCGAGGAGAGCCGCGCCGAGCTGGATCGCCTGATCGACACGGCCGCATCGACGGGGAGGGTTCCCGCGCGTCTCACCGTGCGATGGCGCGACGCCGTCGCCGACGACGACCTGTGGCGCTTCGAGTCCACCGTCGTGCTCGGCGGCTTGCAGTCGACGTCCTTCCTGTTCGAGGACGACCCGGAACGCGGCCCCGAAGTCATCGGGCTCCTGGGCTGGCATGGACTGTCGATCGGTGATCCTGCGGTCGATCTGTCGTGGCTCTCCGCGGCACCCGAGGCGTCCGACGATGTCCACGCCGCGTACTCCGGCGCACTCGACCGCGCACCGGACGCCGGCCTCGAAGTGCGTGCTCGTCTGCTCGCCGAGCTCGAGTTCGCTCGGTGGCTCGTGCACGGCGACGCCATGCATCGACCGGATATCGTCGACGACGCGGCCGCGCTGCTCGAGGCTCTCGCCGAGGGTCTGCGTACCGATGACCTGAGCGTGATCGATGCCCGCAGCGCCGGAGTCGACTCTGCCATGGACGCACTCGACCGCGTGCCCCGAGACGCCGTGACCGAGGTCGACACGTCGATGCAGACCGACGCCTACAACCCCGAGGAGCTGTGGATCGACGTTCCGGCCGAATCGGTGGAAGGCGCGACCGACGCGACTTCCACCGATGTCGTCGAACCGCTTCGCAGCGGTGCCGAAGGCCAGGGACAGGAGCGGGACGACAGCTCCCACCGCGCCGGGATGCTCGACCGCGAGACCGAGGACCTCTCCGAAGCGCGGAGCATCTTCGCCGGCACCCACCGCACCGATGCCGGGGACAGGCATGGCATTTCCGGGGCGCAGTCGGAGACCGCGTACGACGAGGATGACTCCGAGGAAGCTCAGCGCGCCGCGCGAGCGGCACTCCAGCGTTGGAAGAGCTCTTCCTCCGAGTAGATCCGATCGTCGCGGATGATCAGGTCGTCGGCCACGTAGTACAGCGCGACATCGATCTCCTCCAGCGGTACGTCGAATCTGCGGTGGTACGCGAGACGGTAGAGCGCGAGCTGCAGCATGCGCTCCTCCCGCTCGGCGGCGGTGCGCGGGGCCTTGCCGGTCTTCCAGTCGACGATCTCGACGCGGCCGCCGCGGTCGGAGCGCCGGTACACGGCATCGAGCTTGCAGATGACGATGTGACCCCCCGCAGCCTCGTCCGCGGAGAGGCCTGCACCGAGCACGAAGTCGATCTCGATCTCGACGGCGATGGGCTGCAATCCTCCCCACTCGCTGCGCTCGAACGTCGCCTGCAGCACGGCGAGGTCGGCGGCGTCGGCGGTCGTTCCGCGCCCCTCCCCCGACGCCCTCGTCAGGTGCTCGGCCTCGATCGGCGCCTCCTCCTCATCGAGCTCCCAGAGCGCCTCATCCACACGGCTGCCGACGCCCACGAGCTCGGACCGCTGCTCCACCCAGGCGTGGAACAGCGTGCCGAGGCGGGTCTGCCGGTAGGGCCGCTCCGGCATCGGCCTGACGATCGACGAGAGGGTTCCGGAGAAGTCGGTGACATAGTCCTTGAACCTCGAGGCCGGCACGCGCGTCGGCGCTTCCGCATCGGCACCGCGCTGTCTGGCCGCACGCTCGGCGAGCAGACGAGCGAGCTCGATCGAGGGTTCTGCCGTTCCCCGGAGCGTGGCCTCTTCGACAGCCGCTGCCGCTGCGGACACGACACCCCGCCGAGCGCCCAGCGGGTCGAGGGGCCAGCGGAGCGTGGAACCGGGGCCCTCATACGGATTGTCGTCCGGATCGACCTGATCGATTTCCTCGAACCCCTGCGCCTCGATGGCTTCGAGCAGATAGGGACTCGGCGTGCGCGGGGACTTCTGCCCCGCCCAGTGGGAGCCGCTCAAGAGCAGATCGGTCCGCGCACGGGTGACCGCGACATACGCCAGACGTCGCTCTTCCTGCTGCTGATACGCCCGGTACGCGTCTTTGAAGCGCTTGATCGCGCCCCCCTGCGGATTCGCCTTGGTCGCGCCGCCGGAGAGCGATGCCTGCGCGAGCTTCTGACGCTTGACGGGGTCGGTCTCGTCGCCCATCGCCCCGACGGGGTCCCACTCGAAGCGGGGCAGCGCATCTCGGTCGCCGCGCAGAGCGAAGGGAACGACGCCGAACCCGAACCACCCTGAGGTGTCGGAGACACGGCTCGGAAGCTCGTCGACCACGACTCGGACGACCGCGACGGCATCCCACTCCAGGCCCTTCGAGCCGTGGATCGTCAGCAGCTGCACGACGCCGGGTTCCGGCGGTTCCGGCCGAGGCATGAGCTCGTCCGTGCTCTCCGCCTTGTCGAGCCAGGCCAGCAGGCTGCCGATGCTCCCCCGGTCGTCGGCGGCGAGGAAGGCCCTGACCTCGTCGGAGAACGCGCGCAGCTGCGTCGCGGCGATCCGGGCAGGCCCTCTGGTCTCGTTCGCCGCCAACTCGATGTCCAACCGCAGTTCGAGCTCGATCAGGCGGATCAGCTCCGGGATCGGCTGCGAGGACGCTCGTCGCAGACGCTCCAGCATCTCGCCCGCGGCGCGCACGCGTGCCCGCCCGTCCGGGGTGATCGCTTCGAGCAGTCTGTAGTCGTCGCGCACGGCCCTGACCACGTCGACGGCGTCGATGATCGACACCGCCTCGTCGGCGCCCCGCGACCCGCGCAGCCGCGAACGGATCTCCTCAGGCAGCGGAGCCATCGCGGGGTCACGCTCCGAGAGCGTGCGCCCGAGGTCGTAGAGCGCCGCCATGTCGGCCACCCCCACGCCGAATCGCGGCCCGGTGAGCAGTCGGATGAGCGCCGATCCCGCCGTGGGGTCGTGCACCACGCGGAGCGTCGAGACGACGTCGACGACCTCCGGCGTCGCCAGCAGTCCGCCGAGACCGAGGATCCGATGCGGGATCCCCCGGGCTGCAAGCGCAGCCGCGAACGTCTGCATGTGCCGCTTCGAGCGGAACAGGATCGCGCCGGTGTGCGGCTTCGTCGCGTGTGCCGCTGCCGTCTCGCGGGCATCGTGTGCCGCTCGACGCTCGGAGAACCACTCCGCCACGGCTGCTGCCTCCTCGTCGACCGTGAAGGGGTACTCCACGGTCACGGTGCCCTCTCCCGCCCCAGGACGGGGTTCGAGCGGGGGCACGTCGAGCCCGGGCCGCTGGAGCGGCTCGAGCACCCGGTTCGCGATCCCGAGGATACGGCGGTCGTTGCGCCAGCTGGTCATGAGGCTGTAGGTATGCGCCGCGCCCGTGCTCGAGAACGTGCCGGAGAACGCGTAGAGATTGTCGGCGCTCGCCCCTCGCCAGCCGTAGATCGACTGGTGCGGGTCGCCCACGGCCATCACCGCCGAGTCACGGAAGAGCTCCGCGAGGAAGCGGGTCTGGATGACCGACGTGTCCTGATACTCGTCGAGCAGCACCACGCGATGCTGCTCGCGGAGCTCGGCGCGCACATCGGGCGCCGACTCGACGATGTCGTACGCGCCGCCGACCTGATCGGCGAAGTCGAGCACGCCGCGACGATGCTTCTCCGCGATGTAGTCGCGCACCAGGCTCGACAGCGTCGGAAGACTGAGCAGGTTCACGGCCGCCTTCTCGACATCGCCGTTGCTCCGATAGGGCTCGAAGGCGAGGGCCTGCTCCCGGGCGATGCGCTCGGCGAGATCCAGGTCCACACGGTGGTCGAGGGCGTCTCCGGCGAGCCGCTGCACCGCATCGATGACCGTGCCGAGCGCGAAGTCGATGTTCTCCAGCTCAGGGAGATCGCTACGCAGCACGACCTCGCGCGCGAGCATCCAGGAGGCCGCCTGGCTGAGCATCGCCACGTCGGGGTCTCGCCCGATGCGTGCAGCGTGCTCGCGGACGATGCCGTCCGCGAAGGCGTTGTAGGTCGAGACCCGAGGCCGGATCATCAGGTCCTCCGCCGCCCGAGGGATCACCGGGTCCCACCCGGTCCCGCGCTGGGCGGCGAGCTCGTCGAGCACGTGTGCACGGACCACCTCGCGCTGGCGGCCGGGCGCCGCCTCCTCCACCCTGCGCAGTGATCCGTCCGCCACGATCGCCGGGAGATGGGGCAGGAGTCCACGACGACCGTACTCGTCGATGACCGCGAGCCGATGGCCGATCCGCTCCGCGAGCTCACCCGCAGCCTTGCGCGTGAAGGTGAGGCCGAGGATCTCGTCGCGGCGCACGTGCCCGTTGGCGACGAGCCACACGACGCGCCCCGACATCGTCTCGGTCTTCCCGCTGCCGGCACCCGCGACCACGAGCGCAGGTTCCGGGGGCGCCTCGATCACACGCTGTTGGGCGGGGGTCGGCGAAGGCTGGCCCAGCGCGGCGGCGATGTCGGTCGCGGAGATCGAGACGCCGACGCTCCACCGTGCGCCGTTCTCCCCCGTCACGAGCTCACCGCCGGCACCGTGTGAATACGGCAGGGATGCACCCGACGCTGGGTGTCGGCACAGTGCGATTCGACCTGCGCTGTGAAGCTCGAAGCCGACATGCCACGCGCCGCATCCGATACGCGCATCAGGAAGGCCGAGCGCGACTCGTCGTCGAGCGTGTGCTGATGGGCGATGCGGTAGTCGCTCTTCGCGAGGGTCTTCGAGACGATCACGAGCCGCGCTCCGGCGAGTGAAGCCGGCGGCGCCCCCTCGACGAGTCCCTGCTGCACCGCGATCTGATAGGCGGCCAGCTGCGCATGCTCGAGCACGCCGGCGTCGGATTCCGGATCGTTCTTGCCCGTCTTCAGATCGACGACGACCGTCGGGCCCTCCGGACCGCCCGACATGGGCTGCCATCCGCGGCCTCGCGCCGCCGCATGCTCACCCGCGCCGGCGGGGTAGGCCTCCACCCGATCGATGTAGCCGTGGATGATCGCCTGATTCGCCCTGCTCTCCCCCACCGCATGCACGGTCGGCACGACATCCTCATCCTCGCCGCTCGCCCCCGCCACGTCGACGGCGAAGCGGAACTCGACCTCGCTGCCGATCACCCTTCCGCCTTCCCGACGGACGTCGCCCAGGTAGGCGTGCAGCCTGTCGACGAGCAGATCGGCACGGCGTCGCTCCTTGCGTCCGATCCATTCGGTCTCGAAGTCGAGCTCCGGCCACTGCTCGGCCACGATCGCCCGCATCTGCTCCAGGTCTCCGTCGGGAACCCGCTCCATCGCCTCGTGCACGATCGTGCCTATGCCCGCCGTCGGCGGCATCACGGTGTCGCCGCCGAGTGCCGAGACGACCCAGTTGAGACCGCACTCCTCGTAGGACTCCATCTTCGAGGGCGAGACCCGCGCACCCGTGACCGCGAGGTCGCGCAGCGGCGCATCGGTGGAGACGGGCGTCACTCCGTACCATTCGGCGGGGTCCGCACCCGGGACCCCCTCGCGGGCGAGGACGGCGAGCTGCGCAGCGGCGACTCGCCGCACGGGTTCGGCGGATGTCGTGGTGAGGGCGCGTCGGTGCCGTGCGACCAGGCCTCGCAGGGTGAGCGGATGCTCCGCCGAGGCATGCCGCTCAGGCGGCTCGGGAGCGGGCAGGAAGCCGAAGAACGGACTGGGAGTCAGATCGTCGTCGTCCACCGCAGTGATCAGGAGCCGATCGCGCGCACGTGACACGGCACGGACGAACAGACGCAACTCGTCGTGGAGCGCAGCCCGTCGCCGGTCGAGGACGCCCGGCGGCTCGATCGCCATCCCCGTGCGGACGGCCTGGATCGCGTCGGGCAGACGCCACGTCTGCAGCAGTCCACCGCGAAGGCGCACATTCGGCCAGATGCCGTCCTGCACGCCGGCGACGACGACCGCATCGAACTCGGTGCCGAGCGCCGTTGCAGGGGTCAGCAGCGTGACCTTTCCCGGCCGATCGGGAGTCGACAGCGAGTCCTCGGGAACTTCGCTGTCGAGGATGTCCCGCACGAACACCTCCGGCCTCTCGTTGGGGGTGCGTTCGACGAAGCGCTTGGCCGCGTCGAACAGCGACACGAGCGCGTCGAGCGAACGCGCGGTCTCCGCCCCCGTCGGCAGCAGCGAGATCTCGCGCCAGGCGACCTGCAGTCGACGCCCGTCGACGGCTCGGGCCTGGTCCCACACCCGCCAGAGCAGGTCGTGGATCGTCTCGCCGGCATCCGCACCGCTGGCGAGAGCCTGGATGGTCTCGGCGAACCTCTCCGCAGTGCGCGACTCCGGAGCGTCGATGAGAGTGAGGTGGGCAGGATTCGCCATCGCCTGCCGCAGCAGCTCCCGCGCGGGGGTGGAGCCGCCCTGCTCGAGCTCGACGTGTCGGAGCCGGGCGCGCAGGCGCCGCAGCCCGATGGCGTCCATCCCCCCGAACGGGGTGCGCAGCGCCTCCTCGAGCGCGGTCGAGGTGCGCTCTTCGACGGGCGTGAGAGCCAGACGAACGATGCCGACGATGTCGCGCACGATCCCCTCGCTGCCGAGCGGGCGTTGCACACCGGCTGCGCGCGTCGGGATCTCCCTGGCGGCGAGCTCGGTCTCGAGCGTGGTCACCTGCCGGGTGTCGTGGGCGATGACCGCCATCCGATCCCACCGGATCCCTTCGGAGAGGTGCCATTCGCGCATGACACCGGCGATGCGATCGAGCTCTTCGTAGGGAGACGGGGCGATGAACGTGGAGACTCCGGCGTCGACGTCATCGGCCGTCGCCGGCACAGGCGCCCGCCGATGCTCCACCCGCCCCGACACGCCGATCGCCTGCGTCACCGTGCGGGTGAGCGCCGTGAGCGCCGGACGTTGACGATGGGGGCCATCGAGCACGTGCACATCCCCCAGCACCCCGGCGAGCTGCGCGAACAGCTCGGGGCTGGCTCCGCGGAAGGAGCCGGAAGAGATATCCGGATCGCCGAACGCCAGCACGGCGATCCCCCGACTCCGCAGGGCCTTCACGACCGATATGCCGCCGCGGGTGAGCTCCTGAGCGTCGTCGATGAGCACCACGCGCAGCGGTGCCAACGGGCCGAGAGTCGCCGGATCGGCCGTGTGCAGGATGGCGCTCGCCTCGCTGAGCAGGTCGGCGGCATCGCGATGTGCGGATCTTAGGGCGTCGAGCACGGCTCGGTACTCCACGAGGAACTCCGCCGTCGCCGCCCACACGGCGTTGCCCGATGCACGAAGCTCCGCAGCGTCCACCCCGAGTTCGGTGCACTCGGCGAGGAAAGCGCGCAGCTCGGAGCGGAATCCCTTCGACGCCCGCACCGACGCGCTCAGGCTCTCCGGCCACGGGATGCGCATGTCCTCCGCGTCACCGGCGAGGAGCTCGGCGATGATGCGGTCCTGATCCGCGCCCGTCAACAACGCCGGCGGCTCGGACCCCTCCTTCACCATCGCCCCCCGCACGAGCTGGAAGGCGAACGAGCCGAGCGATCTCGCGAGCGGACCCGGCGTGGCCTGCCCGATCCTGACTCCGATCCGGTCGCGCAGCGCCGTCGCCGCCTGACGGTTCGGGGTGAGGGCGAGCACCTCTTCGGGGCGCAGGGCGTCTGCATCGAGAAGGTGGACGACGCGGTCGATGAGGGTGCGGGTCTTCCCCGTGCCCGGTGCGCCGATGATGACACCGGACGCGTGCGACTCCGCGGCGATCACAGCACGCTGAGCGGAATCCGGTGTCATGACATCAACGCTATCCGGACGCGCGGACATCACCGTCCCCACCCGCCTGAGGCCGCCCGCAGCCATGGTGCCTTCCCCCTGTGCGCTCACGGCGAAACAGGCCGCGACCGCCGATCCCGGCCTGTACTCCCGGGGTAGAGTTGGCGCAGTCCCCGAACTTCAAGGAGCACGCGTGGAAATCCGCATCGGCATCATCAACACCGGCCGTGAACTGAGCTTCGACACCAGCGCAAGCGCCGAAGAGGTGCGCACCCAGGTCGCCACCGCCCTCGAGCAGAGCGCGTCGCACGTGAGCTTCGCCGACGTGAAGGGCAACTCCTACATCGTCCCGACCGCGAACCTCGCGTACATCGAGCTGGGCACCGAGGAATCCCGCCGCGTCGGCTTCGTCGCCTGACCCGACGATGTACATCCTCCTCGCACTCATCGGCGCGTGCGCTCTCGGGATCGCCGCACATTTCCTGATCGGCGGTCGTGAGCTGCGCGGTGTCGCTCTGACCCCCGCCATCGCGACCGCGGTGGCTGCGGTCCTGTACACCGCGCTGCAGTGGGCGGGCGTGGGCGAGGACAGCATCTGGCTGTGGCTCGCGAGCGTCCTCGGAGCCCCCATCGTCGCTGCACTGGCGACCGTGGCGATCACCGGGATGCGCAAGCGCGCCGACGCCCAGAAGCGAGTCGCGCTGGGAATCTGACCGCCGTCGGAATCTGACCGCCTCGAACCGACCGCGCGTGTGGCGATGTCGGGTCAGGACGCGAGTCCCATGGCGTCCATGCGCCGTGCGTGAGCGCCCATGAGCTCGGTGTACACCGGCTCGATCCGCTCCTCGTCGACGTCGAGACGCTCCGGCCGCAGCGCCGAGCGACAGACGAGGATGGTGTCGCCGACGAGACGGCGGGCCCACATCGACAGCAGCGACCGCCACTCCTCATCGCTCTCGATGGTCTCCTGCACGATGGCGACGATCTCGTGCCTGGCATCGTCCTCGCGCAGGATCTGCGCCACGCGGTGCCCGGTCTCCCCGTAGCTGGAGGCGAGCGCGAGGTAGAAGTCGTCCAACATCCCTGCGGTGATGTAGACGGCGAGCAGCGTCTCGCGAGGGCGGGCGCCGATGGTCTTCCGACGGAACGCATCGAGGTTCTCCCGGAACGGCAGCATCAGCTGCGTCGGGTCGTCCCCCCGCTCCGCGATGAGCTCCACGATCCCGCGGTGCTTGGTGAGCGCGGCTCCGGCTGCGCGCGAGAGCGACTCCTTCTCGGAGAGCTCGGGGGTGCCGCGGATGAGACGCGTCAGCGTCTCGAAGTAGCCCAGCTGCAGATAGGCGGCCTGTCCGAGGAAGCGGTTCAGCTCGGGGGCGAGCTCGGCGAAGTCGATGCGCGTCGCATCTCCCTGCTCTCCCCTGCCGCGCAAGGCGAGGGTGCGTCGCGGCGCCGCATCGCGCTGCCAGAACCACTTAACCACGAGGTCGTCCTCCCGAGTCCACCACGACGTTCACAATACTCGTGCGGAAGCCCTCTTCCCGGCCTGCGGCACCCCTCGGGTAGGCTGGGCGTGTCCCCGCCGTCGGAGCGGGGCCCCGCGCCTGTGGCACAAGAGACGGCGTGGATCCGTGAACGTGGCGATCCCGCAGGGTCGCCGGACAGGCAATCTGAACAAAGTGACAACTTTCGCCGATCTCGGCATCGATCAGGACATCGTCGACGCACTCGCCGCCAAGGGCATCGTGGACGCGTTCCCCATCCAGGAGCAGACCATCCCCCTCGGCCTTCCCGGCCAGGACATCATCGGTCAGGCCAAGACGGGAACCGGCAAGACCTTCGGCTTCGGCATCCCGGTCGTCCAGCGTCTCGGCAAGAACCCGGAGCACGGCGTCAAGGCGCTCATCGTGGTGCCGACCCGTGAGCTCGCGGTGCAGGTGTACGAGGACATCGACCTGCTCACCAGCAACCGCTCCACCAGCGTCGTCGCCATCTACGGCGGAAAGGCCTATGAGGGCCAGATCGACCAGCTGAAGGCGGGAGCGCAGATCGTGGTCGGCACCCCCGGCCGACTGATCGACCTCGCCGGCCAGCGCCTGCTCGACCTCTCGAACGCGACCGAGGTCGTGCTCGATGAGGCCGACAAGATGCTCGACCTCGGCTTCCTCGCCGACATCGAGAAGATCTTCCAGAAGGTGCCGGCCGTCCGCCACACGCAGCTGTTCTCCGCGACCATGCCCGGTCCGATCGTCGCCCTCGCGCGTCGCTTCATGTCGAACCCGATCCACATCCGCGCCAACGACCCCGATGAGGGCCTCACGCAGGCCAACATCAAGCACCTCGTGTACCGCGCTCACTCCATGGACAAGGACGAGGTCATCGCCCGCATCCTGCAGGCGGAGGGGCGCGGCAAGACCGTGATCTTCACCCGCACCAAGCGTGCGGCGCAGCGGCTCGTCGACGAGCTGAGCGACCGCGGTTTCAACGTCGGCGGCGTGCACGGAGACATGGGCCAGGACCAGCGTGAGCGTTCGATGGCCGCCTTCAAGGCGGGGAAGAAGGACGTGCTCGTCGCGACCGACGTCGCCGCTCGAGGCATCGACGTCGACGACGTCACCCATGTGATCAACCACACCATTCCGGACGAGGACAAGACGTACCTGCACCGCGCCGGCCGTACCGGCCGCGCGGGCAAGACCGGGATCGCGGTCACCTTCGTCGACTGGGAAGACCTGCACAAGTGGGCCCTCATCAACCGGGCCCTCGAGTTCGGTCAGCCCGAGCCCATCGAGACCTACTCGTCGAGCCCGCACCTGTACGAGGACCTCGACATCCCCCACGGCACGAAGGGCCGCCTGGTGTCGGCGCCCAAGACGGAGTCCGTCAAGACCGAGCGCAGCCGTCGCCCCGAGCGGGCGACCGACGCCGCGGCGGAGGGCACCGACGAGAGCGGTACCCGTCGTCGCCGGCGTCGCCGCAACAGCTCGACGCCCGTGGGCTCGACGTTCGCCGAGGGCGCCGCGTCGTCGTCCAGCGGCGAGGGAGAGACCGCGCCATCGTCCGATCGCGGAGCCGAGGGCGCAGGGACCCACGATGGCGCTGGTAAGGAGCACCACGACGGCAAGCCGGCGCCCGCACGCCGTCGCCGCCGTCGCCGCGGGGGTTCCGGAGCAGGGGCCGCTCCCGTCGCGGGAGCCTGAGTCGTCACACCGAGAGGGCGCATGGGTCGGGAACCCCCCGAACCATGCGCCCTCTCGCATGCACGGGCGACGACGTCAGGCGCGACCCTCGCCGCCCCCTTGCACTCTCCTGGCGGTTCCGCTCCCCGTCGTACGCAACAGCGCTCCGGGAACCTGCGGCGGATACACCCAGGCCACCAGGACGACCGAGATGATCATCAGCAGGAACCACGAGCTCAGCTTGCTCAGCGAGACCGGTTGCCACCCTCCGGCCTGATCCGGATAGGCCCACGCGCCCGCCCAGGTGCCGATGTTCTCGGCGAGATAGATGAACACCGCCACACCCGCGAAGACGGCCAGCAGGGGAAGGCGGATCGTACGCCGCCAGACGCGCGCGTGCATCACGGTCGGGAGCCACAGCAGCACCACTCCGACGAGCAGCACCCACCGCGCATCCCACCACCAGTGGTGCGTGAAGAAGTTGACGTAGATCGCCCCGGCGAGGATCGCCGTCATCCAGCGTCGCGGATACCGCGTGAACCCGAGATCGAACAGCCGGTAGACGCGGACCATGTACGACCCGACCGCCGCGTACATGAAGCCGCTGAACAGCGGGACCCCGCCTATTCGGAGGATCCCGTCTGCGGCATACGCCCACGAACCCACATCGGTCTTGAACAGCTCCATCACGGTGCCGGTGATGTGGAACAGGACGATGACCCACAGCTCACGGCCGCTCTCCAAGCGGAAGACGAGCATCGCGATCTGGATCAGCACCGCAGCGATCGTCAGCGCGTCGTTGCGGGCCAGCGCCGCGTCGTCGGGATACCACAGGCGCGCGGCGACGATGAGGACCAGGAGCGCTCCACCGAAGATGCACGCCCACGCCTGCTTGACCACGAACACCGAGAACTCGATGAGGCCGGCGCGGACACCGTTCGACGGGGCGTCACGGAGGAGCCGGTGAGCCCACGCGTCGACGCGCCGCTCCAGGGAAGTCGCTCGCTGCATGCCTCGGACGGTATCGGTCCGGTTCGACAGCCCGCAGGGAAGTCGCCGACAGAACGCCGAGGGTCAGGGAAAACGCGGGGCGATGCCGGTGCCTCGTGCTATGAGCCTGGACACCATCTCCTCGGAGGTCGTGTTCTCGCCAGGGCGGTTCGGTTTGCCGGTGCCGTGATAGTCGCTCGATCCGGTGACGATGAGGTCGTGCTTCGCGGCGATCTCACGCAGCACCCGCTTGCCCGACTCCGTGTTCTCCCGATGCTCGACCTCGAATCCGCCGAGCCCCGCGGCGATGAGTCGCTCGATGAACGGCACGGGCATCATGCGGTCGCGACCCGCCGTCACGGGGTGGGCGATGATCGCCACTCCCCCCGCGTCCGTGATCAGACGCACCGCCGTCAGCGGATCGGGCGCGTAGTGCGGCTCGTAGTAGCCCTCGCGAGGGTGCAGGATGCCGTCGAAGGCCTCCGTCCGGTCCCGCACGATGCCGCGCGCGATGAGGGCGTCGGCGATGTGCGGGCGCCCCACGGTGGCATCCCGCGTTGTCTGCGCGACCACGTCGTCCCACTGCAGGTCGTAGTCCCGCCCGATGTTGCGCACGATGCGCTCGGCCCGGCCGATCCGATCGCCGCGGATGCGATCGGTCTCCGCACGCAGCGCCTCGTCCTCCGGGTCGAAGAGGTACCCGAGCACGTGGACGCTCCGCCACTCGTGCTTCGCGGAGAGCTCCATACCCGGGATGAACGTCATACCGAGCTCGACAGCCGCATCTCCGGCCTCGCTCCACCCCGTGGTGCGGTCGTGATCGGTCAGCGCCAGAGTACGCACCCCGTGCGCATGCGCCTGGGCCACCACCTGGGCCGGCGACTCCGTGCCATCGGAATGGTTGGAGTGCAGGTGCAGGTCGACGGGACCGGCGAACCCGGGGGACGAAGTGGCCATCCTCCGAGCGTACCGAGCATCCGCGGCCCCAGGCCCGCTCAGGCGCGCCCCATCCCGCTCAGGCTCGGCACGGATGTCGAGGCAGGGACTTCCCAGGCGGCGCTCCTAGGCTGGAGGGGATGTTTCGTCTCCTGGGGATCCTCTTCACCGTGCTTCTCGCGATCGCGACGGCGATCGTGGTGTGGCCGCAGTTCTTCCGTCTGGAACAGACGTACCCGTTCGCGCAGCTGGTATCGGCGCGCGGTCTCGTACTCGGCGGATTCCTCGTCGTCGCGGCCCTGGCGCTCCTCCTCCTGTTCGCCCGCCCGCTGAGGGGGTTCGCCGCATCGATCCTCATCGTGGCGCTGCTGGGCGCGGGTGCGACCGCGGCCATCGGAGCCGTGCGCGGCTTCGGATCATCCGCGCTCCCGGAGAAGACCGACGGCAGTGTGCGCGTGCTCACCTGGAACACCGCGGGCGAGGCCGTCTCCGCGGAGGTGATCGCGCAGCGGATCCTCGATCAGGGAGCCGACATCGTCGCGCTCCCTGAGACGACCGAGGCCGTCGGCGAGCGCATCGCCATCATGCTGCGCGAGCAGGGACATCCGATGTGGGTGCATCACGTGCAGTTCCGACCGGATGTGCAGGACGGCCCGCAGTCCTGGCACACCACCGTGCTCGTCGCTCCAGACCTCGGCGAGTATTCCGTGATCGAATCGGCCAAGGACGGCACGAGCAACACCGGCTCCGTTCCCAGCGTCGTGCTCATGCCGACCGATGGGACCGGCCCCACGATCGTCGCGGTGCACGCGGTGGCCCCGCGTATGGAGGAGATGCAGCAGTGGCGGAGCGATCTGCAGTGGATCGCCGATCAGTGCCCGCAGGGTGACTTCATCCTCGCCGGCGACTTCAACGCCACCGTCGATCACATGGCTCCGCTCGGAGTTGAGGGCGGCGACATCGGATACTGCCGCGATGTGGCCGCCCGCACCGGGAACGGACTCACGGGCACGTGGCCGAGCTCGCTGCCCGCCCTCGCCGGTGCACCCATCGATCATGTGATGGCGTCGCAGAACTGGTCGCCGAGCGGTTCCGTCGTGCTCGACGATGCCGGCGGAAGCGACCACCGCGCCCTCGTCGTGCAGCTCGAGCCCGCCGGCTGAGTCCCACGCCGGCCCACCAGGTGACAGACTGGAGGGATGAGCACAGGAGAGCGCGACACGATCGCAGAGCCCACCGTCGAAGCGTCTGCCGAGAACGGCACGACGAACCGCAAGCAGCCGTTCCCGCAGGGCTTCCTCGACACCATCTCCACCGGCTGGGCCGAGCGTCCGGAGACGCTCCCTGCCCCGCGTGCGCAGGCCTCATACGCAGCCATCCGCCGCGCCGCCGTCTCCGCCGCGTTCCCCGGCAAGCGTCTGGTGATCCCGGCAGGCTCGCTCAAGCAGCGCAGCAACGACACCGACTACGTCTTCCGGGCGCATTCCGCCTTCGCGCACCTGACGGGGTGGGCTTCCGATGCCGAGCCCGACTCCGTCCTCGTCTTCGCGCCGACCGAGAACGGTCACGACATCACGCTCTTCTTCCGCGAGCGTGCCGACCGCACCACCACGGAGTTCTACGCCGACGCGACGGTCGGCGAGTTCTGGATCGGACCGCGCCCCTCCCTCGCCGGCGTCGCCGCCGACCTCCAGATCACGACGGCGCACCTCGACGAGCTCGAGGCGGTCGAGGGCGAGCTCGTGCTCGACGAGGACGAGGCGCTCACCCGTTTCGTCTCCGAGCTGCGTCTCATCAAAGACGAGTTCGAGATCGCAGAGATGCGCCGCGCGGTCGAGATCACGGCGAACGGCTTCGACGACATCATCCGTGAGCTCCCCGCTGCGACGGCGCACGCCCGCGGCGAACGCGTCGTGGAGGGTGTCTTCCACCGCCGCGCACGCGAGGACGGGAACGGCGAGGGGTACGACACGATCGCCGCATCGGGGCCGCACGCCTGCTACCTCCACTGGACCCGCAACGACGGGACCGTGGTTCCCGGTGATCTGATCCTGGTGGACGCCGGCGTCGAGGCGGACAGCCTGTACACCGCCGACATCACCCGCACCCTGCCGGTCTCCGGCACGTTCACCGAGGTGCAGCGCCGCGTCTACGAGACGGTCCGCGAAGCAGCGGATGCCGCGTTCGCCGCTGCCCAGGTCGGGGTGCGCTTCCGCGATGTGCACGGTGCCGCAATGAAGGTCATCGCCGAGCGCACGGCCGAGTGGGGTCTGCTCCCCGTCACAGCGGAAGAGGCTCTGGACGCCGACAAGGGCGGTCAGCACCGGCGCTACATGGTGCACGGCACCTCGCACCACCTCGGAATCGACGTGCACGATTGCGCGCAGGCCCGCCGCGAGATGTACTACGACGGCATCCTCGCACCGGGCATGGTGTTCACGATCGAGCCGGGGCTGTACTTCCAGATCGACGATCTCACCGTGCCCGCCGAGCTCCGCGGCATCGGCGTGCGCATCGAGGATGACATCGTGATGACCGAGGACGGTCCGGTGAACCTCTCGGCCGGCATCCCGCGCACGGCCGACGAGGTCGAGGCGTGGATCGCACGCCTGCAGAGCTGACATCGGCGGATGCATGAAGGGGAACTCGCGCTCGACACGGCGGCGGCGGCACGCCTGATCGCCCGGCGGTTCCCCGAACTGCGCGGAGAGCCGGTGCGACCCGTGCCTCTCACGGGGACCGTGAACAGGATCATCCGCGTGGGCGGGGAACACGTCGCCCGGTTCCCGCTGCTCGGGGCCACGGAGACCGAGCTCGCGGGCGAGGCCGCCGCTCTCGACGAGTTCGCCGCCGCCAGTCCCTACCCCGCGCCGCGACCGTACGGGATCGCCGCGCCGTCGCCGGAGTTCCCCTCGGCCTGGGCGATGCAGACCTGGGTCGAGGGCGAGACGGCGGACCCTGCGCGCTCCGCCGCCGCCCCGGCGTTGGCGCGCGACCTGGCCTCGCTGATCCTGGCACTGCGCGCCGTCGACCTCCGCGGACGCACCTTCGACCGCAACGGTCGCGGCGGTCGCCTCGGCGATCACGACGAGTGGGTCGCGCACTGCCTCGCCAGGAGCGCGCACCTGTTCGATGCGCCACGCGCCGAGAGGCTCTGGGCCGTGCTGCGGGAGCTCCCGTCTCCCGTCGCGGAGGTGATGAGCCACAGAGACCTCACCCCGTTCAATCTCCTGGTCGCCGAGCGTGCGGATGAGACGCGACTGGCCGGCGTGCTCGACGGCGGAAGCTTCGGACCCGCCGATCCTGCCCTCGACCTCGTCGTGGCCTGGCATCTCTTCGACGCACCGACACGGCGCATCCTCCGTGACGACGTCGGCGCGGACGACGTCGAATGGCACCGGGGCGCGGCATGGGCGCTCCAGCAGGCGCTCGGGCTCGGCTGGTACTACGAGGCCTCGAACCCGATCATGAGCGCACTGGGCATCTCGACGGTGCGACGTCTGCTGGCCGATGCAGGTCTCTCCGCGCTCATCGACTGACCGCTCTCAGCCGGATCGGCGAGCGCGGACGAACTCCGCGACGATCGGCGCGAGTGACGCTCCGATCTGCTCCGCCGGGCGCTTCCGCCCCTTGACCTCGAAGGTGTGCCCGCCGCCATCGACCCAGACGACGCGCGCATCCCGACAGCTCGCGACCGCCTCCTCGAACTGCGAGAGGGGCTGGATGAACGGATCGTTGGTCCCCTCGACGAAGAGCTGCGGCACCGTGATGTCCGGCAGATGCTCGATGCGCGGCTTCTCGGGCCGCCCCGGCGGATGAAGCGGGTAGCCGAGGTAGACGAGCCCGTTGACACGCAGACCTTCGGCGACCGCCATCGACGCCATCCGCCCGCCGTACGACTTCCCCGTCGCCCAGACGGTCGCCGCGGGGTCGGCCGAGCGGGCGAAGGCCACGACGGCATTCCAGGTGGCGATCGCATGCGGGGCGGGACCGGGCATGCGTCGTCCCTGCTCGACGTAGGGGAAGTTGAACCGCAGAGTCGAGAAGCCGCTCTCGCTCAGCGCATCGACGTAGCCCGTCAAGAACGGATGGTCCTTGCCCGTCCCGGCGCCGTGCGCGACGATCACCGTCGCGCCGTTGTCGCCGGGGGCCCAGTCGGCGGACACCGCCGCAGGTCCGGTCGGCAGCTCGACCTGGATCTCGACCATCAGGCGGCGGAAACCGGCACCGACGTCATGCCCGCTCGCCCTGGACTCCGTCGGAGTCCGGGCGGGGATCGGGAGCGGGAGTGTGCTCCGGCTGCACCGGCTCCGCCACCGGGTCTGCCGGGCGCGGCGGGATGACGGGTTCCTCGGGCGCAGGGACGGGCTCGGGCGCCGGCGTGGCTTCCGGCACCGTTGCCCCAGGGGTGATCCGCTCGCCGTAGCGGGGCGGTTCATCGAGGTTGACGGGGGGACGCACCGGTGCGACCTTGTTGGCCCCGAGCACCTGACGGGCCTTGCCCAGCGAGGAGGAGAGCACGGTGACCTCGTAGTGATCGGCGGCGAACTGCGTGACACTGGCGAAGTCTCGGCGACGACGCACGATCGCATAGGTGATCAGGCTCAGGAGCATTCCGACCGCGACGCCGATGAGCACGAAGCCCAGGAAGAGCTGGATCGGCACCTCGGGGTTGCCCAGCACGAGGATCGCGGCGAGGAAGAGACCGATCAGCACGCCGTTGATCGCGCCGGAGCGCGCTGCGGCGGCATAGCCGAGCTTGCCGGTCACCCGCTCGACCGTGCGCACGCTCTGTCCGACGATGGCGATGTCGCGCGCGGGCACCTCCCCCGCGATCAGCTTCGAGACCGTCTTCTGCGCGCTCTCGTAGTCGCGCATCGACGCGACGATCTCGCCGGTGTCTGTGCCGCTCGCGGGCCGGTTCAGCATGCTCATCCGGCTATTCTTCCACGCGCGCCGATGGACGGCCCGAGGCGCGGCCATCCCGCCGGAGACCTGAGCCGCCGACTACTCTGGAGAGGTGAGCACACAACGGGTATTCGCCGCGCGCCTCGCCGGGTGCGCCGTCTTCGATCCCGTCGGCGACCGGCTCGGCAAGGTCCGGGATGTCGTCGTCGTGTATCGAAGTACCGCGGCACCCCGCGTCATCGGCCTGGTCGTGGAGATCCCCGGGCGACGACACGTGTTCCTCTCGATCGGACGCGTCACCTCGATCCGCTCCGGCCAGGTGATCACCACGGGCCTGATCAACGTGCGCCGCTTCTCCCCCCGCGCCGGTGAGGTCCGCGTGCTGGCGGAGATGCTCGGGCGACGGGTGAGCTTCGTCGACGGCAGCGGCACCGCCGTGATCGAGGACATCGCGATCGAGCCCAACCGGCTCGGCGAGTGGGCGATCAGCCAGCTGTTCCTCCGCCGACCCAAGACCAGCGCCTCTCCCTTCGCGAAGGGCCCGACGACCTTCGCCGCCTGGAGCGAGGTGACGGAGCAGCGTGCTCCCGGCGAGTCGCAGTCGGCGGAGCAGCTCGTCGCCTCGTACTCCGAGCTGCATGCGGCCGACCTCGCCAACACCCTCCTCGATCTCCCGCAGCAGCGCATGATCGAGGTCGCGGAGGAGCTCTCCGACGACCGCCTCGCGGACGCCCTCGAGGAGATGCCCGAAGACGAGCAGGTGCACATCCTCGATCGCCTGGGAGACGAGCGCGCGGCCGACATCCTCGACCAGATGGAGCCGGACGACGCGGCCGACCTCCTCGCGCAGCTGGCACCGGACCGTCTGGAGCAGCTCCTCGAGCTCATGGAGCCGGAGGAGGCCGAAGACGTCAGGATGCTGCTGCGCTACGGCCCGGACACGGCCGGCGGTCTGATGACCCCGGAACCGATCATCCTGTCCGCCGATGCCACCGTGGCCGAAGCGCTCGCGCTGATCCGCCGCCACGAGCTGCATCCGGCCCTGGCCGCCGCGGTGTTCGTGACGCTCCCCCCGTTCGAGACGCCGACGGGGCGCCTGCTGGGGCTCGTGCACTTCCAGCGGATGCTGCGCTACCCGCCGCATGAACGGCTCGGCGCGATCCTCGACGACAGTCTCGAACCCGTGCCCGTCACCGCCTCCGCCGCCGAGGTGGCACGCCTCCTGGCCAGCTACGACCTGGTGTCGCTCCCGGTGATCGACGCGGCGCACCGCCTGGTCGGAGCGATCAGCATCGACGACGTGCTCGACTACCTGCTGCCCGACGACTGGCGCTCGCACGACAATGACGACGCCGCCGCTCCGGCGAAGGAGGTGCGCTGATGCCCCGCTCCCCCCGCCTCGACGCGCCAGGGCGCACGACCACACGCCCCAGGGCGACCTCACGCGACCGCTTCGGCCGTTTCACGGAGTGGGTCGCGCGGGCGATGGGGACGCCGGCGTTCCTCCTGATCCTCACCCTGTTCTGCGTGCTGTGGATCGTGTGGAACACCCTGATGCCGGACGAGTTGCGCTTCGACGACGCCGCGCTCGGGTTCACGGCTCTGACGCTCATGCTCTCGCTGCAGGCCTCCTATGCGGCACCCCTCATCCTGCTCGCGCAGAACCGTCAGGACGACCGCGACAGG
The DNA here is from genome assembly GCF_001005635.1 of Microbacterium sp. Ag1. NCBI lineage: Bacteria > Bacillati > Actinomycetota > Actinomycetes > Micrococcales > Microbacteriaceae > Microbacterium > Microbacterium sp. Ag1. The sequence goes on from NZ_LBCR01000034.1 coordinate 173,589, forward strand.
GTGCAGATCGAACAGGACCGCCAGCGTGCAGAGCGCAACCTCGCCGACACCGAGTACCTCGCCCGCGAGATCGTGGCGCTGCGGATGTCGCTCGAGGAGCGCAATTCGCAGGTCGTGACGCGCGACGTGCTCCGTCAGGAGCTCAAGGCTCTTCTCGCCGAGCTCGAAGAGTCTCCTGAGAAGACCCGATCCGGCTCCGCATCGTGACGGCGGTGGAGCGCGTCCGATCCGCCGTCGCCGCTGTGACGGATCCCGAGCTGCGTCGTCCCATCGGCGATCTCGACATGGTCCGCGACATCTCGGTGGAGGGTGATCGCGCACACGTCGGCATCGTCCTGACGATCGTGGGCTGCCCCGCCGCTGCCAGGATCGAGACGGATGTGCGCGAGGCTGCAGCGTCCGTTCCCGGTATCGCCGAGGTCGAGGTCGAGGTCGGCGTGATGACTCCGACCGAGCGGAAGGCGCTCACGGAGAAGCTCCGCGCGGGCAGGCCAGCACGGCACATGCCGTTCGGCCCCGACTCCCTCACCCGCGTGATCCTCGTCTCCAGCGGCAAGGGCGGCGTGGGCAAGTCGACGGTCACGGCCAACCTCGCGGTCGCCCTCGCCGCGCAGGGTCTCTCCGTCGGGCTCGTCGACGCCGATGTGCACGGCTTCTCGATCCCTGGCCTGCTCGGCATCCCGGCAGGCACGCAGCCGACGCGCATCGACGACCTCATGCTCCCCCCTGTCGCACACGGCGTGAAGACGATCTCCATCGGGATGTTCCTCCGCGACGGCGAATCCGTCGTCGCGTGGCGCGGTCCGATGCTGCACCGCACGGTGTCGCAGTTCCTCACCGACGTGTTCTTCGGCGACCTCGATGTGCTGCTGATCGACATGCCACCGGGAACGGGCGACATCGCCATCTCGATCGGCCAGCTCCTCCCCCATGCGGAGGTGCTCGTGGTCACGACGCCGCAGACCGCCGCCGCCGACGTCGCCATCCGCAGCGGACTCGTCGCCCGGCAGACGGGCCAGCGCGTCATCGGCGTCATCGAGAACATGGCGGCGTACACCCTCCCCGACGGCACTGTCGTCGACCTGTTCGGCTCCGGAGGCGGCGCGGCCGTCGCCGAAGCACTCTCCGAACCGGAAGCCGCGGTCCCGCTGCTGGCATCCATCCCGCTGAGCCCCGCCCTGCGCGAAGGCGGAGACACCGGACGGCCGATCGTCTCCGACGACACGGACGATGCCGCAGCCGTGACCATCCGCGGCCTCGCGAGCGCGCTCGCGCACCGGGGCAGGGGTCTCTCCGGCCGATCCCTGCCCATGTCGATCCGCTAGGGACTGGGAGGATGCTCGGATGCCTGCACGTTCCCTGACCGTCGACGAGAGCCTGCTGCGACGGATGGCACGCGACGCCGCGATCTACTCGCTGACCCGTCCTGCGGCCATCGTCATGTGGGTCGCACTCGCGGCGGCGCTCGTCTTCAGCGTCGTCAACCTCACCGCGCCGGTGGCTCCGGGGGAAGAGGGACCTTACGGGGCAGGCTGGATGCCCGTGCTCATCGTCGCGCTCGCAGGTTTCGCCGTGTTCATGTCGGTGTCGGGGGCGCGCACCGCCGTGCGGATCGCGATGCCCGTCGGGACACGCGTGTGGGTGTCACTGGAAGACGAGGGTCTGCAGATGGGAAGCGGGCGACGTCGCTCCGACATCGCGTACCGCACGTTCCAGAGGATGCACGTGGGAAGGGACGCGGTGCTGTTGAAGCTGCGCGACACCTCGGCCGCGACCGCGATACCCCGCGAGCTGCTGACGGACGACGACATCGCCGCTCTCCGCTCCCGGATCTCCTAGCCCTCTCCCGCGGACCCCTGACGTCGCGACCGGGTCAGGTCGCCTCGGGATCGAACGGCGGGCGGTTGGTCGCGCTGAACTCCTGCGGGACCGCGCGCGTGGTGGCGATGGAGCCTGCGACCGGCTCCGCGATCGTCGCTGTGGCCTGCATCGGGGTCGCCGGCTGCGGCTCTTCCATGAGGGCATCGCGGATGATCCGACGCGGGTCGTACTGGCGGGGATCGAGCTTGCGCCAGTCGACGTCGTCGATCTCGGGGCCCATCTCCTCGCGCACCCTCGACTTGGTCGCACGAAGGTACTCGCCGGCCTTGCGGACCATACGGGAGAAGCTCTCCGCTGCGCGCGGGAGACGCTCGGGGCCGATGATCAGAACCGCGATGAGGCCGATCAGCAACAGCTTCTCGAAGGTGAGCCCGAACGTCATCTCTACAGGCTACCGCCGCGCCTGCGGTCCCCGCACTCGCGGACCGAATACGCTGGAGAAGATCACAGGCAGGCAGGGAGATACAGGCCATGAGCGAGCATGACGCGAACGCGCGTTTTCTGCGCGAGTCCATCGTGGAACCCGACGCCATCGCTCGCGCCCGTGCGCACGCGCTCGAGCTCGGGGCCATGCCCGTCAGCGCGTCCGTCGGCTCTCAGATCGCTGTGCTCGCCGCCGCGACCGGCGCCAGGTCGATCGTCGAGATCGGCACCGGTGCCGGTGTCTCCGGACTCTGGCTGCTCCGCGGCGCGCCCCAGGCCGTGCTCACCTCGATCGACAACGAACCGGAGCACCTCGCCGCCGCGCGGCAGGCCTTCTCCGACGCGAAGATCCCCTCCACGAGAGCACGTTTCATCACGGGGCGTGCGATCGACGTGCTCCCGCGCATGAACGAGAACTCCTACGACATCGTGCTGGTCGACGCCGACCCCGAGCACGTCATCGAGTACGTCGAGCACGGTCTGCGTCTCGCACGCACCGGTGGCCTCGTGCTCGTGCCGCGTGTCCTGGCGGGCGGCCGCGTCGCCGACCCGGTGCAGCGCGACGAGGTCACGGCCGCCTACCGATCCCTCGTGCAGGAGACGCAGGAGTCTTCGGCCGTGCTCGCGACGCTCTCCCCCGCGGGCGAAGGCCTGCTGCAGCTGATCAGCCTCGCAGAGCGCGGCTGATCGCCCGGATTCCCGATGGAGGCGGTGCCGACCACGCAGGTGCCGACCCAGGAAGAAGGGCGGTGGTTCCGAGGAACCACCGCCCTTTCGGATCCGCTGACGCGGATCCCTGGTCGATCAGGCCGGTGCCACGACGGCGCCAAGCACGTCGTGAAGCTCCTTGGCCTCGGCGTCGTTCACGGAGACGACCAGGCGGCCGCCGCCTTCGAGTGGAACGCGCACGATGATGAGTCGTCCTTCCTTCACGGCTTCCATAGGCCCGTCTCCGGTCCTCGGCTTCATCGCTGCCATCGTGGCTCCCTTTCCTCCGGTGGTATGGGATGAGTTTATCGGGTGTCACCGGGACCTGGAGGTCACGGAGCAACAATTGGGTCGAGCTCCACGGTCACGGGACCTGCCAGAACGTGTTCCCGAGCCCATACACGTGATATATCCACACCCATTGACCGACCAGACATGCCGCCAGGACGCCGAGGCGCCAGAGCCGAGTCCGCGGCACGGCGACCGCGCCCCACAACGGACTGAGCGGGAGCAGCAGGCGGAAGGTGCTCGACTGGGGGAAGAAGACGGCGAGCAGGTAGAGCAGATAGCTCGCGCTCCAGAGGCGAAGATCGACGCCGAGCGCCCGTACCTGCGGTGAAAGCAGGAGCACTGCGGCGGCACCTGCCACGATGAGCACCAGGGCGATGGGCCCCCACCACTGCGGCAAGCCCCAGAGACCGAACCAGAACTGCGACGCCTGGATCCACCCCTCGAAAGGGATGAACCCTTCGACGCCGCCGGTGATCCAGTGCTGACGCCAGGCGAGCTCGGTCGCGAGATACGCCCCCGCATCCCCTGTCGCGATGCCGGCGATCACCTGCCAGGCGAATCCGCAGGCGGTCGCGAGCGTCCCGAGCGCGAGGATGTGTGCGATCTCCCTCCCCACCAACGGATCGTCGCGGCGACGGACCCAGCGCACCACCCCGTGCAATCCGAGATAGAGCGCGAAGGCGAGGACACCGGGGCGGGTGAAGGCCATCGCCGGGATGAGCAGATACAGCCAGGCGTACTTCCGCCGCGCCGTCATGTCGAGGGCGAGGAAGAGCAGCAGGAGGAACAGCGTTTCGGCGTATCCCACCTGGAACATCGCCGCGATCGGGCCGGCCGCGAAGAACACCACTGCCCACAGCGCAGCGGAATCACCGATGCGCTCGCGCAGCAGCCGGTGCAGCACGAGGCACGCCAGGTATCCGGCCCCGAGAGAGAGGAGGAGGGCGCCTGCTCCCCAGGAACCGAGCACGAGACCGATCCCCTTGGCCGCATATGCGAACACCGGCATGAAGGCCCAGGCATTCTCGGCGACGTCGCCCGCATCCGTGAGCGGCAGCTCTGTCGGGTACCCGTTCTCGGCGACGAGCCAGTACCACTGCGCGTCCCAGCCGAGCACGAAATCGATCAGGCCCGCCCCGGCGCCGAAGCGCGAGGAGGAGGTCGACAGCGATGCGGCGATGATGAGGAACACCGTCGTCACGACCCGCGCCCCGAGGTAGATCAGCGCGACGCGCAGCGCGATCGGCGCCTTCGCCCAACGGCGCGCTGCGCTCAGTGCGAGGTGAGCCATGCGCGCAGGCCCCGCTCCACGGCGTCGATCTGCGCGAGCGGCACGCGCTCCTCATCGTGGTGGGCCAGGTGCGGGTCGCCGGGACCGTAGTTGACGGCGGGGATCCCCAGAGCGGAGAAGCGGGCGACATCCGTCCAGCCGTACTTCGGCCGCGGCTCCGCACCGACGGCGGCGACGAACTGCTTCGCGATCTCCGCGTCGAGGCCGGGACGCGCACCCTCGGCGGCGTCGGTGATCTCGACGTCGAACCCCGCGAGGACTCCGCGCAGATGTGTCTCGGCCTCCGCCGCGGACTTGCTCGGCGCGAAGCGGTAGTTGACCTCGACCTCGCAGGCATCGGGGATGACGTTCCCCGCGACGCCACCTGCGATGCGCACGGCGCTCAGACTCTCGCGGTACAGCAGCCCCTCGACCGGCACCTCCCTGGCCCGGTACTCCGCGAGCCGGGTGAGGATCGGCGCGGCACGATGGATCGCGTTCTCCCCGATCCATGCCCTCGCGCTGTGCGCCCGGACGCCCGACGTGCGCACGATCGCCCGCATCGTGCCGTTGCATCCGCCCTCGACCTCGCCGTTGGAGGGCTCACCGAGGATCGCGAAGTCGGCCTCGAACAGGTCGGGGCGGACGGCGGCGAGCAGCCCGAGGCCGTTCTTCGACGCCTCGACCTCCTCGTTGTCGTACCACATCCAGGTGATGTCGATCGCGGGTTCGACCAGCTCCGCAGCGAGCTTCAGCTGCACCGCGGTCCCTGCCTTCATGTCGACGGTCCCACGACCCCAGAGGTACGGCACACCGTCGATCTCGATGTCGCGGGTGGGGAGGTTGGCATTGATGGGCACCGTGTCGATGTGCCCGGCGATCGCGACGCGCTGCGCGCGACCGAGATCCGTGCGCGCGATGACGGTGTTGCCGTGGCGGAAGACCTGCAGGTGCCCCAGCGGCGTGACGGCCGCCTCGATGGCGTCGGCGAGCGTCTTCTCGTCTCCGGAGACGCTGGGGATATCGCAGATCGCACGGGTGAGGTCGACGGAGGACGCGGTCAGATCGAGCACCATGGGTCAAGACTACTTACCCCGTCATGCGTGCAGTCACCGCGCTGCGGGCGCGATAGCGTGGAGGGATGAGCGACGCGCGCACGGTATGGGGTATCGGACTGACCACGATCGCCGGAGACGGCACCGTCCTGGATGCGTGGTACCCCGAGGTGCGGACCGGAACCGCGGAGGCGGATGAGGCCGCCGTCACCGCGCTCGCGGATCTCACCGGAGCCGACCAGCGACGCAACGTCACGGTGGAAGTCGTGCAGCTGCAGATCGACCTCGACGCCGCACCGGCTTCGACCGCGGACGCCTATCTTCGTCTGCACGCGCTCTCCCACCTGGTGGTGCGCCCCAACGATGTGAACCTCGACGGCGTCTTCGCTCATCTCCCGAACGTCGCCTGGACCAACGCGGGACCCGTCCTGCCCTCGGACGCCGCCCGCCTGCGTCCGCTCCTCCAGCGGTCAGGCATCCAGGTCCAGGGTCTGGACAAGTTCCCCCGTCTCACGGACTACGTGCAGCCGACCGGTGTCCGCATCGCGGATGCTTCCCGCGTGCGCCTCGGCGCATACCTCTCCCCCGGCACCACTGTCATGCACGAGGGTTTCGTCAACTTCAACGCCGGAACGCTCGGCGCGTCGATGGTGGAGGGCCGCATCTCCCAGGGGGTCGTCGTCGGCGACGGCAGCGACATCGGCGGGGGCGCCTCCATCATGGGCACGCTCTCGGGCGGAGGGACGCACCGCGTCGCGATCGGCGCGCGCACGCTGCTGGGCGCCAACGCCGGCATCGGCATCTCCCTCGGTGACGACTGCGTCGTCGAAGCAGGCCTCTATGTGACGGCCGGCACGAAGATCGTCCTGGTCGACGGCCCCGTGACCGCCGGTGGCGGGCGGAGGACGGTGAAGGGCGGAGAGCTCTCCGGTCAGGACGGACTGCTGTTCCGCCGCAACTCGCTCAGCGGTGCCGTCGAGGCCGTCCGCCGCGCCGGCGTCGGGGTGACGCTGAACGAGGCCCTGCACGCCTGAGACCCCCGGGCGGCGGGTGTCAGTGCGCGCAGGTGGCCTCGGCGACCCGCGCAGGAGCCGACATGCAGCCGAGCTCATGCATGCACTGGTAGACTGACTCCGTTGCGTGTACCGCCGGTACCCAACATCGTCGTCGTCACGGGGTCTCCGAGGACCGAAGCGAGCGGAACCGCTCCCACCACCAGCACGAGCTGGCCTTTCGAACGGCGAACCGATGCGCTATTCCGCGCCGTCGCCCACCTCACCCCCTATCTCGCGCCGTTCATTCGTGCGCTGACGGAGTTTCTGCATGTCTACTTTCCTTGAACTCGGCGTTCCCGCCGAGCTCGCCGCCGTTCTCGCCGACTCGGGTAAGACCGAGGCGTTCGCCATCCAGCGCGACACGCTGCCCGACTCTCTCGCCGGACGCGACCTCCTGGGTCGCGGACGCACCGGCAGCGGCAAGACCATCGCCTTCGCGCTCCCCCTCGTCGCCCGCCTCGCCACCTCCGGCGGTCAGCGCCGCGCCGGCCTGCCGCGTGGTCTCGTCCTCGCCCCCACGCGTGAGCTCGCGACTCAGATCGCCGCGACGATCACTCCTCTCGCCGAGGCCGCCGGCCTTCGCGTCACGACCGTCTTCGGCGGCGTCAGCCAGCGCCCGCAGGAGCAGGCACTGCGCGGCGGTGTCGACATCGTCGTGGCCTGCCCCGGCCGCCTGGAGGACCTCATGAAGCAGCAGGTCCTCCGTCTCAGCGCGATCGAGGTCACCGTGCTCGACGAAGCCGACCACATGGCCGACCTCGGCTTCCTCCCCGGCGTCACCCGCATCCTCACGGCCACGCCCGCCGGCGGACAGCGCCTGCTGTTCAGCGCGACGCTGGACCGCGGTATCGACACCCTGGCGCGCCGCTTCCTCTCGAACGCGGTCAGCCACGAGGTCGATGAGGAGAGCGTTCCCGTCGGCGAGATGACGCACCGCGTGCTGGTCGTCGACTCCACCGACAACAAGACCGTTCTCGTGCGCGAGCTCGCCTCCGGCACCGGTCGGCGCATCCTCTTCACGCGCACCAAGCACCAGGCGAAGAAGCTGGCGAAGCAGCTCACCGCCGCGGGGATCCCCGCCGTCGACCTGCACGGCAACCTCTCGCAGAACGCGCGCGAGCGCAACCTCGGTGCGTTCTCGACCGCCCCTGAGGACGGCGGCGTGCGGGTGCTCGTCGCGACCGACGTCGCCGCGCGCGGCGTCCACGTCGACAACGTCGACCTCGTCGTCCACGTCGACCCGCCGGTCGAGCACAAGGCATACCTGCACCGTTCCGGCCGCACAGCCCGCGCCGGTGCTGCCGGAACCGTCGTCACGGTCGTGCTCCCTGAGCAGCGCCGCGACGTCAAGGATCTTCTGCGCAAGGCTGCCATCACGGCGCCGCTCGAGGATGTCACCGCCGCTGCGGTCGCCGAACTCGTCCCCGAGCGCGCGCCGCACGTGCGCCCGGCACCGGTGCAGGCACCGCAGCAGCAGCAGCGTCAGTCCTCGAAGCAGCGTCCGGCCGGCGGCGAGAGGAACAGCGCGGCCAACCCGCCGTCGCGTCGCCGTCGTCGCCCCCGTCCCGGCGCAGGCCAGGGTGGCGGGTACTCCACGCAGAGCGGTCAGTCCCGTCAGGGCGGTCGCGGCTCGCAGGGTCGCTGACCCCGCTGCACGGCGAAGAAGAAAGCGCCCCTTCCGCTACGGCGGGAGGGGCGCTTTCTCGTCACGCGCTCAGCGCGTGGGGAACTGACGTTCCGGCGATCCTGTGTACAGCTGCTGCGGACGACCGATCTTCGTCTGGGGGTCGAGCTGCAGCTCGCGCCACTGCGCCAGCCAGCCGGGCAGGCGTCCGATCGCGAACAGCACGGTGAACATCCGCGTGGGGAAGCCCATCGCCTTGTAGATGACCCCGGTGTAGAAGTCGACGTTCGGGTAGAGACGGCGCTCACGGAAGTAGTCGTCGGCCAGCGCCAGCTCTTCGAGCTCCTTGGCGAGGTCGAGGAGCGGATCGGTGACGCCCAGCGACGAGAGCACCTCGTCGGCCGCGTCCTTGACGAGCTTGGCGCGGGGGTCGTAGTTCTTGTAGACCCGGTGCCCGAAGCCCATCAGCTTCACGCCCTCTTCCTTGTTCTTCACCCGCTCGACGAAGCGCGAGACGCTCTGTCCGGAGTCGCGGATCTGACCGAGCATGGTCAGCACGGCCTCGTTCGCCCCGCCGTGGAGCGGACCGGAGAGAGCCTGGATACCGGCGGACACGGATGCGAACTGGTTGGCTCCTGTCGAACCGACCAGGCGGACCGTGGACGTCGACGCGTTCTGCTCGTGGTCTTCGTGCAGGATGAGGAGCAGCTCGAGAGCCTTCGACATCACCGGGTTGACCTCGTACTCCTCACTGTGAACGCCGAAGTTCAGCTTCAGGAAGTTGTCCACGAAGCTCAGGGAGTTGTCGGGGTACAGGAAGGCCTGACCGACGCTCTTCTTGTGCGCGTAGGCCGCGATCACGGGGAGCTTCGCGAGCATGCGCACCATGTTCAGCTCGACGTGCTCCGGGTTGTGCGGGTCGGTCTGACCCTCGTAGTAGGTCGAGAGCGCCGCGACGGCCGAGGACAGCACCGACATCGGGTGCGCCGTGTGCGGAAGCGCCGAGAAGAAGCGCTTGAGGTCTTCGTGCAGGAGGGTGTGCCGGCGGATCTTCTCGTCGAATTCCGCCAGCTCGGAGGCGGAGGGCAGGTCGCCGTAGATGAGGAGCCACGCGACCTCGAGGTAGCTCGTCGAACCCGCGAGCTGCTCGATCGGATATCCGCGGTACCGCAGGATGCCCTTGTCGCCGTCGATGAATGTGATCTCCGACTTCGTCGACGCCGTGTTGACGAAACCGTAGTCCAGGCCGGTGTAGCCCGTCTGCCGCGTCAACGTCGAGAAATCGATGCTGTCGTGCCCCGCCGTGCCGCGCAGCACCGGGAATTCAGCGGTCGTGTCGCCGATCGTCAGCTTCGCCGTCTGGTCTGCCGCTGCACTCACGCGGACCTCCTCGTAGTGTCCGCCCCCGCTCGTCGCGGTGGGTTCGAACAAGATGTTGATCAAGCCTGAACTGGCGATCTCACGGCGCTCAGGCGCCAGGTCGGGTCACGACCGAATCGCCTTTACAGCCTAGTAGTCGCACAGGCCTACTGTGACATCCGCCAAAGGGACGCCCCCTCCGAGGAGGGAATCTACATGTCGGCCACAGTGAGACGGCGCGCAGCCTCGGCCACATGAGCCGTCGAAGCGGTGAGGGCCAGGCGGACATGCTGCCCGGAGTCACCGCCGTAGAACGGACCTGGACCGGCCAGGATGCCCAGATCGGCCAGCCGTCCCATCGATTCCCAGGAGTCCCGCCCCTCGGTCGCCCAGAGGTACAGCCCGGCCTCCGAACCGTCGATGCGGAAGCCTGCGGCCTCCAGCGCGGGACGCAGGGCATCGCGGCGGGTGCGGTAGAGAGCCTTCTGGACGGCGACGTGCTCGTCGTCCGCGAGCGCCACCGCCATCGCGTGCTGCACCGGTGCCGGGGGCATCAGCCCGAGATGCTTGCGGGCAGTGAGAAGCTCGCCGACGACACGAGCGCACCCGGCCACGAACGCCGCACGGTAGCCGGCGAGGTTCGACTGCTTGCTCAGCGAGTAGACACTGAGCAGGTTCGCACGACTTCCGCCCGTCACCCGCGGGTCGAGGACCGACGGGATCGACTCGGTCGCCCAGACGCCGTCCCAGCCCAGCTCGGCGTAGCACTCGTCGCTCGCGAGCACGGCACCGAGCTCACGAGCACGACGCACGGCAGCGGCGAGCTCATCGACGGTCCAGGTGCGTCCGTCCGGGTTGCCCGGGGTGTTGATCCAGATGAGCTTGGTGCCCTCCGGCCAGTCGGCTGGATCGTCCGCGGGAAGGGGCGTCGCTCCAACCACGCGTGCGCCGACCTCGTAGGTCGGGTAGGCCACGCGCGGGTGGACGACGATGTCTCCGGCCCCCAGACCGAGCAGTGTGGGCAGCAGCGCGACGAGTTCCTTGGACCCGATCGTCGGGAGCACGTTGTCGACCCGGAGGTCGGGCACTCCCCTGCGCCGGGCGTACCACTCGACGATCGCCTCCCGCAGGGTGGGCGTGCCCACCGTCTGCGGATAGGCATGCGCATCCGTGGCCTCGGCCAGGGCGCGGCGGATGATGTCGGGGGTGGGGTCGACCGGAGAACCGACCGAGAGGTCGATCAGTCCGTCGGGGTGCTGCTGCGCGCGCTCACGGAACGGGACGACGGCATCCCACGGATAGTCGGCGAGATCGCGGACGCTCACGGAGCCAGCGCCTACTCGCCCTGAGGCGGCAGAGCCGCGACGATCGGGTGATCGAACGAGTAGACACCCACCTTGGCGGCGCCACCGGGCGACCCGATCTCGTCGAAGAACTCGACGTTGGCCTTGTAGTAGTCCTGCCACTCATCGGGCAGATCGTCTTCGTAGTAGATCGCCTCGACGGGACACACCGGCTCGCAGGCGCCGCAGTCCACGCATTCGTCCGGGTGGATGTAGAGCGAGCGTTCGCCCTCGTAGATGCAGTCAACGGGGCACTCGTCGATGCAGGCGCGATCCTTGACATCGACGCACGGGAGGGCGATCACATACGTCACCCCCTCAGTCTACGACTCGCGCGGCTCGGGTTCCTGCGCGGCAGGCGCCTCCGTGCGCACCGGGAGGCGTCGGACGGAGGGCCAGGCGACGACGAGCAGGACGATTCCGGCGACCAGATAGGTCCAGATCTGCCCGAGGAACGAGGCGGGCACGACGACGGATCCGCCCGGCCCCTCCCCGGAGATCAGCACCAGCATGCCGATCATCCCGAGTCCGGCCGCGACAGCGGCGCCCCTGTCATGCGTGAGGGTTCGGACGGCGATGAGGATGGCAGCGCACGCGATGGCCGCGATGATCATGCCGATGGGGATGGGGCCCCACATCACACTGTGACTGATAGTGCCGGCGACGCCGTAGACACCGCCGACGAGGGCGGCAGCGATCCACGACAACACTCTCGACACCCAGCTCACGCGCACCTGTCGATCTTACCGACGAGCCCCCGCCGGACGGGATCGGGGAGGTCGGTCATGCGGCGATCCCGAACAGACGCAACAGGGCTGCGACCGCCGCCGCCGCGACGACGACCACGAGGAAGGACTGCCGCAGCCACAGGAGGCCGCCGGCGACCAGCAGCGCGGGCACGCGAGCATCGACCGTGATCGCCTGACCGTCGCCGAGGGTCTGCACGGCCACGAGAGCCGCGAGCAGACCCACTGTCAGCAGATCGGAGATGCGGGCGGTGCGCGGCGCCTCCAGCACCCGAGGGGGCACCAGGTATCCGGCCGCCTTGAGGGCGAGGCAGATCAGGGCGGCGAGGAGGATCGCACTCCACACGGTCACGAGGCCGCCCCCGCACCCCGGTCCGCTCCACCGTCGGTCGAGGCCGCGGGACGACCCCACCAATCGAACCAGCCGACGGCGATCGCGACGACCGCAGCCACCAGAACCGGAAGGCCCGGCATCAGGAACGGCGTGAAGGCCGCGGCGACGACAGCCGCGGCGACGCCGACCGCGACGGCCTGCCGCTGCCGGAGCCGAGGCCAGAGGAGAGCGAGGAACGCCGCGGCTGCGGCCGCATCCAGTCCCCACGTCCTGGGGTCGCCGAGCACGTCGCCCACGAGCGCCCCGACGAGGGTGGTGATGTTCCACCCGACGAAGATGCCGATCCCGGTCACCCAGAAGCCGACCTGCCGCAGCCGAGGATCACCCTGTGAGATCGCCACGGCCGTCGACTCGTCGATCGTGAAGTGCGCAGCTGCGGCCTTGCGAGCCGGTCCGCCCCCGATGATGGGTGACATCCGCATGGCGTAGGCGACGTTGCGGACACCGAGGAGCGCCGCCGAGGCGATCGCGGAAGGCAGTGCCGACAATCCCCCGGCGGTGAAGACGCCGACGAAGGCGAACTGGGACCCCCCGGTGAACATCAGCAGACTCAGCACACAGGTCTGCCAGACGTCGAGCCCCGACGCCACGGCGAGCGCGCCGAAAGAGACCCCGTACGCACTGGTCGCCAGCACCACGCCGAGTGCCTCACGCCAGACCTCACGCTCCGCGGTCATCGCGCCGCCCAAGAGCTGCCGTTCGCTTCGGTGAACACATGGTCATAATTCTGAACACGTTCTGCGGCATAGTCAAGCGAACGATCGTTTGACATGATGAACGTATGGAGGAACTTCGTACGCGCATCGCCCGCACCCTGCGCCGGGAACGTGAGGCGGCGAGCCTGTCGGTGTCCGAACTCGCTCGACGGGCCGGGGTCTCCAAGGCGACGGTGTCCCAGCTCGAGAGCGGCTCGGGCAACCCCAGCGTCGAGACGCTGTGGGCCCTCGGCGTCGCACTGGGGGTGCCCTTCGCCGTGCTCGTCGACCAGCAGTCCAACGCACCGAAGCTGATCCGCGCAGACGATTTGTCCGGGGTGCCGTCCTCCGCTGCCGCCTACAGCGCGACCCTGCTGTCTGCGAGCCCGCCCGGCGCACGCCGCGACGTCTACCTGATCCAGGCCGAGCCGGGCGACGCACGCCGGTCGGATCCCCATCACCCCGGGACGATCGAGCACGTGGTCCTGATGGCCGGCCAGGCGCGCATCGGTCCGGCGGAGAATCCCGTCCTCCTAGACCCCGGCGACTACCTGACCTACGCCGGCGATGCGCCCCATGTCTTCGAGGCGACCGTGGCGGGCACCAGAGCCGTGCTCATCTCGGAGCTGCGCTGAGCTTCACTCCCCTCCCGAGACCGGCGACGGATCGGGGATCTCGTGCGGCCGATACTGCGGTAGCCGCGAAGCCGGAAGGATCGCGAGCGCGCTGATCCCCGCCAGCAGAAGGAGTCCGAGCTTGAGAGTGCCCAGGCGCGACTCCTCGTTCACCACCACCGCGGCGTCGATCTGCTCGGGCGTCGCGTCCGTCGCCTCGAGCGCCGCGCGCAGATCGTCGTTGCTGATGAAGTTGATGTTGTCCATGTCGACCTGGGCGACGAGGGACGGCGGCAGCTCGGGATGCTCGACGACCGCACGACCGACGCTGAGACCGAGGAGGGACACCAGCAGCGCTCCGGCCAGCGCGGTGCCCACCGCCGAGGCGAGGTTCTGCGTGGTGCCTCGCAGCGACCCCACATCCCCCGCGAGCTCGGCCGGAGCCGCCGTCACCAACACGTTGAACACCAGGGTCACCAGCGCCCCCTGCCCGATGCCGAAGACGATCAGGCCCAGGATCGTCGGGATCGTCTCCCAGTTGTTGTTGACCACGAACGACAGCCACACCAGGGCCGCCGTGGTGAGGATGAACCCGACGACGCCGATCGTGCGCGGTGGGAACCGCTTGTACAGCCGCACCACGAGGGTGGCGGTGACGAAGACCGTCAGGTTGAACGGCATCATGGCCATCGAGGTGTCGAACGGCGTCCTGCCCTGCACGATCTGGATATAGAGCGGGATCGTGAAGTTCACGCACGCTTCCAGCGCCACCACGATGAACATCGCGTACACGGCGGCGCGCTCGCGAGAGGATCCGAGGACGCTCAGGTCGATCAGGGGCACCTTCCCCTCCGCCATCCGCTTCCTCGTCCACAGGAAGAACGCCTGGCCGAGCACGAGGCCGACCACGATGAATACGGGGGCCGGCGAGAGGCCGAGCACCGAGAACGGGGCATCGGCCGTCGCCGCCACGGCACCCCACGAGTTCAGGTTGTTGAACCCGAGGGTCAGCAGCACGATCGCCGCGCCGATGAGCAGCGAGGTGACGAGGTCGATGCGGATCGACGCATCGCCGCGATCGCCGCGCAGGGTGAAGCTCAGGGCGAACACCACCACGGCGATGCCGAGAACGATGAAGAACATCGGTCGCCAGCCCACCAACGTGCCCAGCGTCCCTCCGATCAGGAATGCGCTGACGCCCGAGATCGCGCGCGCCGAACCGATGGCGCCGATGGCGGTCGCCTGCTGAGGCCCCCGGTAGTTCTCGGCGATGAGAGCGACGATCGACGGCACGATGATCGCGGCAGCCGCTCCGGCCACGGCCTGCCCCGCGATGGCCCACCACACGGTGGGGGCGAGGATCATCATGATCGATGAACCCGCGAACAACGCGATCACGATCCGGAAGATCACGACCCAGCCGATCCGCTGCCCGAGCTTCGCGCCGGTCATCACGAGCGCCGCGACGGCGAGGCCGTACATGACGATGGTCGTGCTCGCGACCGTCGGCGGCACTCCGAACTCGCTCACCATGCCCCCGAGCGAGATCGGCAGCGCGGCGACGTTGAACGACATCAGCACCTGCGCGAGGAAGAGGCTGACCATCGGCAGCCACGAGGTCTTGATCGGGGTCTGCGGTACGGGGATCTGGGTCATGACAGCTCCAGGGATGCGGAGGGCGAGGCGGGAGAGGACCCAGGATGGGGGACGGCCGACGAGGCGAACAGGTTCAGCCCGAGCGCCCGCGACAGGTAGCCGATGGCCATCTGCGAGCGGACGGAGTTGCCCGCCTCGTCGAGTCGAGGAGAGAACCCCGCGACAGCGCCCTTTCCCGGCGCGATGGCGACGATGCCTCCCGCGACTCCGGACTTCGCGGGGAGTCCGATCTCGAACAGCCAGTCGCCGGAGCGTTCGTAGAGGCCCGTCGATGCGACGACCGCGAGCGTGTCGCGGCACACGTCCGCCGAGACGATCCGCTCGCCCGTGACGGGGTTCACTCCCCCGTCGGCGAGTGTGGCACCCATGACCGCGAGGTCGTGAGCCGTGACCCCGAGCGCGCACTGGCGCGTGTACACATCGACCACCTCGTCCGGGTCACCCGCGAGTCGCCCGTAGCTGCGCATCAGACGTCCGAGAGCACGGTTGCGGTCGTTGGTCGCGGCCTCCGAGGCGTACACGACGCCGTCGAGGCTCAGCGGCCGGCCGGCGAACGCCGAGAGCCCCTCCCGCATCCGCTCCCACTGCTCCACGGGTGTCGCACCGGGCATGAGCGCTGTCGTGGCGATCGCCCCCGCGTTGACCATGGGGTTCATCGGGTGGCCGTCGTTGAGCTCCAGCGCCATCACGGAGTTGAAGGCCAGGCCGGTGTTGTTCACCCCGACGATTTCGCGCACGCGCTCATGGCCGTGCTCCTGGATGGCCAGGGCGTACACGAACATCTTCGAGATCGACTGGATCGAGAACGGATGCAACGCATCACCGGCGTCGTGCAGCCCGCCGCCGACCTCGATCACCGCCAGACCGAACAGCTCCGGATCGACCTCCGCGAGCACCGGGATGTAGTCCGCGACGCTCCCGCGGCGCTCGTCGGCGTAGCGGGCGTGAGCATCGCGCACCACCTCCTCGACGCGGTCCCACCCCGGCAGCGCGCCGGTGGACGCCTCCTGCGGGACGCCGTGCCATGCTGCGGGGTCGAGCACATCTCCTCCTCGGATCCGTGACGTCCCCCAGCCGTCAGAGTCACCGTAGCGCTCGACGACCGCCTTCACCTAGAGCATGTGCAGCGTTGCGGAGGGGATCAGTACCAGTTCATCGCCTGGGAGTGCGACCATGCGCTGCAGGGGGTGCCGTACACCGACGAGATGTACCCGAGACCCCACGCGACCTGCGTGGCCGCGTTCGTCTGCCAGTCGGAGCCGGCGGAGGCCATCTTGCTTCCGGGGAGCGCCTGCGGGATGCCGGTGGCACCGCTGGGGTTGTACGCCTTGTAGTTCCAGCCGGACTCCTTGTTCCACAGGGAGTTCAGGCAGGAGAACTGGTCACCGCCCCATCCGTACGTGCTCGACATGATCTGCTGTGCGGCCGCCTTCGCCCCCTCGGGAGTGTTCGCTGCAGCCAGCGCGGCTGCGGCCTGCTGTTCCGCGGCGGCCTGGGCCGCCGCCTGCTCCGCTGCGACCCGCGCTGCCTCCTCCTCGGCCTGCTTCTGCTGGGCGGCGGTCAGCGCCCCGCGCAGCTCCGCGGTGTCGGCGACCACGCTCGCGGTCTCATCCTGCGCCTTGTCGGCGAGGACGCCTACGAGCAGCACCGGCGTCACCTCGGTGTCATCGAGCTTCTCGATGTCGCTTTCGAGATCGGAGGTGTCGACGGAAGTCACTGCTCCCACATCGAGGCCGGCGGCGGCGACCTCAGCGCTCAGGGTCTCGGCTGCGGTGACCGCGTCCTTCGCCTGTGCCAGAGTGGCGGAGGCATCCTCCGCGATCTCTGCCAGCGGCTGAGCGCCCGCCAGTGCGGGTGCGGTGACGGCCGCAGCAGGGCTCATGGCTCCCACCGCGGGGGTGGAGGCCAGACCGACGCTCAGCGTGATGCCGACCAGCGTCGCCGATGCGACGCCGAGGATGGTCATGGGACGGTGGGCCGCGTTACGGGCTGATGCCGCCGCGGAGGCGCGCCGAAGCGCACGGGTCTTCTGAAGCATTGGGTTCGACTTTCGGGTTGTCGTACGCCCTTTAAGGAGACTCATCGGGAGCTCGTCCCAGGCGCAAGTGAACCACTCTGAACGATGAACCTGAACGAAAACAATCCCTCACCTGGGATTTACATGAGAAGAGGGCCCCGCGCACGCCTTTCGGCGGCACGGGGCCCTCTCACTCGGAGCGTGTCCGAGGCTGTTCTCAGACGCTCGCGTCCTGGCGCTTCAGGCGTGCGGTCTCACGTGCACGCGTGTTCGCGTCGAGGTTCACCTTGCGGATGCGCACGACCTCGGGAGTCACCTCGACGCACTCGTCGTCGCGGGCGAACTCGAGGCTCTCCTCCAGCGTCAGCTGGCGTGGAGGCGTCATCGACTCGAAGGTGTCGGAGCTCGCTGCACGCATGTTGGTGAGCTTCTTCTCCTTGGTGATGTTCACGTCCATGTCGTCGGCGCGCGAGTTCTCGCCGATGACCATGCCCTCGTAGACCTCCTGCGTGGGCTGCACGAAGAACGACATGCGCTCCTGCAGAGCGATCATCGCGAACGGGGTGACGACACCCTGACGGTCAGCGACGATCGAGCCGTTCTGACGCGTCGTGATGGAGCCGGCCCACGGCTCGTAGCCGTGCGAGATCGCATTCGCGATACCGGTGCCGCGGGTCGTGGTCAGGAACTCGCTGCGGAAGCCGATGAGGCCGCGCGACGGGACGATGAACTCCATGCGCACCCAGCCGGTGCCGTGGTTGGTCATGTTCTCCATGCGACCCTTGCGGTTCGCGAGCAGCTGCGTGATCGCGCCGAGGTGCTCTTCCGGAGTGTCGATCGTGAGGTGCTCGAACGGCTCGTAGGTCTTGCCGTCGATCTTCTTCGTGACCACCTGCGGCTTGCCGACGGTGAGTTCGAAGCCCTCGCGACGCATGTTCTCGACGAGGATGGCGAGAGCGAGCTCGCCTCGGCCCTGCACCTCCCACGCGTCCGGACGGCCGATGTCGACGACCTTGAGCGAGACGTTGCCGATGAGCTCCTTGTCGAGACGGTCCTTGACCATGCGAGCCGTGAGCTTGTGCCCCTTGACCTTGCCCATGAGCGGCGAGGTGTTGGTTCCGATCGTCATGGAGATGGCGGGGTCGTCGACCGTGATGGCCGGAAGCGGACGGACGTCCTCGGGGTCGGCGATGGTCTCGCCGATCGTGATGTTCTCGAAGCCGGCGATGGCGACGATGTCACCGGGGCCTGCGGACTCGGCAGGGTAGCGCTCGAGTGCACGGGTCTTCAGGAGCTCGGTGACACGCGCGTTCTGGTGCGTGCCGTCAGCGCGCACCCAGGCGACGGTCTGCCCCTTCTTGAGGGTGCCGTTGAAGATGCGGAGCAGGGCGAGACGGCCGAGGAACGGGCTGGAGTCGAGGTTCGTGACCCAGGCCTGCAGCGGGTGCTCGTCGTCGTACTCCGGCGCCGGCACGTGCTCGAGGATGGCTTCGAAGAGCGGCTCGAGGTCGTCGTTGTCCGGAAGCGTGCCGTCGGCGGGACGGTTCTGCGAGGCGGCGCCGGCACGACCGGAGGCGTAGACCACCGGCACGTCGAGAAGAGCGTCGACGTCGAGGTCGGGCACGTCGTCGACCAGGTCGGAGGCGAGACCCAGCAGCAGGTCGTGCGCCTCTTCCTCGACCTCGGCGATGCGCGCGTCAGGACGGTCGGTCTTGTTGACCAGGAGGATGACGGGCAGCTTGGCCTCGAGAGCCTTGCGCAGCACGAAGCGGGTCTGCGGCAGCGGACCCTCGCTGGCGTCGACGAGCAGCACGACGCCGTCGACCATCGACAGGCCGCGCTCGACCTCGCCACCGAAGTCGGCGTGGCCGGGGGTGTCGATCACGTTGATCGTGATCTCCTTGCCGCCGGCGTGCTTGCCCTTGTAGGTGATCGCCGTGTTCTTGGCGAGGATCGTGATGCCCTTCTCACGTTCCAGGTCGTTCGAGTCCATGGCGCGCTCATCGACGTGAGCGTGTTCGCCGAAGGAACCCGTCTGACGCAGCATGGCGTCGACGAGAGTGGTCTTGCCGTGGTCGACGTGCGCCACGATTGCGACGTTGCGGAGGTCAGAACGGAGGGCGTGCGCCATGCAGGTGTCCTAAAAGATGTGGGGTTTCGCCGGGAAGCCGACGTTCCAGGATAACGCAAGCTCGCGGCCGGTTCCTGAAAAGCAGGTCGTAGCATCGAGATCGTGACCCGACCGCAGGCTCCGTGGGACCTCCCCGACCTCTCCCCCGCCCCCTCCCGTGCTCGACTGTGGTGGGAGATCGCGATCGTCTTGGCGCTGGGTCTCGGCCAGTCGGCGGTCTACGCGGTAGTCCAGCTCGCCTACCGCCTCACGGACGACGTGCCGATCGCCGATCAGGTGGCGAAGCTCAACCCGTCTCGGAGCGACAGGGAGATCTTCGACCTCATCTACCAGGTGCTCGCGATCGGGTTCTCGCTCGTCCCCGTCGTGCTGGTGTGCTTCCTGCTGTGGCAGTCGCGACGCCCCCATCTGGCGCGTCTGGGGCTGGATGGCACCGGTGTCGCGAAGGATGCGGGCCGCGGCATCCTGCTCGTGCTCGCGATCGGCATCCCCGGGCTCGGTCTCTATCTCGCCGGCCGGGCGCTCGGACTGACCGTGGCCATCGATCCTGCCGGGATGGACGCGTATTGGTGGACCGTCCCGGTTCTCCTGCTCGCGGCGGCCCGCGCTTCCCTGCAGGAGGAGTTCGTGGTGCTCGGATACCTCTTCACACGGCTGCGACAACTCGGGTGGAGTCCGTGGACGATCATCATCTCCACGTCGGTCCTTCGGGCGAGCTACCACCTGTACCAGGGGTACCCGGCGTTCGTCGGCAACCTCGCGATGGGGCTGCTCTTCGGCTGGCTGTATCACCGCAGCGGGCGGCTGATGCCCTTCCTCGTCGCGCACTTCCTGATCGACGCGGCCGCGTTCGTCGGGTATCCATGGGCCGCGTCCCTGTGGCCCGAGCTGTTCGGTCTCCCCGGCTGAGTGACGACGGGTGGGATGGCTCTCCCCCTTCGCTGACGGGGTGCTCTAGCCTGAAGGCTTCCAACGACGGAAAACGGAGGGAAGTCTCATGAAGATGAACAGGATGACCAAGGCGGGGGCCGCGATCGCCATCGCAGCAGGGATCACGCTGCTCAGCGTCGCGCCCGCATCGGCAAGTGTTTTCGGGCCCTACTCGTCGGCGGCGCAGTGTAACGCCGATCGCACCGACTATGTCAGGGGCGGGGGGAAGGCCGCCCCCTGCATCCCCGGCACCGGAGGCTGGTACTTCCAGACGTACTGAGCATCATCGAGGATCGAGGCGGCGGGCATCAGCCCGTCGCCTCGATCCGTTGACACCCGTCGGACCTCGCCCCTAGGCTCGGGGCACCCACGACGACGTGGGTACGACAATCCGGGGGGATTCGAATGAAGAAGAAACTGTCCGCAACGGCCGCAGGCATCGTCCTCGTCACAGGAATGGTGTTCGGCGGGGCCGCTGCAGCGCAGGCCGCCAGCTGGTTCGGCCCGTTCACCGATCTGTCCTATTGCCAGGCCGAACGACGGATCTTCATGCAGGAGGGCTACAGCGTCGGCTCCTGCGTGCACCGCAGCGGCCAGCCGGGGTACTGGTTCTCCTACTCCTGAACCGGCCCCGAACCGTATTGCAACGTGCCCCCTGTCCTCGTGAGACGGCAGGGGGCACGTGTGCGGGGAAGTGGGAAGTATCTCAGCCTGCGGAGGCGATCATCACGGCGACGACCGCCCACACGATGATGATCCCGAGCGCTGACAGCGCCCTGGCGTCCCAGGAGCGACGGATCGGCGCACTCGCGGCGTGACCCGCAGCAGCCTGCCAGCGGTCGCGGATGTCCGTCAGGCCGCGCAACGACGCGGAGACCTGCACTTCCTCGTCGCGCATCTTGCTTCGTCTCGGACGCGCGTGCGCCGGTCCACCCCAGCAGGTGAGCTCCGTGTCATCGTCGAGCGAGAACCGCAGCTGCCACTGCAGGTCGATGTCACGGACCCGGTGCCAACCGAACTCGGTGCGCCGCAGCATGTTCTGGACGAGTGCCCCGTCGTCGCTGATGCGGACCATCGACACGAAGCTGATCTCGTAGATGATCCACAGGCCGAGAAGCACCCACGGTGCGAGGAGCAGCGTCTGCCCCCAGCCTCCGCGCACGACGGCGTCGCCGAGCAGGAACACCGCCAGAGCGAGGCTCACGACCATGACGACCGTGCCCGAGGACGAGCGGAAGGTCCGCCCGTCCTCGGGAGAGTTCGGCATCGCCACGATCAGAGGCCACCCAGAGGGATGGACGCACCGGGGATCGCTTCGAGCAGACGGCTCGTGTACTCCTGCTTCGGGTTCGCGAAGGTCTCGTCGACCGTGCCCTGCTCGACGATCCGGCCGCGCTCCATGACGCAGACCAGATCGCTCGAGACACGCACCACCGCGAGGTCGTGCGTGATGAACAGGTAGGTGAGGCCCAGCTCCGTCTGCAGGTCGGCCAGCAGCCTGAGGATCTGCGCCTGGACGAGCACGTCCAGAGCGGAGACCGCCTCGTCGAGCACCACGATGTCCGGCTTGAGCGCCAGAGCACGCGCGATCGCGACCCGCTGGCGCTGTCCACCCGACAGCTCGCTCGGGTAGCGGGTCGCCAGATCCTGCGGCAAAGACACCTGATCCAGAAGCTCACGCACGCGCTCGCGACGCGAAGTGCGATCACCCACACCGTGGATCTCGAGCGGTTCGGCGATGGTGTTCTCGAGATTGCGCAACGGATCCAGAGAACCGTACGGGTCCTGGAACACCGGCTGCATGCGCCGGCGCAGACCGAAGGACTGTGCGCGGGAGAACCCGGACACGTCCATGCCGTCGATCTCGATCGTCCCCGACGTCGGGTCCTCCAGCTTGAGGACCATCTTGGCGACGGTCGACTTGCCCGAGCCCGACTCGCCGACGAGAGCCAGCGTCTTCCCGCGCGGGATCTCGAACGACACGTCGTCTACGGCGCGGAACATCTCGCTGCGGAAACCGCCCTGTCGGATGCGGTAGTCCTTGGTGAGGCCGGCCACTCGCACCGTAGGAGGGATGGCGGCGAGATCCTCGAGCGTCTCCACACCGCGGTCCTCGACCACGGCCTGGATGCGCTGGGATGCCACGCTGGGGGCGGCGGCGACGAGGCGCTTGGTGTACGGATGCTGCGGGTTCTGCAGGATCTCCCGGCTCGGTCCCGACTCCACGATCGTCCCGTTCTGCATCACGATCAGGCGCTCCGCGCGCTCGGCAGCGAGACCGAGGTCGTGCGTGATCAGCAGCATCGAGGTTCCGCGGTCGCGGGTCAGGCTCGCCATGTGGTCGAGGATGACGCGCTGCACCGTGACGTCGAGGGCCGAGGTGGGCTCGTCCGCGATCAGGAGCCGGGGGTCCGCGGCCAATCCGATCCCGATGAGCGCTCGCTGGCGCATACCGCCCGAGAACTGGTGAGGGAACTGGCGCAGTCGCTTGGCCGCGTCAGCGAGCCCCGCCTGCTGGAGCACCTCGATCGCCCGAGCCCGGACCGCCGCGCGTCCCTGGGCGAGGCCGTTGGCACGGACCGCCTCCTCGACCTGGAAGCCGATGCTCCAGACGGGGTTGAGGTTCGACATCGGGTCCTGCGGCACGTAGCCGATCGCCTTGCCGCGGATGCGCTCCATCTCCCGCTCGGAGAGGTGCGTGAGCTCCTCGCCGTCCAGGGTGATGCTCCCGCCGGTGACCTTTCCGGTGCCGGCCAGCAGTTTGATGATGGACGTCGCCGCCGTCGACTTGCCCGAACCGGACTCGCCGACGATCGCGACCGTCTCCCCTGCCATGACATCGAAGCTGATCCCATGCAGGACCTGTCGTGTGCCGTTCTGCGTGTCGAACGCGACCGTGAGATCGCGGACGCTCAGCAGCGGGGTCGTTGCTTCACTCATCGGCGTGCCCTCGCCCTCGGGTCGAGGGCGTCTCGGATGAGCTCCCCCAGAAGGATGAACGCGAGCACCGTGATGGTGAGCGCGATCGACGGATAGATCAGTGCCATCGGCGCGACACGCAGCGAGCGTTGTGCCTGGCTGATGTCGTTGCCCCAGGACATGACGTCGCTTCCGAGACCGACACCGAGGAAGCTCAGGGTCGCCTCCGCGACGATACCGCCGGCCAGTGCCAGGGTCGCCAGTACGAGCAGCGGAGCGAACGCGTTCGGGATCACGTGGGACAGCAGGGTGCCGAAACGCCCCTTCCCCAGCGCGGCCGACGCCATCACGAAGTCCGCTTGTTTCACTCTGAGCACTTCCGCCCTGACGACACGCGCCGTCGCGGCCCAGGCGAACCCACCGATCGCGAGGGCGAGGGTGAAGACGTTGCGGTACTGCGCGAACACCGTCATCACGACGACCGCCGCGAGGATGTAGGGGATCGAGAAGAAGATGTCGCCGACGCGGGAGAGCACGGCATCGAGCCATCCTCCGTAGTATCCCGCGAAGGCACCCATGATCAGACCGAGAGTCGAGCTGATGATCGTCGCCAGCAGACCGACGCTGATCGAGGTGCGCGAGCCCCAGACGATGCGCGACCAGATGTCGCACCCCTGGAACGTGTAGCCCAGGGGGTGGCCGGCGGCCGGTCCCGCATTGGAGTTCCCGAGCTCACACTGGTTGTTCGGAGGTGTCTGCGTGAAGAGCGTCGGCCACAGGGCCATCAGCAGGATGAGCGCGACGATGCCGAGCGAGATCCAGAACGACGGGCGACGGCGCAGATCTGTCCACGCGTCCCGCCAGAGACTCGCAGGCTTGCCTTTGACGTTGATGGCATCCGTCGGCGGCTGTTCGGCCACCACCGGTGCGACGTAATGGGAGGGACGGTCACTTGACATAGCGGATCCTCGGGTCGAGCAGCCCGTAGAGCAGGTCCACGAGCAGGTTGACGAGAACGTAGATGATGACGAACACCGTCACGAAGGAGACGATCGTCGGTCCTTCGTGCCTCAACGTCGCCTGGAACAGGGTCTGCCCCACGCCGGGAATGTTGAAGATGTACTCCGTCACGGTCGCTCCGACGAGGAGCACACCGAAGTTCGTCGCCGAGTTGGTGATCACCGGGATCAGGGAGTTGCGCAGCACGTGCACGGGGATCACGCGATTACGCGACAGCCCCTTGCCGTATGCCGTGCGCACCCAGTCCTGGTTGAGGGTGTCGAGAACAGACCCGCGCATGAGCCGCATGCTGGTCGCGTACAGGCTCAGCCCCAGCACGATGGCGGGAAGCCACAGATCGCCCCAGTCGTTCTGGCCACCGACGGTCGGACGGAACCAGCCCAGTTTGATCGCGAGGAAGTACTGCGCGAGGAAGGCGACGACGAAGATCGGCATCGACAGGAAGACGAGCGAGACGATCAGCGAGGCGTGGTCGAACAGCTTGCCCTTGCGGAGCGCGGAGAGCGTTCCGATGATGATCGCGAGCGTGAACTCGATCGCGATCGCCATGATGGCCAGACGTCCCGTGATGGGGAGCGTGCGTGCCAGCACGGTGCTCACGGACTCACCGGAGAACGTCGTTCCCATGTCGCCCTTGAAGACGCCGGTGATGTAGTAGAAGTACTGGACGAGGAACGGGTCGTCCAGGTGGTACTGCGCTCGGATCGTGGCGAGCAGCTGCGGGCTCGGCGGTTTGTCACCGAAGAGCGCCGCGATCGGGTCACCCGGCATCAGGAAGACGAGCGCGTAGATGAGAAGCGTCGCACCGAAGAAGACCGGGATCAGCTGAAGAAGTCGCCGCAGGGTGTAGGCGAGCATCCTTGCTCCTTTCGTGGAGTCGGAGTCAGCCGGAGTGCACGACGCGAGGCGGTGACGTCGCCGCCACCGCCTCGCTGCCGTTCACTCCAAGGGCCTACTCGGCCTTGGTGATCTCGTAGTAGAGCGGAACCGAGTTCCAGCCGACGGTGACGTTGTCGACCGAGTCGCCGAAGCCACCGATCGAGTTCTGGTACCAGAGCGGGATGACCGGGAGGTCGTTGAAGAGGATCTCCTGGACCTTCTCGTAAGCCGCGTTCGCGTCGTCCGCGCTCGTGGCCGCTGCACCCTCTGCGAGCAGAGAGTCCACCTCGGGGTTCGAGTAGTCACCGTCGTTCGACGATGCACCCGTGCCGTAGAGCGGCTGCAGGAAGTTGTAGACGGCGGGGTAGTCGCCCTGCCATCCGGAACGGTTCGCCGTCTGGATCGTGCGCTTGCCCGCGTCGTCACGCGCGTTGACCGCTGCGCGGAGAGTGGCGAGGTCGACGTACGGTGCGCCCGACGCCTCGATGCCGAGCGTGTTCTTCAGCGAGTTCGAGACCGCATCAACCCACACCTGGTGTCCACCGTCGGAGTTGTACGCGATCTGGAAGGTGCCGGACCACGGGGAGATGGCGTCAGCCTTCGCCCACAGCTCCTTGGCCTTCTCCGGGTCGTACTTCAGGACGTCGGAACCGGGAACGCTGTCGCTCCAGCCGTCGATGACGGGCGTCGTGAAGTCGCTCGCCGGGGTACGGGTGTCGGCGAAGATCTTGCTCGTGATCTCGTCGCGGTTGATCGCCAGCGAGATGGCCTGGCGGCGCAGGGTGCCCTCTTCGCCCGAGAAGTGCGGGAGCTGCCCACCGATGGTGAACGACTGGAAGATGGCCGCGGGCTGGTTGGTCGCCCGCTCGCCGAGCTCGTCCTCGAAGACCGCGAGCGAAGCCTCGGGGATCTGGTCGATGACGTCGATGTTGCCGCCGAGCAGGTCGGCGTACGCGCCCTCGGGAGCCGTGTAGAACTTCAGCGTCAGGCCGCCGTTCTGAGCGACGCGCTCACCCTTGTAGTCATCGTTCTTGACGAGGTCGATCTGGACGTCGTGCTGCCATGCTCCCTCCTTGGCGAGCATGTACGGACCGTTGCCGATCGGGTTCTCGCCGAAGGCGTCCATGTCCTCGAAGGCGACATCGGGCAGCGGGTAGAACGCCGAGTAGCCGAGGCGGGTCACGAAGTCGGAGGCGACGTCGCTGCTCAGGTCGATCGTGAAGGTCTGGTCATCGACCTCGGTGAGACCTGTGAGCTCGGAGTCTGCGTCGGGGTTGAAGCCGACGATGTCGGCGAACCAGGACTGGTTCAGCTGCGCGTTGGAGAGCTGCGCACCGTAGTTCCACGCATCGATGAAGTTGTGGGCGACGACGTCTTCACCGTTGGTGAACTTGTTGCCCTCCTTCAGCTTGACCGTGACCTTGTTCGGTGCGTCGACCGTGATCGACTCGGCCATGTCGTTGACGAGGGCACCGTCGCCGTCGTAGAAGGCGAGACCTGCGAAGACGGAGTCGAGAATCTTGCCGCCGTTGACCTCGTTGGTGTTGGTCGGGATCAGCGCGTTCTCCGGCTCGCCTCCGTTCGCCGAGATGATCGCCGACGCCGAGCCCTTGGAGCCCTCATCGCCGGAGTCGTTCCCGCCTGCGCAACCGGCCAGCGCCAGGGCGCCGACCACGAGCAGAGCGCTGCCCGCGAGGGCAATCCTGTTTCGTTTCACTTTTCGTCCTCCTGTGGACAGTGCTGAGTCTGCGCGCTCACCATCGAGCACGCAGGGATACCTGAGCGTAACCCGCCGCTTGACCCCCCGCCGCCTTCAGCTAACGAACTGTTACTGAGTGGTGACCATCCGTAACACCCGCGAAACACCTGGAAACACCGGGAAACACAGGACGGTGTCGCGCTTCCGCACGGAAGCGCGACACCGTCTGCTCAGATGCGCACCGGCTCAGGCGAAGGCCTCCACCGGCGGGCAGGCGCACACGAGGTTCCGGTCGCCGTACGCCTGGTCGATGCGACGCACGGGCGGCCAGTACTTGCCGGCGACGAGCGCATGGACGGGGTAGGCGGCTTCCTCCCGCGTGTAGGGGTGCTCCCACTCCCCCGCGATGAGGGATACCGCGGTGTGCGGTGCATGCACCAGCGGATTGTCGTCCGCGGGCCAGCGCCCCGCCGCCACGGCTTCCGCCTCGGCCTTGATCATGATCATGGCCTCGATGAAGCGCTCGATCTCATCGAGGTCCTCCGACTCCGTCGGCTCGACCATGAGCGTGCCCGCGACGGGGAACGACATGGTCGGAGCGTGGAAGCCGTAGTCGATGAGGCGCTTGGCCACGTCGTCGACGGTGATTCCGGTCGCCTCCTTGAGCGGACGCAGATCGAGGATGCACTCGTGCGCGACGCGACCGTTCTCCCCCGTGTAGAGCACCGGGAAGTGGCCGCCCAGACGCTCGGCCATGTAGTTGGCGGAGAGCACGGCTGCCGCCGTGGCACGACGAAGACCGTCGGCACCCATCATGCGGACGTACGCCCACGAGATCGGCAGGATCCCCGCGGAACCGTAAGGAGCGGCCGAGATCACACCGCCATCGAACGTGTAGCCGCCGAAGTGCTCGGCGCGCTGTGCGAGCGGGTGCGAGGGAAGGTAGGGGGCGAGGTGCGACTTCGCCGCCACCGGACCGATGCCAGGACCTCCCCCACCATGCGGGATGGCGAAGGTCTTGTGCAGGTTGAGGTGCGAGACGTCGCCGCCCAGGTCACCGAAGCGCGCGTAGCCGAGCAACGCGTTGAGGTTGGCCCCGTCGACGTACACCTGTCCGCCCGCGTCGTGCACGGCGGCCGTGATCTCGACGACCTGCTCCTCGTACACACCGTGCGTCGAGGGGTAGGTGATCATCAGAGCCGAGAGGTCGTCGGCGTGCTGGGCGATCTTCGCGCGCAGGTCGTCGAGGTCGACGTTGCCGAGCTCGTCCGTCGCGACCACGACGACCTTCATGCCCGCGAGTACGGCCGATGCCGCATTCGTGCCATGGGCCGACGAGGGGATGAGGCACACGGTGCGGTGGGTGTCGCCGTTCGCGTGGTGGTACCCGCGGATGGCGAGGAGACCCGCGAGCTCACCCTGCGAACCGGCGTTCGGCTGCAGCGAGACCGCGTCATAACCGGTGACCTCGGCGAGCCAGCCCTCGAGCTGGTCGATGAGCTCGAGGTAGCCCTGCACATCGGCCGCCGGGGCGAACGGGTGGATGCCGGCGAACTCGGGCCAGGTGATGGCAGCCATCTCGGTGGCGGCGTTGAGCTTCATGGTGCACGAGCCCAGCGGGATCATGCCGCGATCGAGTGCGTAGTCTCGGTCGGAGAGACTCTTCATGTACCGCATCATGGCGGTCTCCGAGCGGTGCGAGTGGAACACCGGGTGCGTGAGGTACTCGTCCTGACGGAGCAGGTCTTCCGGGAGCCCCCGCAGCTTGTCCCCGCCGAACATGCCGAACGCGCGGTCGTTCTTGCCGCCGAAGACAGCCGTGACGTGGTGCAGCTCGCCGAGGGTCGTGGTCT
Source organism: Microbacterium sp. Ag1 (assembly GCF_001005635.1). Classification (NCBI taxonomy): domain Bacteria; kingdom Bacillati; phylum Actinomycetota; class Actinomycetes; order Micrococcales; family Microbacteriaceae; genus Microbacterium; species Microbacterium sp. Ag1. The sequence continues at coordinate 202,151 of NZ_LBCR01000034.1, forward strand.
CGTCGACGGCGATGCCGACCGTGTCGGCGTCGGCGACGTGCAGCAGGATCCCGTGATCGTCATGGGCCCGAGCGGCGAACTCCGCCGCACGACCGGGCACGCGCACCTGCAGGGTGTCGAAGAAGTCCGCGTGCACGACCTCCACCCCTGCCTCGGTCAGCCAGTCACGCAGCAGCGCCGCCTTCGCCGTGGTCTGGGTCGCGATCTCCCGCAGCCCGTCCGGACCGTGGTACACGGCGTACATCGACGCCATGACGGCGAGCAGCACCTGGGCGGTGCAGATGTTCGACGTGGCCTTCTCGCGGCGGATGTGCTGCTCGCGCGTCTGCAGCGAGAGACGATACGCGGGCTTGCCGTCGGCATCGACCGACACTCCGACGAGGCGACCGGGGAGCTGACGCTCGAGGCCGGAGCGGACGGCCATGTAGCCGGCGTGCGGACCGCCGAAGCCCATCGGCACGCCGAAGCGCTGGGTCGTGCCGACTGCCACGTCGGCGCCGAGTGAGCCGGGAGAGGCGATGAGGGTGAGAGCGAGCAGATCGGCGGCCGCGACCGCGAGAGCGCCGGAGAGGTGCGCGGCGTCGAACACGGCCGACGGGTCCCAGACGCGCCCGGAAGCGCCGGGGTACTGCACGAAGACACCGAACAGGTCGGCGGGCAGCTCCTCACCCGCGGCGAAATCGACCGTGACGATGTCGATACCGAGAGCTTCCGCGCGCGTGGCGAGCATCGCCTTCGTCTGCGGGAGGGCATCCGCGTCGACCGCGAACACGGTCGACGCGGACTTCGACGCGCGCCGCGAGAGCAGCATCGCCTCGACCACCGCGGTCGACTCGTCGAGCATGGACGCATTGGCCGTCGTGAGCCCGGTGAGTTCGGCGACCATGGTCTGGAAGTTGATGAGCGCTTCCAGACGCCCCTGGGAGATCTCCGGCTGGTACGGCGTGTAGGCCGTGTACCACGACGGGTTCTCCAGCACGTTCCGCTGGATCACCTGCGGCGTGATGGTGCCGTAGTACCCCAGGCCGATCATCGGTCGGTTCACGGTGTTGCGCGAGGCGAGCACCCGCAGCTCGGCGAGAGCCTCGGTCTCGCTCGCGGCAGAGGGGATGCGCGAAGGCGCGTCCGACGAGTCGGACGACGGCCCGGTGTAGATCGACGCGGGCACGGCCTGGCGCATGAGCGCTTCGACCGGGCTCAGCGCGCCATCGGCCCCTGGGGTGTCGAGACCCAGGGCCGCGAGCATCGTGCGCTGCGCGGCATCCGTGGGTCCGATGTGACGATCGGCGAAAGTGACCACTGGTGAATCAGCCCTCCGTGAGTGCGACGTATGCGTCGCGGTCGAGCAGTCCGTCCAGCGCACCGGCTGCAACGGAGACCTTGAGCAACCAGCCGCCCTCGAAGGGCGCGGCGTTCACCAGCGACGGATCGTCGACGGCCGCGTCGTTGATCTCGACGACGGTTCCCGAGACCGGCGCGTAGAGTTCGCCGACCGACTTCGTCGACTCGATCTCGCCGACGACGGCACCTGCGGTCACCTCGGTGCCGACGGCGGGGAGCTCGACGAACACGACGTCTCCCAGCTTCTCGGCAGCGTAGTCGGTGATGCCGATGGTCACGGTGTCGCCGTCGGCGGCGATCCACTCGTGCTCTTCGGTGTAGTGGAGTGCGGCGAGGTCGGTCATTTGGTCCTCCGATAGAAAGGCAGGGCGGTCACGGTCGCGGGGATCTTGGTTCCCCGCACGTCAAGGAATACTGCGGTTCCCTCTTCCGCGGAAGATGGGGTCACGTAGGCCATCGCGATCGGGTGGCCGAGAGTCGGGCTGAGAGCGCCGCTCGTGATCTCTCCGAGCACGGATCCGTCTTCGTCGACGACGGCGTATCCAGCGCGTCCTGCCCGCTTGCCCTCGGCGACGAGGCCGACCAGGACCGGCGCTTCCGATGCCTCTGTCGAGTCCTCGAAGGACGAGAGCGCCTCCTTGCCGACGAAGTGCTCCTTCGCCGTCACGACGACACGGCCGAGTCCGGCCTGCGAGGGGCGGGTGTCGGTGCTGAGCTCGTGGCCGTAGAGAGGCATCCCGGCCTCCAGACGCAACGTGTCCCGGGCGGCGAGGCCCGCAGGAACGAGACCATGCGGTTCGCCGGCAGCCAGCAGAGCGTCCCACAGGGCTGCGGCGTCGCCGGAAGGAACCAGCAGCTCGAAGCCGTCCTCTCCGGTGTAGCCCGTGCGTGCGATGAGCAGAGGCTCCCCGCGGAAGCGCGCGTCCGCCCATGCGTAGTACTTCTGCTCCGCCCAGGGCGTGCTCAGCTCGTCGATGCCCGGCGTCGCAGCGAGAATCGCCTCGGCGGCCGGTCCCTGCACGGCGAGCAGCGCGAACAGGTCGGACACATCCTCCACATCGACACCGCGGTCGCCCAGGAATCCGGCGAAGGTGCGGTCCTCCCCCGGAGCCAGCGGCGGAAGCGCCCGCTCGACGAGCGACGGAAAGTCCCGCACGCGCTTGGCGAATCCCGAGTCCACGAAGCCCCGGTTGCCGGCGTTGGCGATGACGAGGTAGCGGTCCTCCGCGAGCCGATACGCGATGACATCGTCGACGATTCCGCCGTTCTCATTCAGCATCAGCGAGTACTTCGCCTTGCCGACCGTCATGGCGGAGATGCGACCTGCGAGCGCGAAGTCGAGGAACTCGGCCGCCTTCTCGCCCGTGACGAGGAACTCGGCCATGTGCGAGATGTCGAAGATCCCCGCGTTCTGGCGCACGGCGTGGTGCTCGGCGAGGTCGGAGGTGTAACGCACCGGCATCTGCCAGCCACCGAAGTCGGTGAACGACGCGCCGAGTGCCTCATGGCGTTCGCGCAGCGGGGTGTAGCGGGGGTCGGACATGGAGTTCTCCCGGGCTGTGTCGGGCGGAACGGCGGCATCGCCGTTCCTCGGAACTCCCCCTCTGTCATGGGCCTGAGAGCTTCACCCGTGCACGGAGGCGGGGTTTTCACCGTCGGCGGATCCGCACATGAGACGGATCGCTTTTCAGAGTGGCCGGAACCGCGCGGTACGCGTACCTGAGAGATTGGCGGGGAGGCTTGCTCCTTCGGTGCCCGGCTGCGTTCGCCGGGGCTCTCCCGCGTGGGTCATTCGGCCTGTCTTCAGTTGTGGGTTCAGTCTAGCCGGTCGGCCCGTCGGTGCCGGATTCGCTCGACGCGCGTTCGAATCGCGATTCGAAAGCGCGATTCGAAAGGGGGGGTGCGGTGCGGCTATCCGCTGATGCCGAGTTCGGTTCGGACCTCGTCGCGGAGGCGGCCGAGGTTGTCGGGCTCGGGCGCGGCTCCGAGGAGGGTCTTGGTGTACTCGTGCTGCGGGTTGAGGATGACTTCGTCCGCGGGGCCCCGCTCGACGACATCGCCCTTGTAGAGCACCATGATCTCATCGGAGAAATGCCGTGCGGTCGCGAGGTCGTGCGTGATGTACAGCACCCCGAGGTTCTCCTCCCGCTGCAGATCCGCGAGCAGGTTCAACACGCCCAGCCGGATCGACACGTCCAACATGCTCACCGGTTCGTCGGCGACGATGAACCGCGCCCCCGGGGCCAGTGCCCGTGCGATCGCGACGCGCTGCCGCTGCCCACCCGACAGCTCATGCGGGCGACGCTCCGCAAAGCTCTCCCCCGGGCTGAGCCGCACCCGCTCCAACAACTCCACCGCCCTGGCACGCACCTGCGCACTGGAGAGCTGCGGGTGATGCAGGCGGATCGGCCGCTCCAAATGATGCACGATCGTGTGGAACGGGTTCAACGACGCGAACGGGTCCTGGAACACCATCTGCACATCCGCGCGATACGCCTCCAACGCCCGCCCCCGAGTCCCGGACGGTTTACCGTCGAGGAGGATCTCCCCACTGGTGGGGGTCTCCAACTTCATCAGCATCCGCGCGATCGTCGACTTCCCCGACCCCGACTCCCCCACCAGAGCGACCGTCTTCCCGGCCTCGATCGTGAACGACACATCCTTCACCGCATGCAGGATGCTCGTCCTGAACCCGGAACGCAGGTGGAAGTCCTTGACGAGGTTCCGCGCCTCCAGCGTCGCCTTCTCCGGCACCGTCGTCCCGGTGCTATTCGTATGGGTGGTCATCGGACGCCCTCCTGGCTCACACCGGTACGCACGAAATCGCCCCGCTCACCCTTCAACGACGGGAAACTCGACAACAACCGTCGCGTGTACTCATGCTGCGGGGAACGATAGATCTCCTCCGCCGTCCCCTCCTCCACGATCTGCCCCTGCAACATGATCGCGATCCGGTCACTGATCTCGATCAACATCGGCAGATCATGCGTGATGAAGATCACCGCGAACCCGAGCTTCTCCCGCAACCGCATGATCTCCCGGATGATGCCGCGCTGCACGACCACATCCAACGCCGTCGTCGGCTCATCCATGATCATCACCTGCGGATCCAACGCCAGAGCCATCGCGATCATCATCCGCTGACGCATACCCCCGGACAACTCATGCGGGAAACTCGACAACCGGGACGGATCCACCCCCACCAACGTGAGCAGCTCCTCCGCCCGCGCCGTCTTCGCCTTCTTACTCATCCCAGGACGATGCGTGTCGAAGATGTCGAAGATCTGCGCCCTCACACTGATCACCGGATTCAACGAGTTCATCGCGCCCTGGAACACCATCGAGATCTTGTCCCACCGGAACGCCCGCAGACCCTCCCCATCCAAACCCACGATGTCGATGTCATGACCGTCCCGATCATGGAACACGATCTCCCCGCCCGTCATCAACGCCGGCGCCTTCAACAACCGGTTCATGCCGTACGCGAGAGTCGTCTTCCCACACCCCGACTCCCCCGCCAACCCCAGAATCTCCCCACGATTCAACGTCAGCGAGACATCCCGCACGGCCTTCACCGGCGGATCCACCTCATACTCGATCGACACATTCCGCGCCGTCAGCACTGGCTCGCTCATGCGGTGACCCCCTTGGTCTTGGCGGCCTTGCGCACGCGGCGCGCGGCTTCTGGCGCATTGCGCAGCTTCGGGTTGATGACCTCGTCGATGGCGAAGTTGATCAGAGACAGACCGGCGCCGAGGAGCGCGATCATGAGTCCCGGCGGGACGAACCACCACCAGGCCCCACGTCCGAGCGCCTGCCCCGACTGGGCGTCGTTGAGGATCGATCCCCAGGTGATCGACGAGTTGGGTCCGAGGCCGAGGTACGACAGGCCGGCCTCGCCGAGGATCGCGAAGATGATCGCGAAGAGGAACTGGGCCGTCAGCAGCGGCAGCAGGTTCGGCATGATCTCGACGAGGATGACGCGGAACGACCGCTCGCCCGCGACCTTCGAGGCGTAGACGTAGTCGCGTGTGCGGAGCGAGCGCGTCTGCAGCCGGAGCACGTACGCCGCCCCGGCCCAGGAGGTGATGCCGAGCACGAAGGCGACGAGCTGCCAGCTGCGCTGCGGGACGAACGAGGCGATGACCATCACCAGCGGCAGTCCGGGGATCACGATCATGACGTTCGTGAGCAGGGCGAGGCCGTCTTCACGCCACCCACCCAGGTAGCCGGCGAGCACGCCGAACAGGAGGGAGAGGACGATCGCGATGCTGCCGGCCGTCACGCCGATGAGCAGCGAGCCCTGGGCACCGGTCGCGAGCTGGGCGAACATGTCGTTGCCGAGCTTGGTCGTGCCGAGCCAGTGCTCGGCCGACGGCGGCTGAAGCGCTGGGTTGGCCGTGCTCCGCGGGTTCTGGGAGAAGATCGGCGCGATGATCGCGAACAGCACGATCGCCAGCACGATGCACACGCCCACGATGAACTTCGGCGAGGTGCTGGGCAGGACGCGGCGACGCTTTCGATCCTGACGCTGTGTGGCGAGAGCGACGGTGCCCTCAGGGGCGACGGTGGGTGGCTCCTCCGTGAGGAGCGGGTTCTTCGTGTCAGACATTCTGGCGAGCCCTCGGGTCGATGAAGCCATAGACGAGGTCCATGATGAAGTTGGCGGCGAGCACCGTGAGCGTGATGACGAGGAACAGCCCCTGCATCAGCGCGTAGTCGTTGTTGGTCACGGCCTGGAACATCAGCTTGCCGATGCCGGGGTAGGTGAACACCTGCTCCATGACGATGGAGCCGGCCACGACGAAACCGAGCGTGATCGAGAAGCCGGCGATCGAGGGGATCGCGGCGTTGCGGGCAGCGTAGGCGGTGAGCACCCGGCGCGGGCGCAGGCCCTTGGCCTCGGCCGTGAGCACGTAGTCCTCGGCGAGCGTCGAGACCATCATGTTGCGCATGCCGAACATCCAGCCGCCGACCGAGCTGATCACGATGGTGACGGCGGGAAGGATGGCGTGGGCGACGGCGTCGCTGAAGAAGGCCCACGTCGGCTCGGGGCCGTCGGGGAAGTCGAACACGTCGTAGCCGCCGAAGATGGGGAACCAGCCGAGGCCGACCGCGAACACCGCCACCAGGATCAGCGCCATCCAGAAGTACGGGATCGACTGCAGCACGGTCGTTGCCGGGATCAGGTGGTCGACCCAGGTGCCGCGCTTCCAGCCGGCCCAGGCCCCGAGCACGACGCCGAGGACGAAGGAGATGACCGTCGCGGTGCCGACGAGGATGAGCGTCCAGGGAAGAGCACCGGCGATGAGCTCCGTCACCGGGGTGGGGAACTTCGTCACCGAGACGCCGAGGTCGCCCTGGAACATCCGCCCCCAGTACGCGAGGTACTGATCCCACAGCGACGAGTCGTCGCCGCCGAGCAGGAGCCTGATATTGCGGATGGTCGTCTCTGAGACGTCGCCGCCCGCCCGCTGCATCTTGGCGATCATGATGTCGGCGGGGTTTCCCGGCATGAGCCGGGGAAGAAAGAAGTTGATGGATATCGCGGCCCAGAGCGTGAACGCGTAGAACCCGATTCTTCGTGCATAGAACTTCATGTCACTGTTTCCTGACTTCCTTCTTCCCCGACTCCTCTCGTGTTACTTGACCGGCTGCAGCTGCGTCAGGACGTAGCCTGCCGCGATCGCACCCCAGGACGGCGGGAAGGCGTAGAGGTCTTCCTCCGTCGGCCAGCCCGTGTAGTCCTTCGTGTTGTAGAAGGTCTGCGTCGCGTTGATGACGAGCGGGATGTAGGGCAGGTCACGCACGATCTCGGTCTGGATCGTGGCGTACAGCTCCTTCTTCGTCGCCTCGTCGTTCGTGCTGATCGCCGACTGGATCGCCGTGTCGACGACCGGGTTGCTGTAGCGGCTGAAGTTCCAGCGTCCTGCGGGGATCTCGGTGCCGACCGGGGTCGTCGACTCGACGGCCGTGCCGCCGAACCAGTCGCGGTAGATCTGGAACGGGTCGGCGACGGACGTGCCGATCACACCACCCATGATCAGCTGGAACTCGCCACCCTGACGGGAATCGGAGAACTCCTGCCACTGCACCGTCGATGCCGTGATCTTGATGCCTGCGGCCTCGGCCTGCTCGGCGATCAGCTTCGCGGCGTCGTTGTAGTCGGTCCAGCCGTCGACCGAGGTGAGCGTGAGCTCGAGCGGAACCCCGCCCTTCTCGTAGATGCCGCTCGAACCCTTGGTGTAACCGGCGGCCTCGAGGATCGAACCGGCCTCGGCGGCGTTGGCCTCCTGCGGGCTGACCTCGTTGGCCGGGTCGGCGAGCCACTTCTCGTCACGCGGCAGCAGCGTGAAAGCCGGCGAGATGTCGCCCGTGAGGCCGACGAATGCCTTGTCCTTGATGATGCCGCGGTCGATCGCCACGTTGAGCGCCTGACGCACCGCGACGTCCGTCTGCGGGCCGGTGCAGCCGAGCTCGGCGTTCGAGCAGGTGTAGAGCACCGTCGGGTCCTGCGGGGTGTTGATCCAGTCGATCTTGCCGTTGCCGGTCACGTCATCCGGGTTGGGGATGAACATGCCGGTCCAGTCGAGCTTGCCGGCGGCGAGCAGGTCCTGTGCCGTCTGGTTGTTGTCGACCGCGATGTACTGGACCTTCTTGACGCCGAGCTTGTCGGCATCGCGGTAGTTCTTGTTCGCGACGAGGGTGTAGGACTCGCTCGTGGTCTTGTCGACCACGTAGGGGCCGGATCCGACGGGCTCTTCGTTCGTGAAGTTGGCGAAGTCCTTGACGTCCTTCCAGACGTGCTCGGGGAGGATGTAGCTCGACCCCATCCGCTGGAACTCGGTCGTGTACTGGGCAGACGAGTACGTCAGCACGGCGGTGGTGTCGTCCGTGGCCTCGGCGGAGATCAGACCGTTGCCCTCGGGGTTGTTGGCCTCGTAGTTGAACGAGAACGCGACGTCCTTGGCGGTCAGGGGCTCACCGTCGCTCCACTTGAGGTCGGGCTTGATGGTGACCGTGATCACCGTGCCGTCCTCGTTGTACTCGAACGAGTCGCCGATCAGGCCGACCGGCTCGGAGTCCGCGGTCTTGTTGTAGAAGAACAGCGGCTCGTAGATCGGTCCGAGCGCGCCGTGGAGCACGGTCGGAGCGAACGGGTTGTAGTTCGCGGCGATGGGGGTCTGGCTGCCGGCCCAGACACGCAGGGCCTTGTCGCCATCGGCGTTGCCACTGTCGCTGCCGCCGCCACAGGCGGTGAGGCCTAGGGCGAGGACGGATGCACCGGCAATCGCGGTGAGCGCGATCTTGCGCCTTCCGTTACGGATCATTTCTCTTGTTTCCTCTCGGTGCTGCACTGCAGGAGGGATCGCTCCGGATGGAGCAGAACCCCGGAGGTGGGGTTCTCGGGCCCGGGGAGACGACCGGCGGCCACTCCCGACGGGGTTTGTTAGGACAGTAACCTAACAAACCCCGTCCTCGTGGACAAGCCTCCTCGCGCTCCCCAGATAACGTTTCGGACTCAGCCCGAATCCTCGTCACAGAGGACCACTAAGAGTCTCGATGACACTAAGATCGACATCGGAGGTTAAGGTGCGAATGACTCAAAGCGGTGACATCCGAGTCGCCGTCTCGACGGTGATCCTGACGCTGCGGAGGACCGACGACGGACGGGCGGTGCTCTCCCTGCCCCTCGTGCTGCGCACGCGCGAGCCCTTCGCCGGCCAGTGGGCACTCCCCGGAGGTTGGCTCACCTCGACGGAGTCTCCCGTCGACGCCGCGGCCCGCACCCTCGCCGAGACAACGGGACTCGCCCCCAGCTACCTCGAGCAGCTGTATGCCTTCGGAGCGGTCGACCGCTCCCCCACGCGGGTCGTCTCCATCGTGTACTGGGCCCTGTTGCGGCAGGACGACGTGACCGCGCAGAGCGCCGCACATCGCGCAGCCGGCCACTATCCCGAGAACGTCCGCTGGTTCGACATCGAGGAGCTGCCGGACCTCGCGTTCGACCATGACCGGATCGTCGAGTACGCGCTGTGGCGACTGCGCAACAAGGTGGGGTACAGCCGAGTCGCACAGGGGTTCCTCCCCGCCGAGTTCACGCTCGCCGAGTTGCGCGAAGCCTACGAATCGATCCTCGGACGCGCCCTCGACCCCGCCAACTTCCGTCGCCAGGTGGAGGCGGCGGGCAATCTGCTCCCGACCGACCGGTTCCGCACCGGAAGCCACCGGCCCGCACGTCTGTATCGCGACAACACCGACATCGAGCTCGCCGATCGCGGCCCGCTCCGACCCGAGGAAACGAGCATCCGATGAGCATCACCTTCGTCCCCGCTCCCGCCGTACCACCGCTGGACCCCTCCGTCGACCATGCGATCCGGGCGATCGTCACCGGCGCGTCCACGGACGCCACGTGCGCGACGGATCTCGCCGCAGGACCGTGGGACTTCGACGCGCGGCCCGGATACGGACCGGGCTCATCGATGGGAGACGTGATCCCGACCGGTGCCCCGCGACAGGGCGAGCTGCCTTCCGAGTACCGCGAGGCTTCGGAAGAGGAACTCGACGGGAGGATCCGGGCGGCGAAGGCCACGCTCGGCGACCGGGTGCTGATCCTCGGGCACTTTTATCAGCGCGAAGAGGTCGTGCAGCACGCGGACTACGTCGGGGACTCGTTCCAACTGGCGACGGCGGCGAAGGGCAGAGCCGATGCCGAGGCGATCGTGTTCTGCGGCGTGCACTTCATGGCCGAGACCGCCGATCTGCTCTCGCAACCCGATCAGGCGGTGATCCTCCCCAATCTCGCCGCGGGGTGCTCGATGGCCGACATGGCCGACATCGACCAGGTCGAGGAGTGCTGGGAGCAGCTCGAGGACGTCTTCGGAGACCTCGCGGCCGCAGACGCCGACGGCCGCGTGCCCGTGATCCCCGTGACGTACATGAACTCCTCGGCGGCGATCAAGGGCTTCGTCGGGCGACACGGCGGGATCGTGTGCACGTCGTCGAATGCGCGGACCGTGCTGGAGTGGGCATTCGAGCGGGGGCGGCGGGTCCTGTTCTTCCCCGACCAGCATCTGGGCCGCAACACCGCCAAGGCCATGGGAGTGCCGCTCGATCAGATGCCCATGTGGAACCCGCGGCGAGCGCTGGGCGGCTCGTCCGCCGAGCAGTTGCTCGACTCGCGTGTCATCCTGTGGCACGGGTTCTGCTCCGTGCACCGACGCTTCACGGTCGACCAGATCGACCAAGCGCGCACCGATCACCCCGGTGTACGCGTGATCGTGCACCCCGAATGTCCGATGGAGGTCGTCGACGCCGCCGACGAAGCAGGGTCGACCGAGTACATCCGCCGGGCGATCGACACGGCGACCGAACCGACCACCTTCGCGATCGGCACCGAGATCAACCTCGTCCGTCGACTCGCTGCGCAGTATCCGCAGCACGAGATCTTCTGCCTCGACCCCGTGGTGTGCCCGTGCTCGACGATGTACCGCATCCACCCCGGCTACCTCGCGTGGGTGCTGGAGGAGCTGGTGGCCGGTCGCACGCCGAACCGCATCACCGTGTCCGACGACGTCGCCGCCCCCGCTCGGGTGGCGCTGGAACGGATGCTCGCGGCGAAGCCCCCCGGCGGCCGCGGGCACACGATGAAGGTCATCATCGTCGGGTCGGGCATCGCGGGGCTCACCGCGGCGCTGCACGCGCACGAGTCGGGTCACGACGTGACGATCGTCACCAAGGGTGACCTCGGCGACGGCTGCACCGGGTTCGCTCAGGGGGGTGTCGCCGGAGCGTACGGCCCGGGCGACTCCCCGTCGTCGCATGCCGCCGACACGCAGATCGCCGGCGCCGGGCTGTCCGATCCGGACGCGGTGAGTGTGCTGGTCGCCGACGGCGCGGAGCGGATCGCCGAGCTGATCGCACGGGGTGTCGGCTTCGACCGCGACGACGACGGTTCACTGCGACTCGGACGCGAGGCGGCGCACAGCCATGCCCGCATCGCGCATGCGGGCGGCGATGCCACCGGGGCGGCGATCTCCGCGGCCCTCGTCGAATGCGCACGTCGCGCGCGCATCCCCGTTCTCACCGGCGCTTTCCTTGTCGACCTCGTGAAGCGCGACGGTGTCGTTCGGGGTATCCGAATCCGTCGCGACGGTGTGCTCTCGACCCTCCAGGCCGACGCCGTGATCCTCGCCACCGGCGGTGCCGGCCAGCTCTACGCGCACACCACCAACCCCGGAGGAACGACGGGTGACGGCATCGCCGCCGCGCTTCGCGCAGGTGCAGCGGTCGCCGATCTGGAGTTCGTCCAGTTCCATCCCACCGTCCTCGCCTCCGGCCCGGCGTTCCTGATCTCCGAGGCGGTGCGCGGTGAGGGCGCGGTTCTGGTGGACGACCGTGGCCGCCGGTTCGTGTTCGACAGCCACCCCGACGGTGAGCTCGCGCCGCGGGACGTGGTGTCGCGAGCGATCGCACGGCGTGCCGCGGCTCAGGCTGCGCCCGTCAGGCTCGACGCCACGATGCTCGGAGCCCGCACGCTCGCGCTCCGCTTCCCGACCATCGACCGCGTCACGAGAGAGCGTGGCTTCGACTGGGCGAAGAGCCCCCTACCCGTGACCCCGGCGGCGCACTACCTGATGGGCGGCGTGGTCACCGACCTCGACGGACGCACCACGGTGCCAGGGCTCTTCGCCGTAGGAGAGGTCGCCCGCACGGGCGTGCACGGGGCCAACCGGCTGGCATCGAACTCCCTGCTCGAGGGCGCGGTCTTCGGGGCTCGCGCGGCGGCAGCGCTCACGATGCCCTGGCCTCTTCCGGGACACGAGCACACCCCTTCCGAGGTGAGCCTCGACGCGAACCTCGTCGACGCCGAACCGGGGTTCACCCGCTCTGGACTACAGCGGCTGATGTGGGACGAAGTGGGCCTGCTGCGCACGGGCGAGGGCCTCACCCGGGCGCTCGGAGTGCTGCAGGGGTGGGCCGGCGTCCCCACCACGCCCACGACCGTGACGGAGCACGAGGATGCAAACCTGCTGCTCCTCGCGCAGGCGACGGCGGCGGCGGCTCTGAAGCGCACCGTTTCCGTCGGAGCACATCATCGTGTCGACACGGATGCGACAGGTGCCCCTTCTTCATCCCCCACACCCTCATCGATCCTGGAGACCGTCTGATGCTGACCCCCGCCACTCTGCACCGCGTCGTCGGCGCCGCACTGGAGGAAGACGCTCCGTGGGGCGACCTCACGAGCACCACGCTGCTGCCCGCCGAAGCCACGGCCACGGCCGATCTCGTCGCACGAGAAGCCGGGGTCTTCAGCGGAGGCGATGTCTTCGCCGCCGCCTTCCGTCTCACCGATCCGTCCGTCCAGGTGGATCTGCACGTCGGCGACGGTGACGAGTTCGTTGCAGGAGACGTCCTCGCCTCGGTATCCGGTGCGGCGCGCAGCGTACTGACCGCGGAGCGCGTCGCCTTGAACTTCACGCAGCGGATGAGCGGCATCGCCACGCTCACCGCCGCCTACGTGGCGGCCGTCGACGGCACCGAGACGCGGATCGCCGACACCCGCAAGACCACTCCCGGTCTGCGCGCCTTCGAGCGTCACGCCGTCGAGTCGGGCGGCGGCCGCAATCACCGGCACTCCCTGTCCGACGCGGTGATGGCGAAGGACAACCACCTCGCGGTGCTGAAACGCTCGGGCCTCGACCCCGCGGCCGCCCTGCGCGCGGCCCTGTCCCGGCTCCCCCATACGACCCACGTCGTCGTCGAGGTCGACCGTCTCGACCAGATCGACGCCGTCCTGGACGGTGGAGCGGACACCGTGCTGCTCGACAACTTCTCGCTGGACGACCTGGAGCGGGGCGTGGCCCTCATCGGCGGTCGAGCCATCGTCGAAGCCTCAGGCGGTGTCACCCTCGACACGGTCGGCGAGATCGCACGCACCGGCGTCGACGTGATCTCGGTCGGAGCTCTGACGCATTCCGCCCGCGCCCTCGATCTCGGCCTGGATCTGCGGATCGACTGACGGTCATGCTCTACCTCGATCACGCGGCGACCTCACCGGTGCGTCCAGAAGTGCTCGAAGCGATGCGTCCCTTCCTCACCGGGGTGTTCGGCAATCCGTCGAGTCACCATACGGCGGGCGAGGCCGCGGCGAGCGCCCTCGACGGCGCCAGGGCACGGGTGGCCCGCGTGCTGGGGATGCGGACGAACGACGTCGTGTTCACCGCAGGAGGAACAGAGGCGAACAACCTCGCGGTCAAGGGCATCGCGCTCGCCGCTCTGGAGGCGGGACGGCGCCACCTGGTCATCTCGCCCATCGAGCACGAGTCGATCCTCGAGTCCGCCGGGTATCTCCGACGCTTCCACGGCGTCGAGGTGACGATGATCCCGGTGGACTCCCGAGGGCGTATCGCCCCGGATGCGCTGACCGCGGCCATCAGGGAAGACACGTCGCTGGTGTCGTTCGGTCACGCGAACAACGAGATCGGGACGGTGCAGGACGTCACAGCCCTGGCAACCGTCACGAGCGCGGTGAAGGTCCCCCTGCACCTCGATGCCGTGCAGTCGGCCGGGTGGCTTCCCCTGCGGGATCTCGGTGCCGATGCGTTGTCGATCGCTGGTCACAAGCTGGGTGCCCCCAAGGGCATCGGTGCGCTCGCGGTCCGCGGACGCGTTCCCGTGGAGCCCCTGCTGCACGGCGGCGGTCAGGAACGCGGTCGACGATCCGGCACCGAGAACGTCGCGGGAGCGGTGGCGTTGGCGACGGCCCTGGAACTCGCCGAGCGGGAGCGAGAACTCGTGGCGGCGCGGGTCGCCGCCACGAGCCTACGCTTCGCCGCCGTGGTACTCGCCGCCGTGCCTGCAGCAGCACTCACCGGCGACCCGGTGCATCGTCTGCCCGGCACCGTGAGCTTCACGTTCGCCGGCACCAGCGGGGAGGCCGTGCTGCTCGAGCTCGAGCGCCGCGGAGTGATCTCCTCGAGCGGATCGGCGTGCGCGGCGGGTAGCGACGACCCCTCGCACGTGCTGCTCGCCTGCGGAATCGCCCCCGAGGTCGCACAGACGTCGGTGCGCTTCACGTTCGGTCGCGAGGAGCTGGCAACGGACGCTCCCGAGCGCCTGGCGGCGCTCGTCGCGGAATCCGTGCGCGCGGCCCGGGGCTGATGCCCGGCCATAGACTCGGCACGTGACTGCCTCCGCCCCGATCGTGACGCTGATCGTCCCCGGACGCGACATCGCCGCCTTCGCCCCCGCTGCGCTCGACTCGCTCCGCGCACAGACCGAACCCCGCTGGCGGGCGATCCTGATCGACGACGGTTCGACCGACGAGACGGGCGCGATCTTCGATAACGCGACCTCCGCTGACCGACGTTTCACGACGATCCGCCATGACGCCTCCCGTGGCCTCGGCGCCGCCCGCAATGCCGGTCTCGCCCTGGTGGACACCCCCTACCTCGGCTTCCTCGACGGCGACGACGAACTGCGGCCGGACGCCCTCGCCCGGATGACGCACACACTCGAACGGACCGGAAGCGATTTCGTCGCCGGAGCCTACGTGCGCGCACGTCCTCAGGGAGATGCGTACCTCGCCGGTCGCGTGCAGCCCTGGGTATCCGCGGCCACCTCCCCGGAGAGGCTGGGCACCACGCTCACCGCACATCCCCGGGCGGTGTCGAACATCGTCGCCTGGTCGAAGCTGAGTCGCACTCCTTTCTGGCAGGATCTCCGCTTCCCGGAAGGCGTCGCCTACGAGGACCAGATCGTCGCCCAGCAGATGTACACCCGCGCACGGGCGTTCGACGTCATCCCGGATGTGGTCGTGCACTGGCGTCTCCGCGCCGACGGCACCTCGATCACCCAGGGCAAAGGTCGGCTCCCCGTACTGCGCGACTACCTGGCAGCTCTGCGCGGCGGCGTCCGCGTGCTGCACGACGCCGGCGCACGTGCCTCGGTCGTAGCGCGGATCGAGCTGATCCTCGCCATGGACATCCCCTCACTCCTCGACATCGCGGAGCAGCACATCGACCCGGCATACGCCGCCGAGGTCGATGCCTTCATCGCCGAGCTCCGGGCACTCCCCGAGTTCGCCGATGCCACTCCAGACCCCTCCCTCGCCGCGGCTCTCGCCTGGTGAGCGCGGACCACCGATCGGCGGACATATGAACGACTACCTCTCCTCGCTGTTCTCCCTCGAGGGACGCACCGCTGTCGTGACGGGCGGCAGCTCCGGCATCGGGCGAGGGATCGCCGCCGCGCTCGCTCGTGCCGGCGCGGCCACGGTCGTGGTCGCCCGCGGTGAGGAACGCATCCGCGAGACCGTCGATGAGCTGCGTGCGCTCGGCTGCCGGGCGACCGGTGTCGTCGGCGATCTCAGCACGAGGCAGGGAATCCACGCCGTCGCCGCAGCGGCTGTCGAGCCCTTCGGGGAACCGGACATCCTCGTCAACTCGGCAGGCATCAACATCCGGCCGCCCTTCCCCGACATCACCGAAGAAGACTGGGACGCCACGATGACGGTCAACGCGCTCGCACCGTTCCTGCTCGGCCAGCAGTTCGCGAAGGGCATGGCCGCACGCGGATACGGCCGCCTCATCCACATCAGCTCCCAGCAGGCGCACCGGGCCTTCGTGGGCAGCGGTGTGTACGGTGCGTCGAAGGGTGCCGTGGAGTCGCTCATGCGCTCGGAGGCCGAGGCCTGGGGCGGGACGGGCGTCACGAGCAACACGCTGGTGCCGGGGTTCGTGCTCACGCCGTTGAACGCCCGCCTGCAACAGGACCCGGAGAAGGTCGCCGAGCTCGCGGCCCGCACGATGATCGGACGCAACGGTCTGCCGAGCGACTTCGCGGGTGCGGCGGTGTTCCTGGCCGGGGCAGGATCGGGCTACGTCACCGGTCACTCGCTGTTCGTCGACGGCGGACTGTCGGTGCACTGACCTGAGACTGCACTGGCCTGAGACTGCTCAGGGCCCCGGCGGGTAGACCCGCTCGTCGAGTCTCGGCTCGGCCAGCAGAGGCACAGCGGCGGTGATGGTCGCGACGGCGTCTTCGCCGGCGGAATCGGCAGGCGCTCTGTCGGCGCGGCGCTCAGCGAGAGGAGCCGCAGCGCCGCCCGTCACCGCCTCGTCGACCGCTGCCTCGGTGTCGAGCACCCGCGATGCCGCCACCTGCTCAGCCGCGAGCTCGGCATAGAGTCCACCGAGCGCCAGCAGCTCGGAGTGAGTGCCGGACTCGATGATGCGCCCCGCTTCGAGCACGTGGATCACGTCCGCTCCCATCACGGTCGAGAGCCGGTGGGCGATGGAGAGCGTCGTGCGCCCCTTCGCGGCCTCGTCGAGCGCTTCCTGCACCACGCGCTCCGACACCGTGTCGAGCGCCGATGTCGCCTCGTCGAGGAGTAGCACCGGCGGGTCCTTCAACAGCACGCGGGCGATCGCGATGCGCTGCTTCTCCCCGCCGGAGAGCCGATACCCGCGCTCGCCCACCACGGTGTCGTACCCCTGCTCGAAGCCGGCGATGATGTGGTGGATGTTGGCGGCCGTGCACGCCGCGATCAGCTCTTCCTCGGTGGCATCGGGCTTCGCATAGCGGAGGTTGTCACGGATGGTCGCGTGGAACAGGTAGGTCTCCTGGGACACGATGCCCACGTTGTCGATGATCGACTCCTGCGTGAGGGTGCGCACGTCGGCGCCCGCGAACATCACGGCCCCTCCCTTCGCCTCGTACAACCGCGGCGCCAGGTACAGGATCGTGGTCTTGCCCGCGCCCGACGGGCCGACGAACGCGACGTGCTGACCCGGTTCCGCCGTGAACGACACACCGTCGAGAGTCGGCCTGGCGTCAGCCGAGGCATCGGGGTAGCGGAACACGACCTCGTCGAACTCGATGCGCCCGCGGGGTCCAGGAGCCTGATCGACGGTGATCGCGTCGGGGGCGTCCTGGATCTCCGGCACGAGGTCGAGGTACTCGAAGATGCGCGCGAACAGCGCGGACGAGGTCTGCAGATCGAGCGAGACCCTCATGAGGCCCATCAACGGCATGAGCAGCCGCGCCTGCACGGTGGTGAAGGCGACGACGGTTCCCGCGGTGATGGCTCCGGTCCCGCCGGCGATCAGATAGCCGGAGACGAGATAGATCACGGCGGGCACACTCGCCATGATCACCTGCACGACGGCGAAGAACCCCTGGCCGCTCATCGCACGCCGCACCTGGAGCACGACCTGGTTGCGGTTCTCCGCCTGGTACCGCTCCGACTCGGTGCGCTGCCGGTTGAACGCCTTCGACAGCAGCATGCCCGACACGCTCAGGGTCTCCTGGGTGATCGAGGTGAGCTCGGACAGCGACTCCTGCGTCTCCCCCGCGATCCTGGCGCGCACCTGCCCCACCTTGCGCTGCACGACGATCAGGAACGGCATCATGACAACGGCGATGAGCGTCAGCCGCCAGTCGATCAGGATCATCGCGACGAGCGAGGCGATCACGGTCACGACGTTGCCGAGGATGCTGGTGACGGTGTTCGTCAGCACGCCGGACACGCCGCCCACGTCGTTCTGCAGCCTCGACTGGATGACGCCCGTCTTGGTGCGCGTGAAGAATCCGAGCTCCATCGCCTGCAGATGCTCGAAGAGCTTCACGCGCAGATCGCCGGTGACGCTGTTGCCGACGGTCGAGGTGAGCCAGGTCTGCGCCACCCCCAGCCCCGCGGAGACCAGGAACAGCGCGACCATAGCGGTGACGAGCCAGGCCAGCAGTTCGAGGTGCGGGCTTCCGCCGTCCACCGGGAACAGCGCGTCGTCGAAGATGCGCTGCACGATCAGCGGCGGGATGACCGCGATCGCGGCGCCCAGCACGACCAAGATGCCCGTGAAGAGGATGCGCCAGCGATAGGGGCGGAACAGGGAGACCACCCGCGCCCCGAGACCGTTGATCCGCGGCGCCTCGGCGTTCAACTTCCGCTGCGCGTCTTCATCGACTCCGCGGAAACCACCTCCCCGCGGGCCACCGCCCATGCCGCCGCCCATGCTCATTGCGCCAGCGTACCCACGCGCGCGGACATCGGGCCGCGTGTATCCGCCTTCAGCGGATATCTGTGAATACGGAATGAAATGTCCGCGGCTGCCGTTACGCTGAATGACTCTTGCGAACTCTCGCGATATCCATTTCTTCTTCGCCCTGGAGGCCGCCCATGTCTGCCGTCGATACCGGCTCCATCTCGACGACTCCCGCCGCGGCAGGGGGCGAGATCCCCCGCAAGGACATGCGGGTGATCTGGCTGCTGCTCGTCGCCGCCTTCGTCGCCATCCTCAACGAGACCACGATGGGGATCGCGATCCCCCATCTGAACACCGACCTCGGCATCCCGCCCGAGCTCGGCCAGTGGCTCACGAGCGCCTTCATGCTCACCATGGCCGTGGTCATCCCCACGACCGGGTTCATCCTGCAGCGGTTCACGACGCGCCAGGTCTTCATCGCCGCGATGATCGCGTTCTCCCTCGGCACGCTCGTCGCTCTCGTCGCCCCCGGCTTCGCCGTGCTGCTCGTCGGCCGTGTCATCCAGGCCGCAGGTACCGGCATCATGATGCCGCTGCTGATGACCACGATCATGAACGTCGTGCCGCCGCAGTCCCGCGGTCGCATGATGGGTCGCGTCGGTCTCGTCATCTCGCTCGCTCCCGCGATCGGCCCGACCCTCGCCGGAGCCGTGCTCGAGCTCGCCAGCTGGCGCGCGCTCTTCGGCATCATCCTCCCCATCTCGCTCATCGCCCTCTTCATGGGTGTGAAGTGGATGACGAACCTGGGTGAGACGCGGTCCGTGCCGCTCGACGTGCTCTCGATCCCGCTCGCGGCTCTCGGGTTCGGCGGGATCGTGTTCGGTCTCAGCCAGTTCGGCGGCGAGGGCGGATCCGGCGAGACCGCAGGGATCATCTCCCTCGTGGTCGGTGCCGTCTCACTGGGGCTCTTCGTGTGGCGTCAGCTCGTGCTGCAGCGCATCGACGACGCACTGCTCGACCTGCGCGTGTTCCGCTCGAGCAACTTCACGCTGTCCGTGATCATCATGTCCATCCTGGCGCTGTCGATGTTCGGCACGCTGACCCTGCTCCCGCAGTACCTGCAGAACGTGGCGGGGCTCAACCCGCTCCAGTCCGGCCTGATCCTGCTCCCCGGTTCGCTGCTGATGGGCCTGCTCGGACCGATCATGGGTCGTGTCTACGATGCGCGCGGCACCCGCCCGCTGCTCATCCCCGGCACGATCATGGTGTCGGCGTCGCTGTTCTTCTACTCGACCGTCGGTGAGCACACCGTGTGGTGGGTGCTCATCATCGTGCAGGCTGTCATGTCCGTCGGTCTCGCGATGTCGTTCACACCGCTGTTCTCGGCATCGCTGGGTTCGCTCCCGCGGTCGCTCTACTCGCACGGTTCGGCCGTCCTGAACACACTGCAGCAGGTCGGTGGCGCGGCAGGTGTCGCACTGCTCCTCGTGACCTACTCGTCGATCCTGCACGCGGGCGAGCAGGAGGGCCTGACGACTGCGGTCGCCGGCGCTCCCGGCGCACGCATGGCATTCCTGATCGCGGCGATCATCTCGCTGGCGACTGTGGCGCTCAGCCCGTTCGTCCGCAAGCCTGCAGACGATGCGGGCGAAGGGTTCCACGGCGGGCACTGACCGCGCCGGGATGGCCTGAGATGGCGTCTGCTGCTTACTCGCTCTTCGGGGCGGGGAAGTGGCAGACGCCATTGGTGCAATAGCCGGCCGCTTCCCCCTCGAGCAGGTTCAGAGAATCCAGGAGCGGCTGCAGCCCGACGGGCGCGTCCTGCTGCACGGAGTCCTGCTGCGTTTTCTTCATCCCTCGATCGTACGCCTGCCTGGAGGGAGTGGCACCGAAGGCGCCCGTAGCACGTCGACAGCAGATCGACAGCCGTTCTCCCCTACGGTTGAGCCATGCTCAAACGACTCCTCGCCCGCGTGTTCTGGGCGTTCAGCAGATGGAAGCTCGTGAGCGAGTCGGCGCCGACGCGTCCGACGGTGCTCGTGGGAGCACCCCACACCTCGAACTGGGACTTCATGCTGATGCTCGCCATCGCGTGGAAGCTCGACATCAGCGTGCACTGGCTCGGGAAGAAGAGCCTCTTCCGCGGTTGGCGGGGTCCGATCATGCGGCGTCTCGGCGGTATCCCCGTCGACCGCACCGACCCGGCGCGCGTGGTGAAGGATGTCGTGGGCCAGGTGCACGACGGCACCGTCTTCGGACTGGTGGTCACCCCCGACGGAACACGCGGGGGCAACGAGTACTGGAAGTCGGGTTTCTACCGGATCGCACGAGAGACGGGCATGCCGGTCACTCTCGGTTTCGTGGATCGGACGACCATGACCACCGGCCTCGGACCGACGATCGATCTCACCGGAGACGTCGCAGCCGACATGGACCGGATCCGCGCGTTCTACGCCGACAAGGCGGGCGTGCGGCCCGACCGACGTACCGAGCCGCGGCTGCGCGAGGAACTCCCCACGACCACCGAACCCGAGTCTCCTCAGGACGCGCCGGCGCCGTGACCTCAGTCCTCGGCCTCGCTGTGCTTTCGCGCGTAGGCGAGGTCTGAGTCACTGAGGGACTCCACCATCCCGACCACGGCGCCGGTGATCACCCGGATCTCCTCGCGCACGGCATCGTCCAGATGAGAGGTGTCGCTGTTCAGCACGGCGCGGCGCCCGTCCTGCGAGAGCTCAGGCCACCAGTCGCGGATCGGTGGGAGCGTCATCTTGCACTCCTTCGTTCGGGGGACGCAAGCGGCTGGACAGCGCCAGGTCGGGAAATCCACACTGAGACCATGACATCAGACCCATCGCGTGGAGAACACGAGCGCGACGACCGTGTCGACGGACGCGACGAGACCGCCAACGAGCGGGCGGATCGCAACTGGGACGAGTTGCTGCAGGAGTTGCGGGTAATGCAGACCGGCACCCAGATCCTCACCGGCTTCCTTTTGGCTGTCGCCTTCCAGCCGCGGTTCACCGACATGGACGAGCTCCAGCGTGACCTGTATGTCGTCCTCGTCGCTCTCGCAGCTGTGGCGACCATCTTGGCCCTCGCGCCGGTCGGAATGCACAGGGCGCTGTTCGGACGTCGTCGCAAGCCCGATCTCGTCCGCATCGCCGCCCGGATCGTGCGTATCGATCTGGTCGTGATCGGTGCGTTGACCGTCGGGGTGACCACGCTGATCGTCGACTTCACGGTGAATCGGACGGCGGGTGTCATCGCTCTCTTCGCGGCGCTCGTCCTGATCGGAGCCCTATGGCTCGCTCTGCCCCGAGTCATGCGCGGAAGGCCCCTCACCCGCGGAGCAGGACCCGAATGAAGAGGGCGTGGTCCGCGGGTGAGAGGACGCTCAGCGTCCCGCGGGGCTGCGGTTCTCCGCGCTGACCATCCAGGCGAACTGTTCGAGCCGCTCGATGATCGCGTGCAGCAGGTCCGCCGAGGTCGGATCCTCCTCGTCGACGGCATCGTGCACGTCGCGAGCGGTGGCCACGGCCGCCTCCAGGCGCTCGGTGACCAGGTCGATCGTCTCGGTGGTGGACACCTCTCCCGCCGGGAACTCGGGAAGCGAAGAGGTCTTCGCGATGGTGGCACTGCGCCCGTCCGGCACAGCGTGCAGGGCACGCATGCGCTCGGCGATCGTGTCGCTGAAGGTGCGAGCGTCGTCGATGATCTCGTCGAGCTGCCGGTGCGTATCGCGGAAGTTGCGTCCCACGACGTTCCAGTGGGCCTGCTTGCCCTGGATCGCGAGATCGAGCAGGTCGACCAGCACCGCCTGCAGGTTCTTCGCGAGCGTGGTCGAGGCGGTGAAGCCTTTCTCCGCGTTCTGCTGCCTGGTCGTCTTGACCGCGCCCTTCGTCGAGCCGCCGGTCTTCTTGGTGGTTGTGGTTTCAGCCATGGTGTGACCTCCTGATCGCGACGCTAGCCTTGGCGATCCTCCACGGCGAGGGGGTTGACACCGCGGGCGCCCACCCCGGAATGTGACTCGGGTGAGTGACGCAGACATCGTGAACGAAGAGCACCGCCCCGACCAGCACGCCGCACCGGGTGAGGTGGTCATATCTCCCATCAGCGACCGCGACGCCGGCGAGGTGCTGACCGTGCAGAGGGCGGCCTTCGTGTCGGAAGCGGCGATCTACGGGAGCGTCGACATGCCACCGCTGACGCAGACGCTCACCGAGCTGGAAGCGGAACTCCGCTCCGAGTCCGGGTTGACAGCGCGCGTCGACGGGCGGCTCGTCGGCGCGATCCGGTACGTGGAGCAGGACGGGCTGTTGCTGATCGGCAGGATCGCGATCGCACCGGACATGCAGGGCGAGGGAATCGGCCGCCTCCTGCTCGAGAGCGCCGAGAAGGCGTCGAACGCGGATGTGGCCGAGCTGTTCACGGGCAGTCTGAGCGAAGCGAACATCCGCCTCTACGAGTCGTGCGGGTATGAGGAGCACGAGCGTGTACCTGACGGCGACGGCACCGCGCAGGTGTTTCTGCGCAAGAACCTGCGAGCAGGGTAAGAGCCTCCTCCGAATCCCCGCAAGGGGGTTGAGACACTCGCCGAGGTTCGGCATCGTAGCCCGGACATGTCGCGACCGTGACATGCCCCAACCGGAAGGAGAGTCTCGTGCTCACCCTCACCGACAACGCCTCCGCCATCGTGACGACTCTGGTGAGCCGTCAGACCGACGCCCCGGATGCCGGGCTCCGCATCCACTCGACAGAGCCTCAGAACGCCGAGGGCGGGGCGCGCCTCGCCGTGCTCGTCGCCGCCGACCCTGAGCCGCAGGACCGGGTCGTGGAAGTGGCCGGCACCCGGCTCTTCCTCGATGAGTCGGCAGTCGCCGCTCTCGACGACAAGATCCTCGATGCCGGCGTGGACGACGAAGGCTCCGTGTCCTTCGCCGTCACCCCACAGGTCGCCTGACCGAAGGATTCCGGATGCCGCGGCCGAATCGGTCGCGGCATCCGTCTGTCCGGAATATCACGATTCGACCCCGTCGGCCTGCCCGCTGCTGCGTCGTCGCCCCCTATCGATACCGTGAGACCATGCGACGTTCACTTCTGCCTGCGCTGGCTCTCGCCGGCGCGGCTCTCCTTCTCGCCGGCTGCACCTCAGCTCGCCCCGCAGCCGAGCCCACCACCGTGCCCAGTTCTGCACCCTCGTCGCCGACCCCGACTCCGACTCCGACTCCGCCCCCCACGGTCGAGCCACGGATCGTCGTGTCCCTCGACGGCATCGCCGTCACCGGCGAGACCGGCACCCGCGACGCCGCGTTCGACGGTCCCGACGCGGTGCTCGACCTGTTGGAAGAGACGACGGGAGAGCTCCCGGAGCCGGAGAAGGTGGAGACCCTCCCCGGGTACGACTTCTCGTTCGTGAACTACACATGGGACGGGTTGCGGGTGCTCACCGACACCGAGCACGAACGCGCCGCATCCGCGGCGATCACCGGAGCATCGGTCGGCGGTGTTCCGATCACCACCGAAGAGGGTCTCTCCGTGGGATCCACGCGTGCCGAGCTGCTCGATGCGGGCGCCTGGGCGCTCGACGACGCCGAGGATCCCGCCACCGCCGAGTTCCTCGGCCTGGGAGGACGCGAAGCGCCAGGGACCGAGTCGCTCAGCCACCCTGGCTCCACCGGCATCATCTACACGCTCTTCTGGTTCGACGGCGACACGGTGAAGCAGATCCAGGTCCCCGCGAACGACTACAGCGACCTCTGAACGACACCACGTACCCTGGAAGCAGTCCGCAAGCCCGTGCGGATCATCGAAAGGCTCCCGTGAAGATCTCCCTGCTCCGCCGCTTCGTCGTCCTGGCGGATGAACTCCATTTTCCGCGCGCGGCGGACAAACTCGGGATTCCGCTGGCTTCGCTCTACACCTCGATCGACAAGCTCGAAGCCGAGGTGGGCCACCCCATCGTGCACCGCGAAGGTCCGACGCGGCTCACTTCCGTGGGCGAGCTGCTGCTCGTGGAGGCGCGTGCCGAGGTCGCGGCTGCGCCGGAGCCGGTTCGCAGCGCCCCTGCCCCCGCCGGAGGCAAAGCCAAGGCGTCGAAGGGCAAGGGGCGTGCGCCCGCGGTGAAGGGCCAGCCGAAGCCCTACAAGAAGCGACAGGGCCGGTAGACGAACGGGTCGCTCAGTCCCAGTCGAGGTACTCCTCGATCACGACGGCCGTCTCGATGGGGAAGGTCATCGGGAACATGTGGTCGCCACCTTCGATGGTCTTCACGCTCGCGCGCTCGGGCGCCGTGGACTGCAGCTGCTCGCCGTTCGCCGGAGGCGTCTCGATGTCCTTGCTGCCCTGGATGATGAGAACGGGCATCACCGGCGCGAGCGGCGTCGCGTCGTCTTCGACGGCCAACAGGGCCAGGCCGTTCACGCGGTCGGCGTGGGCGACGGCGAAAGCACGCGCCACCGTACCGCCGAAGCCGTGTCCGCCGATCCAGGTGTCTCCGAGGCCCACGTGGTCGATCACGGCGAGCGCGTCGTCAACCCGCGCAGCCAGCGTCGCCTCGTCGTGCTTACCCTCGGCACGGTGGCCGATCCGCAGCACATGGAAGCCCGCTTCCTCCGCAAGGTAGTGCGCCACGACGCCGAGCACATCCGCCGCCACGTCGCGCTCCTGGATCAGGACCAGCTTGACGGGTCCGTCTCCCTCGTCGACGAAGGGGATGGCGCGGCCGTCGGGCTCGAAGATCTGGGTCTCGGTCATCGGCGTCAATCTCCTCGTGCCGTCAGGGTCAGGAACTCAGGCGGAACGCCCACGGCGGACACCAGCGACCGGACCGCGACCGGAGCCGCCGTGCTCCAGCGTATCCCGACCCGGCCGTCGACGGGCTAACTGGGATTGGGAGCTTCCTCGATGGGACGAGGTCCTGAGTCCGGGTTGTACCGATTCCTGGACAAGACGACTTCCATACCGAGAGCAGGCGTAAACCTCTCGAGCACGGCAGAGCCTGAGCCGTCAGCAAAAACGCCGATGTTATCGAGCGCTCTGAATGCCGTGGCGGCCGTAAGCGGCCTATCTATGGCGGCCACGGCGGCTTTTAATGCGATCTTGAGGAGTCGAGCAAGCCTCTGGTTCTCTACGGCTGGTGCGAGCAACCAAGCCATTTCCAGATCGTTGCCATGCTCGCGGCCAAGGCGCTGAATCAAGAACTCGGCAACCGCCTCAGTCTCAGCCTCAACTGCAGCACGCGCTCTAAGGTACGCAGACACATCGCGCACAAGCGTCGGATGCCAGTCGATAACGGCATGGGTGTCATGCAAATCAATCCGCCCGACATCAGTGCTCATGAAGAGAAAACACTCTTTCAGATCGCCGGCAGAGAGAGCCTCGGGGGCGTCCGGGTAGCCCCCTCCAGCGAGTCGTCGTGCTTCGGCCGAGTAAACGCGTTCATACGCTCTAATCCATGGCGGAAGCGTGCGGTCGCTAATCTCGGCAAGCACTTCTTCCCAAGAGACCGACTGATGGTAAAGGACATCCCATTGCAACTGCTCCGGGAGTTCCATAGCGTCGACGATGCCTTCGTATCGAGGGTCGGGATGCTCGTCAAACCACCTAGCGACCTCCTTGTGAACCTTCTCTCGTAAACGACGTGACTCTTCCGAGTCGAGAGCCCCGCGATAGGTCGAAGTTCGCAGAATCCGGGTCTTCTCGTTGGCAAGGCTGAGCCCGCGCTCGCGGAGAAGGCCTTCGAGATCGCGGAGGCGAGCCCGAGCCTGCTCGATCGAACTCGCACCGATGAGGATGTCGTCGGCGTACCTCGCGATGGGCCAATTTCGACGGACCAATTCCTGGTCGATGTCCACGAGGTACGCACTAGCCAGAACATCGCTTCCCAATGGCCCCTGAGGCAGACCGACCTCAGACCGCATGACAGAATTGAGAAAGGCTTCTAGCGCGATGGGAAAGGCACCACGCAGACCAAGGTGATTGCCGATCACCACGCTCAAATAGGCATGGTCGACAGACTCATAGAAGTTTGAGATATCAGTCCGGATCACGAATTCTGAATCCCAGGCTTGCGGTGCATTCACGAAATCAGAATGAGTGCCCGATGTGTCTCTTCCCCGCGGCCAGACTACGTGAGGGGGTAAAACCGTCGACGAAGCAATTGCAACAGCCTCCGCGAGCCCCTCGTAGACGAGGCGATCCCCCGGCGAAAGCAAGGCCGCGGGCCGTGTCGTCAGCCCTGCTTTCGGTGCCCGAAAGAAGTCAGCGGTAGTTGGCTTGTATTCGCGTTTAACCAGCAACTCCCACTGCCGATCAACAAGCCCCTGGTGCACGACACCTGCTCGCATGACGGGTCTCGAGGGGAGGAGGTCACTCGCGGACAGCGCATGGACCGCCCCGGCCTGTAGTTGAGAAAATTTGACGGCAAGCGGAACCCAGGCGACCGCCGTTTGAACGGCATCCCATGACAAACCTAGATGAGACGCGCCCTCTACCAACTCAAGCGCTAAGGTCGCATTCTCTTCCGTCTGTTCATCTTCATTCTGCGCATCGTTCCGGGCACGGATGCGCTCAAGCTGGACTACCAAATCCAGCTTAGAGAGCCCGCGTCGCTGAAGGGTTCTCAGCTGGAGCGACATCTG
Source organism: Microbacterium sp. Ag1 (assembly GCF_001005635.1). Taxonomy (NCBI): domain Bacteria; kingdom Bacillati; phylum Actinomycetota; class Actinomycetes; order Micrococcales; family Microbacteriaceae; genus Microbacterium; species Microbacterium sp. Ag1. Next base: position 229,119 of record NZ_LBCR01000034.1, read on the forward strand.
CGCGGGTTCCGCCGATGCATCGGTGAGCACCAATCTGCGCAGCTCGGTGAGAGCGCTGGCAACCATCAGATCACTCATGCGTCAGTTCCCAATCAGCAGCAGTGCCATGCACTCGTGACGTAAAATCGCCGAGCGTCGTGCGCTGCACCGGCAGAATCGTCTCGTGGGCCGCAGTGTCTGATCGGCTTCTCAAACGATGAGGCAGCAACTCATCCCGTTCGATTGACCACATTGGGTGCTTGCTTGTGCCGCCGAGCGATTCGGGACGACGGTGCGGCAGGAGGAGCATTGGGTCGTCCGCAGCCGCACTCATCCCACCCCCGTCGGGAGCGACTTCCTCATCATCTTCACGGGCAAGGACATCCACGCCTGGCCGGATGTGAAGCCCGCCCGGTCCAACCGCGGGTCGATCGCCATCTCGTTTCATGCTCCTAAAAAGTGCCATCCGGATGACAGTACCGAAACTTGTCCCGTTCGAGGCTAAATCCCTGCGGGGGGGGTTCTGAGGCAGCGCATCGGCACCCGGGCGCGCGTGCCGATGTTAGAAACGTAGCGGAGCACGGCTGCCGCCGCTGCCCGTGTCCGGATCACGAAGCAGTGACTTCGAACAGTTCCCGCAGCCGCGCCACGTCATCCTCGGTCAGACGCTCATGGGGGACGGTCTCGATGACGAAGGTCGTCACGCCTCGACCACCTGCCCCGCCTCCACTCTCCAGTGGCGGTCGGTCTTCACGGTCGCGAGCATCCGCCGGTCGTGGGTCACGAGCAGCATGGCTCCTTCATACGACTCGAGGGCCTGTTCGAGCTGCTCGATCGCGGGCAGGTCGAGGTGGTTTGTCGGCTCATCCAGGACGAGGAGGTTGATGCCACGGGCCTGGAGCAGCGCGAGTCCTGCGCGGGTGCGCTCTCCTGGCGAGAGTTCGTCGACCGCACGGGTGACGTGGTCGGCCTTGAGCCCGAACTTCGCAAGGAGGGTGCGGATCTCGCCCGAAGCCATCTCGGGGACCAGAGCCTCGAACGCCGTCGCGAGCGGTTGCGAGCCGGTCAGTTGCGCACGGGCTTGGTCGATCTCACCGATCTGCACGCTCGCGCCGAGGCTCGCCGTCCCCTCATCGGGAAGCTGACGTCCGAGCAGCCCGCGAAGGAGCGTCGACTTGCCCGCACCGTTGGGGCCGGTGATGCCGATCCGCTCCCCCGCGTTGACCTGCAGCGACACCGGGCCGAGTTGGAACGTCCCCTGTCGGAACACTGCGGAACTCAGCGTCGAGACGACGGAGCTGGAGCGCGGCGCCGAGCCGATCGTGAACTCGAGCTGCCACTCCTTGCGCGGCTCGTCGACTTCTTCGAGCCTGGCGATCCTGCTCTCCATCTGGCGCACCTTCTGCGCCTGCTTCTCGCTCGACTCGGCCGAGGCTTTGCGCTTGATCTTGTCGTTGTCTGGCGCCTTCTTCATCGCATTGCGCACACCTTGGCTCGACCACTCGCGCTGAGTTCGCGCACGGGAGACGAGGTCGGCCTTCTTGTCGGCGAACTCGTCGTACTTCTCGCGCGCGTGTCGACGGAGCGTGGCCCGCTCCTCCAGGTACGAGTCGTACCCGCCCCCGAACACCCTGTTGCTGCCCTGCGCCAGGTCGAGTTCCAGCACGCGGGTCACACACCGCGCCAGGAACTCGCGGTCATGGCTGACCACCACGGCACCGCCACGGAGCCCCTGCACGAACGCTTCGAGTCGCTCGATGCCGTCGAGGTCGAGGTCGTTCGTCGGCTCGTCCAACAGCGCGATGTCGAAGCGCGAGAGCAGCAGGGCGGCGAGTCCGACCCGCGCAGCCTGCCCACCCGACAGCGACGTCATCATCGTGTCGGCGCGATCATCGCCGAGGTCGAGTCCGAGCTCGGCAAGCACCGCCGGAAGCCGCTCGTCGAGGTCGGCGGCACCGCTCGCCAGCCAGCGATCCAGCGCGACCGAGTAGGTGTCAGCGGGGTCCGTGCCCGGAGGCGCGAGGTTCGGGTCGCCGAGAGCAGCGGCAGCGGCATCCATGTCCCTGGTCGCCGCTGCGCATCCCGTACGGCGACCGATGTACTCGGCGACACTCTCGCCGGGGACGCGCTCGTGCTCCTGCGGAAGCCAGCCGACGAAGGCATCTGAAGGTGAGAGACGGATCGTCCCGGCCTGCGGTTCATCGACGCCGGCCAGCAGCTTCAGGAGGGTCGATTTCCCTGCCCCGTTGACCCCGACGAGGCCGACCACGTCGCCTGCCGCGACGGTCAGATCGAGCGAGTCGAAGAGGGTGCGGTGGCCGTAGCCGCCGGCCAGCCCTTGTGCCACGAGAGTTGCGGTCATCCGTCAATCCTGTCACCCGTGCGGGTGGTGCACGGACGCGTCAGCCGTCGAGGCGCTCGGCGAGCCATCCCTCCAACTGATCGGCATACGCGCGCGCTCGGTAGCGGCGAATGCGCGCCATATCCTCGACGTCGGTCGTCTCGTTCAACGCCCGATCGTTGCCTGCTTCGACGATCTCGACGACCTTCGCAAGCATGCCGTCCTGCAGGACACGCTTGAGATAGGCGTGATCGCCGGTGATGCCACCGCCACGTTTCATGGACATCGCCCCCGCCGGCTGGAGGATCTGCAGGAACCTTCCCAGGTGCCGGTCATCAGTGACGAAGACGCATGGAACCTCGAACGCGCCGCGGAACTCGGGGAGAGAGGGCATCGTCGCGACTCGCGAATGCGTCAGGTCAAAGCTCGTGTTCCACAGTGCGTCGAGCGTTGAGGCGAGGTCCTTCTGCTCGCGCAGCTTCATGATGTTCAACGCCATCTCACGCCCTGTGTGGTTGCCTGCCAGCAGCAGCGCGCCCAGCAACACCTCGCGCGAGCCACGGGCGAACAGCTCCTCGGCGAACCCGGCGAGGACACGGAAACCGGACTCGGGACTCCTCCCCTGCAAGTACAACTGATATGCCTTCAGCATCACGGCGTAGGACGGAATGAGGAGGTTCTCTCGAACGATCTCGAACTCCTCTGTGCCTATCTCGCTCGGATGTTCAGCGTCCCCGGGAACACGAGGGTCGGGTAGAGCCTCACCTTCGAGCCACGCTGTGATCCGCGAGCGGTCACCGGCGAGCAGCTCCTGCGCGTTCTCGCTCCGGCGCCGGTAGTTCGACACGTCTTGCAGTCCCGCCCGCCGCATGACCCCCTCGCCTGCACCGAGGCCGGGCAGGACCCGTGCGTCAGCATCGAGACGGCGGACAAGATCCGCCATGCGTCGATTCACCACTCCGTCGGCGTACTCCGTGCCCTTACGCGCGATGGTATCCAGGTGCGCCGTCACGTTCGCATCCAGGAGGAGAGTCCTGATGGGGCCCTCGTATCGGGCGGGAAAGTACTGGTACGTGGGCATCTGTCGTCCTCTCGTCCTTGTCCACGACGCTATCGTGACGGTGCGGACGAGCACGGATTCGCGTGCGCAGTGACAGGTGTCCGGGGCTTCCCCGCCGAACTCAGTTGTTGAAGCGGAACTCCACGACGTCGCCGTCCTGCATGACGTAGTCCTTGCCCTCGAGGCGGGCCTTGCCCTTGGCGCGGGCCTCGACGACGGAGCCCGTCTCGACCAGATCGTCGAACGAGACGATCTCGGCCTTGATGAAGCCCTTCTCGAAGTCGGTGTGGATGACGCCCGCAGCCTGTGGCGCCTTCGATCCCTTGGGGATGGTCCAGGCGCGGGCTTCCTTCGGACCGGCGGTCAGGTACGTCTGCAGGCCGAGCGTGTCGAAGCCGATGCGGGCGAGCTGGTCGAGACCGGACTCGTCCTGGCCGGTCGAGGCGAGGAGCTCGGCTGCGTCTTCCGGGTCGAGGTCGATGAGCTCGGACTCGATCTTCGCGTCGAGGAAGATGGCCTTCGCCGGGGCGACGAGGGCGGCGAGCTCCGCCTTGCGCGCGTCGTCGGTCAGCACGGACTCGTCGACGTTGAAGACGAAGATGACGGGCTTCGCGGTGAGCAGACCCAGCTCGCGGATCGGCGTCAGGTCGATGCCGGCGACCGACAGCAGCACACCGCGCTCGAGAGCATCCTTCGCCGCCTTCGCGGTCTCGAGCACGATGGGCTCGATCTTCTTGCCGCGCACTTCCTTCTCGTACCGTGCGATCGCCTTGTCGACGGTCTCGAGGTCGGCGAGCATGAGTTCCGCGTTGATGGTCTCCATGTCGGATGCAGGGTTAACCGTGCCGTCGACGTGGACGACATCGTCGTCGGCGAAACCGCGCACGACCTGAGCGATGGCGTCGGCCTCACGGATGTTCGCGAGGAACTTGTTGCCCAGACCCTCACCCTCGCTCGCCCCACGCACGATGCCGGCGATGTCGACGAACGACACCGCTGCGGGCAGGATGCGCTCGCTGCCGAAGATCTCCGCGAGCTTGTCGAGGCGAGGATCGGGCAGGTTCACCACGCCGACGTTGGGCTCGATCGTCGCGAACGGGTAGTTCGCCGCGAGCACGTCGTTCTTGGTGAGTGCGTTGAAGAGGGTGGACTTGCCGACGTTGGGCAGGCCGACGATTCCTATGGATAAGTTTGGCATGGCATGGACAGCTTATCGGGTGCCCTTTCCAGCGTGGCCACTCATGCCATTCACCTCAAGCTCAGTAGCATTCGAACATGCGCACACGAATCGGCCTCGCGGCGATTTTCGCCCTCGTCGCCCTGACCGGCTGTACTGCGACCGGACCCAACAATTCTCCGGCACCGGTCGGGTCGGCCACCAACGACTCCGCCGCGACCGCGACCCCCACCTCTTCCCCGACGTCAGCTCCGGCTGCTGAGGCGGAGTTCACGGACTCACTACTCGTCGATCTCTGCGTCGAAAAGACCACGCAAGACCACGGCGGCTCGCCGGAGTTCAAGAAGGACCAAGCGACGGTGGAAGCAATCGAAGCCGACCCACCGTGGCTGGTCATCGTACCCGCCACATCTGCAGTTGGCGACGCCATCTCGTACTGCACCATTGGCGGCACGCCCGCGGCCCCCGTATACGAACTCCACGGCGCTGCTGACCCATCGATGGAGGCCGAGATACGAAGTTGGGCGACGTCCTAAACCACTGGTGGGGCGGCATGTCATGTGCTGCCCCGCGATAGAAGTGGACTCACTCAGACGTTGCAGTCACCGACGATACCGATAGTGAGAGCCACGGGGCACGAGTCTACCTCGCTGAAGACGCACGATCCTGCGGGATGCTGTGCGAGCGAGGCGCGAGATCAGGCGAACGCGCGAGATCAGGCAGACGCCGGGCCGTTCGGCCTGATCCGGCGCGAACGCCTGACGCGGCGCAGCGGCCCGAGCCGCAGAGCCGCGCAACGGACCTCAGTCGCGAACGGCTCGATACGCCCGCGTGACGTACGGAAGGTCGATCGTGGCGTCCCCGTGCAGGTCGAGCTCGTCGAAGAGCGCGTCGAGCTCGCGCGCGATGCGTGCCTTCTCCTCGTCCGAAGCGGTGATGATGTAGCTGCGTGACGCCGCCATCCGGTGCAGCACGTCGCGCGTCACGGGGCGGGCCCATTCCCAGCGCTCCTGCTCGAGTCCGCTGAACGGCGCGGAGACAGTCGGGTCCCCCTCGGCGAGCATGTTCTCGGCGTGGCTGCCGTGCATGATCTCGGTGAGCCTGCGCACCCAGTCGACACGGTCGTCGCGGATGTTCCAGATGAGGCCGAGCACTCCCCCGCCGCGCACGGCGCGCCCGATCTCGGCTGAGCCGGCCACCGGATCCACCCAGTGCCATGCCTGCCCCAGCACGACGGCATCGACACTCGCGTCCGGAAGCGGCAGTTGCTCGGCCGATCCCTGGAACGTCGGCACGCCGGGCACCGCACCGCGGAGCGTCGCGAGCATCACGGGGTCGGGATCGACGGCGACGACCTCGGCGTCCGGCGCCTCCGCGAGAACCCTGGTGAGCTTTCCTGTGCCGGCACCGACATCGGCGATCCGACGTGAGCCGTGCGGCATGCGCTCCAGCATCCATGCCACGGCCTCGAAAGGATAATCAGGTCGACCGACCTCGTAGTTTCCCGCCTGCGCTCCGAACGACGTCGCCATGTCCTCAGCCATGTCGCCAGCATACGGCGAGTCTCCGAGACGTCTTCGAGGGACCGGGGGAAGGTGGGGATGTGCCACTGGACTTCACTGCGATCGACTTCGAGACCGCGAACTCCAGCCCGGCCTCTGCGTGCTCGGTCGGACTGGTCCGCGTCCGCGACGGCCAGGTCGTCGCCACCACCGGTTGGCTGATCCAGCCGCCGCCTGGCCATGACGAGTTCCAGGAGTGGAACGTGCGCATCCATGGCATCCAGCCGGAGGACGTGCTGTCGGCCGCGACCTGGGTCGACCAGTTCGACCGCCTGTGCGCCTTCGCGGGTGCCGATGTGCTGGTCGCGCACAACGCCGGCTTCGACCTCAATGTGCTGCGCCGCGCGTCCGAGGCCACGGGCCAGCTGTGCCCGCCCTACCGGTCGCTGTGCAGCCTGCAGGTCGCCCGCAAGACCTACACGCTCGACTCGTACCGGCTGCCGGTCGCCGCTGCTGCCGCGGGGTTCGAGGAGTTCTCGCACCACGATGCCCTGGCCGATGCCCGTGCGTGTGCCCAGATCGTGATCGACGCCGCCTACAGAGCCGGTGCAGGCGACGTCTTCGCTCTCGCCGACGCGCTGAGTCTGCGGGTCACCGCTCCGGTTGCTCCTGTCGCACCCGCACTGGAGCGTGCGGTCGCCTGACCCGCACCTCGACCGCTCCGTGCGCGGCGACCTCCGAATGTCGGAGGCCGGCCCCATCATGAACACATGGATGCTCTGGCTGTCGTTCTCCTGCTCGTCGCACTCGCTGCGGGCATCGCCGTCGGCTGGTTCCTGCGCGCCGGCCGAGGCGCCGCCGATCTCGCGCGCGCTCAGGCCGAGCTGGCCGCTGCGCGCGACGACCGAGACCGTCAATACGACCTGTACCGCGATGCCGTCGAGCACGCGCGAAACGAGCAGCGCGCCGAGGCGCAGCGGGTGCAGCAGCAGAATGCGGTGCTCACCGCGCTCGCCCCCGTGCGTGAGAGTCTGCAGCAGATGCAGACCAAGGTCACCGCGATCGAGCGGGAGAGGCACGCTCAATTCGGCACGCTCGAGGAGCAGCTGCGCCGAGCGCAGGAGTCCGATGAAGCGCTCCGGGCGACCACCGAGTCCCTCGCGGGAGCTCTGCGCTCCAGCGCCACGAGAGGCGTGTGGGGCGAGACGCAGCTCCGCCGTGTCGTCGAAGCCGCGGGCCTCACCCGACACATCGACTTCGACCTGCAGGCGACGATCTCCAGCGACCGGGGCCAGGGCCGTCCCGACATGGTGATCCGGCTCGCGGGTGGCAGCTCGATCGCGGTCGACGCCAAAGTGCCGCTCGACGCGTACCTCGAGGCATCTGCGCTTCCGGGCGGCGACGCCCAGGAGCCTCAGCGTCGAGCATTGATGCAGAAGCACGTGAAAGCAGTCCGAGCGCACATCGACGCCCTGGCGAAGAAGGCTTATTGGGCGGGGCTCGATGCGAGCCCCGAGTTCGTGATCTGCTTCCTGCCGAGCGAATCGCTGCTGGCCGCCGCGATCGACGAAGACCCGACGCTGCTCGACTACGCATTCGGCCGACGAGTCGCGCTCGCCTCCCCCGTCAACCTCTGGGCCGTGCTCAAGACCGTGGCGTTCACCTGGACACAGCAGGAGGTCTCGACCGAGGCTCGCACATTGCTCGCACTCGGCACACAGTTGTACCACCGGCTGGGAACCCTGGCCGGACACGCCGACGATCTGCGCCGCGCCCTGGAGCGCACCGTCGACAGCTATAACCGGTTCGCCGGTTCGCTCGAGACACGCGTGCTCGTGACCGCTCGCCAATTCCCCGGGGTCGACGCGTCGGCGCTCTCGACAGCCCCCGCGGTGACGACAGGGGCGGCCAGACGATTCACGGCACCGGAGCTGATCGCCTCTGAGGAGAGCACCCACGAACCGGAGTCAGGCGACGCGGTGGCTGACGCGGCGCGCGACGAGTCGGTGCTCCGCGCAGACGTGGGCGACGTGCGGATCAGACTCGACGAAGAACGCTGATCCAGCGCTCACCGAGCAAGAAGGCGCCGTGATCAGGCGATACCGGGAACGCCGCTGAGCAGCAGGATCACCAGACCGCTGGTTGCCAGGAACGCGCCGATCATCCACCATGCGCTGAGCTCGTGCCCCTCATCGCGCCGGACGCGGAAGAGAACATCCGCACGTCGGGCCGGGTCTACTGCCGGTGCGACGGGGGCCACGGTCGGGGGCTTCGGAGCGGATTCCGCGTCCGCGCTCACCCGGAGGATGCGCCCTGTGTTCGTCGTGACGATCCTGGTCGCGGCGGCTTTCGAACCGCTCGTGTGCTGCGTTGTCATCTGTTCGCCCTCCTGTGCCTGCGGTGCCTGGCGGCTCCGTCGACGGCGACAAACCCAGTGACAATTGTGACACGGGGGCCCGGCGAACCGTGGATCGTCGGGGTGTGAGGCGATACCGGCTCGATAACGATGCCGACAGCCTCAGCGCCGACGATCACACGACGGCGAACACGAGAAGCGTCAGAGCCACTTCGAGACGAGGTGCTCGGACGCGATGCGACGGAGCGTCCCCGAGGCGCCTCTGAGCACGACGCTCTCGGTGTACACATAGCCGCGCTCGCGCCGGACACCCGCGACGAGCTGGCCATCGGTGACACCGGTCGCGACGAAGATCGTGTTGTTGCCCTGCACCAGATCGTCGGCCTCGTACACCTTGTCGATGTCGAGCCCCGCGTCGATGCCGCGCTGGCGCTCGTCGTCGTCACGCGGCCAGAGCCGACCCTGGATGTGGCCGCCGAGCGCCTTGATCGCACAAGCCGTGACGATGCCCTCGGGGCTGCCTCCGATGCCGACGCACATGTCGGTGCGGGCGTCGTGGCGTGCCGCATTGATGCCGCCGGCGACGTCTCCGTCACTCATCAGACGGGTGCCGGCGCCGGCATCGCGGATCTCCTGGATGAGCTGCTCATGACGCGGACGGTTCAGCACCGAGACGACGATCTCGTCGACGGGCTTGTCGAGAGCGCCGGCCAGCTTGCGGATGTTCTCCCCGATGGGCAAGCGGATGTCGACGACACCGACGCCGGCGGGCCCCGTCACGAGCTTGTCCATATAGAAGACGCTCGAGGCGTCGAGCATGGTGCCGCGGTCCGAGACGGCGATCACCGACAGGGCGTTCTGTCGACCGGCAGCGGTCAGCGAGGTCCCGTCGATGGGGTCGACGGCGATGTCGCACAGCGGCCCTCGGCCGGTTCCGACGATCTCGCCGTTGAAGAGCATCGGGGCGTTGTCCTTCTCGCCCTCACCGATGACGACCCGTCCCTGGAAGTCGACCGTGCCGAGGAAGGCCCGCATGGCGTCGACAGCCGCGCCGTCCGCAGCTTCCTTCGCGCCGCGACCGATGAACGGCACAGCGCGGATGGCCGCAGCCTCCGTCGATCGCACCAACTCCATCGCCAGGTTGCGGTCGGGACGAAGCGGGCTCAGATCAGCAGTAAGACTCACCATGCGGTCAGCCTAGCCATCGTGCGCTCCGAATCCGCCGCTTTTCGGGCACGATCCGCCGAAGGAATCGCTGTTCTTAACAGCTACGCAGAAGCGAACGTGCTCGCCCCCGGCGGCGACTGCGGTATCGGCGCGTGCGCCCCGATAGAGTGGCAGCTGTCCCGGCTTCCCCTATCGCAGGAGTTCTCATGCCCGTCGCCACCCCGGATCAGTACGCCGAAATGCTCGACCGCGCGAAGGCCGGCGGCTTCGCGTACCCCGCATTCAACGTCTCCAGCTCGCAGACGATCAACTCCGTCCTCCAGGGCCTGACCGAGGCCGGCTCCGACGGCATCATCCAGGTCACCACCGGTGGCGCCGACTACTTCGCCGGCCACACGGTGAAGGCTCGCGCCACGGGCGCTCTCGCATTCGCGCGCTTCGCCACCGAGGTCGCCAAGAACTACCCGATCACCGTCGCCCTCCACACCGACCACTGCCCGAAGGACGCACTCGCGGGCTTCGTCGAGCCGCTGATCGCCGCTTCGGAGGAAGAGGTCAAGGCCGGTCGCAACCCGATCTTCCAGTCCCACATGTGGGACGGCTCCGCTGTTCCCCTCGCGGAGAACATCGAGATCGCGAAGGATCTGCTCCCCCGCATGAAGGCCATCAACGCCATCCTCGAGGTCGAGATCGGCGTCGTCGGCGGCGAGGAGGACGGCGTACAGCATGAGGGGTCGAACGAAGCTCTCTACACGACCTTCGCCGACGTCGACCAGGCTGTGCAGGCGCTGGGTCTCGGTGAGCAGGGGCGTTACATCGCGGCCCTCACCTTCGGCAACGTCCACGGTGTCTACAAGCCCGGTGGAGTGAAGCTGCGTCCCGAGCTGCTCGGCGAGATCCAGGCGGAGGTCGCCGCGAAGTACAACACCGGCCCCAAGCCGCTCGACCTCGTGTTCCACGGTGGCTCGGGCTCGACCGATGAGGAGATCGCCCTCGCGGTCGCCAACGGCGTCATCAAGATGAACATCGACACCGACACCCAGTACGCCTACACGCGTGCCATCGCCGACTACATGTTCAAGAACTACGACGGCGTGCTGAAGGTCGACGGCGAGGTCGGCAACAAGAAGCAGTACGACCCGCGTGCCTGGGGCAAGATCGCCGAGTCGGCCATGGCCGCCCGCGTGGTCGAGTCGACCCGCCAGCTCGGCTCGTACGGCCAGTCCAAGAGCTGATCGGTCGCGAGACACAGAAGGGGCCCGGCATCCTGCCGGGCCCCTTCTCGTTCTCCGTGGGAATTGCGCCCGCGCAGACCTCACGGAACGTCCTCAGGGACGCGTCATCTGCTCGAGGTGCGCGATGAACGCCGGATCGCCCATCATCGGCACGGCGATGCAGACCGACACCACACCCATGGTCACGATGGCCCCGACGATCGGAACCCACCACGTCACACGTCCACGGCGGAGGCGACGGATCGAGAGCGCGGCGGTGACCGACCACCCGACGGCGAGCAGGATCGCGGCGATCGTGCCCCAGGTCCTCGCGGACGCGAAGTTCGTGAACTCGCCTTCGATGCCGATGATCTTCATCGTCTGGTTCATGACGCTCGGCAGGTCCAGGTACGACAGCCCGGTGACGACGACGTTGATCAGTCCGTACGCCAGCATGGCGATCGTGGCGAAACGATCGAGCGGATGCGCCCGCTTCGCGGGGGAACCGCCCGAGGGGCTCGACGCCGCGACCGCTGCCGGCACGGCCGGCGGTGGTGACGCTGCAGCGGCTGGAGCGATCACAGACTCATCGATCGGAGGCAGACCCGCGGCCCGTCGCTGCTCCTCCGGGGTCGCGAGTTCTCCGTACTGGGGCCGCTGATCGCTCATCTCGCCATGCTAACGGCACACCCTCATGCCGCCTCCCAGCAACTGCGTGCCGAAAACGATAGCGGCCCCGGAGAAGTGGGGACTTCTCGGGGCCGCGGACGTGAAGCGCTGGGGACGCTTCTCATCCAGGTCGACCGCCAGCGCTGGGGACGCTCGAGGCGGTCGGTAGCGCTCTTGTATGCCGCTACTCCCCCCATAGTAGGAAAACGCATGCCGCCGCGCCAGGGGTCTGACTTCAGATAGTGAAATCCTCGTCGGATGACCCGCTGTCCAGAGCATCCGCGCCGAGTTGCAGCGAGAGGCGCCTCGCGGCGACCTGCAGCTTCGACACCAGCTCCCTGTCGACCACATCGCGCTCGGCGTTCAGCGAGATCGCGAGCGACGCGGTGACGCCAGGGGCGATGACGGGCACAGCGAGGCAGGTCGCACCGATGGCGTACTCCTCGTGGTCGACAGCCCACCCCGGCGAGCGCTCCAGCTGTGTGAGCAATGTCCTGCGATCGGTGATCGTGCGCGGGGTGAGCTCGGGCAGCCGATGGCGGGACAGGTAGTCGAGGCGATCCTCCTCCGAGAGGTCGGCGAGGATCTGCTTGCCTAGCGCAGTCGCGTGGGCGCTGGACTGCAGCCCCACCCAGAGCTCGATCCGAGGGTTCCGGACCGCGTCGACGATGTCGACCAGATGCATCTCCCCGTCGTCGAAGCGCGAGAGGTAGGCCGTGGCTCCCACCTCCTCGGTCACCTCGCGCAGCGCCGCGCGCACTCGAGCGAGGAAGACGCCCCTGGAGCCGATCTGCTGCTGGAACGACGGAAACCGACTGCCGAGCACCACGCCGTCCGGCTCCGACGACAGATACCCCTCATGCACGAGCGTGCGCACCAGGTTGTAGGTCGTCCCTGGCGTCAGTCCGGTGATCGCCGCGAGCATCTTCGGCGGAAGCGGGCGGGGGGAGTTCGCGACGATGTCGACCAGTCGCAGCGCGCGTTGCACCGACCCGATGAGGGTTGGCTCCGCCTCCGCGGCGCTCAACGCTACGCGCCTCCTCCGGATGCACGACCGCCGAGAGCCCGGGCGTCCCGCTGACCTGCAGCGTCCTGACGCAGTTCCTTGGGCAGGGAGAACATCAGATCCTCCTCAGCGGTCTTCACCTCTTCGACATCGCGGTAGCCGGCGTCGCCGATCGCATCGAGCACCTCGCGGACCAGAACCTCGGGCACGGATGCGCCGCTGGTCACACCGACCGTCTCGACGCCGTCGAGCCACTCCTGCTGGATCTCCTCGGCATAGTCGACGCGGTAAGCGGCCTTCGCTCCGTACTCGAGGGCGACCTCGACCAGACGCACGCTGTTGGACGAGTTCGACGAGCCGACCACGATCACGAGGTCTGCCCCGGCGGCGACCTTCTTGATCGCGACCTGACGGTTCTGCGTGGCGTAGCAGATGTCGTCCGACGGCGGATTCTGCAGTTCGGGGAATCGCGTGCGCAACCGGTTGACCGTCTCCATCGTCTCGTCCACCGACAGCGTGGTCTGCGACAGCCAGACGACCTTGTTCGGATCCTTCACCACGACGGTGTCGGCTTCTTCGGGAGAGTTCACGACGGTCACGTGGTCCGGCGCCTCTCCGGCCGTGCCCTCCACCTCTTCGTGCCCGTCGTGACCGATGAGCAGGATCTCGAAGTCGTCGCGCGCGAAGCGCACGGCCTCGCGGTGCACCTTGGTGACCAGAGGACAGGTGGCATCGATCGCGTGGAGTCCCCGATCGGAGGCCGCGTTCACGACCGCGGGTGAGACACCATGGGCGCTGAAGACGATGTGCGCACCCTCGGGGACCTCGTCGACCTCTTCGACGAAGATCGCGCCCTTCTCCTCGAGCTCGGTGACGACGTGGATGTTGTGCACGATCTGCTTGCGCACGTAGACGGGGGCGCCGTAGCGTTCGAGAGCCTTCTCCACCGCGACGACCGCGCGGTCGACACCCGCACAGTAACCGCGCGGGGCGGCGAGCAGAACACGCTTGTGTCCGGCCACCGGGTTATCCTGAAGCCGCCCGGCCGCCGCACGCACTCGTGGGAGGCGGGGCACGGGGAGATGAACGGCAGTCGAAGTCACCCTTGAATTCTACCGTCGCGCACCTGTGCACGGCCGGGGAGGTTCGAGGGCAGGGAACGGGAGCGGATGACAGTCTTCGAAGCGACGACGGGCCAGGGCGAGACGCCGCCGGCCGACTCGGTCGCACCCCGCGATTCCACCGCAGGCGCCCCCACCTCCGTCACCCGCCTCAACGCGACGATCCGCGACTTCATCGCGCGGTGGAACACGGTCTGGGTCGAAGGCGAGATCACCTCGTGGAACGTGCGAGCCGGCAACGTGTTCGCGCGCCTGAAGGACACCAGGTCCGACGCGCAGATCTCCATCCGCGTGTGGTCGAGCGTGCGTGCGCGCATCCCGTCCGACATCGGCGTCGGCGACCATGTGGTCGCCGCGGTCAAGGCCGACTACTTCGTCAAGGCGGGCGACTTCAGCTTCGCTGTCTCCGCGATGAAGCACGTCGGGCTCGGCGATCAGCTGGAACGCCTCGAGAAGCTCCGCGTGCAGCTGCGGCAGGAGGGGCTCTTCGATCCTTCGCGCAAGAAGCGCCTCCCCTTCCTCCCGCACGTGATCGGCCTCATCACGGGCGAGCGCTCGGACGCCGAGAAGGATGTGCATCGCAACGCCGAGCTGCGCTGGCCGCAGGTGCGCTTCCGCACCGAGTACGCCGCCGTGCAGGGGGACCGCTGTGTCCCGGACACCCTCGCCGCGCTCGCTCGGCTCGACGCTGATCCCGAGGTCGACGTGATCATCATCGCCCGCGGCGGCGGCGACCCGCAGACGCTGTTGGGCTTCAGCGACGAGAGACTCGTGCGTGCGGTCGCCGCGGCATCGACGCCCGTGGTGAGCGCGATCGGGCACGAGAACGACCACCCGCTTCTCGATGACGTCGCCGATCTCCGCGCCTCGACGCCGACCGATGCCGCGAAGCGCGTCGTGCCCGACGTGGGAGAGCAGCGAGCCCTCATCGCGCAGCTGCGGTCGCGAGCGACCTCACGGCTCACCCAGCGCCTCACGCACGACATCGCCCAGCTGGAGCAGCTGCGCTCGCGACCGGTGCTGCGCTCGCCCGCACCGATCATCGATGCCCGCGCCCAGGAGACGTGGCTGCTGCTCGGGCGTGGACGGGACGCCGTGAACCGACAGCTCGACGACGCCGGGCGCCGCACGGGAGAACTCCGCGCATCCCTGCGAGCCCTCTCCCCCGCGGCGACCCTGGCTCGCGGCTACGCGATCGCCCACCTCGACGGTGGTGTGATCCTCCGCGATGCCACCGACGCTCCCGCCGGGAGCGGCCTCACGATCACGCTGGATCGTGGATCGCTGGCAGCCCGCTCCGAGGGCGAGATCCCCGAAGGGGACTGAGCAGAGCGTCGGCATCGATCGACGTAAGATGGAGGAGTGAGCGCCCTGAACGACACCCCCGTGGACACGCTGTCGTTCGAGGCGGCCCGTGACGAACTCGTCAAGGTGGTCGCAGAGCTCGAGCAAGGCTCCCCGACACTCGAGCATTCGCTCGCGCTGTGGGAGCGCGGAGAGGCGCTGGCCGCACGCTGCGAGGAGTGGCTGTTGGGAGCGAAGCGGCGTCTTGACGCTGCTCGTGCCGCGGCTTCCGATGCCGACGACGCCGGAGAGTCATGAGCAAGCAGCCCCCCATCATCGCCGAGCTCGGCCGTCCGGAGACACCCGACGAGACCGCCGCCAGGAAGGCGGCGTCGAGCAAGGCGTACCGATCGAGCCAGACGGTGCGGAACCTGGTCGCAGCGCTTCTCGTGACACTCGCCGTGGTCGCCGTCATCATCTTCGCGGTTCCCCGCGGCGCACCCGTCGAGCAGAAGCCCCTCGACGTCGCCGCGGTGGCCGAGGGGGTGGAGTCCTCGATGGACCGCCCCGTCCTCATCCCGGAACTCGGCGACTTCTGGCGCGCGAACGGGGCCGAGATGCAGGGTGGCGCGACCGTCGTCTGGGAGGTCACGCTCGCCCCCAAGTCGGACAAGGAGCGCGGGTTCATCAAGGTGGACCAGGCCTTCGACGCGGATTCGTCCTGGGCTCCGCAGCGCTTGAACGGCATCGCGCCGACCGACACGGTGCGCATCGGCGGGCTCGACTGGGACGTCTACAAGCCGGGTAGCGCGGAGTCGAACGCCAACGTCACCTACGCCATCGGCACGCAGGCCGGCGCCGACTACATCCTGCTCTACGGCTCACGGTCGGCCGATTCCACGGCCGAACTCGCCGAGAGCCTCATCCCGCAGATCCGCACCATCTCGGAGACCCCATGACCCACCCCCTCACCCCCGCCGCCGCCTGGACGCAGATGCAGGACGGCAACCGCCGTTTCGTGCAGGACGAGCCTCGCCACCCTAATCAGGA
The DNA here is from genome assembly GCF_001005635.1 of Microbacterium sp. Ag1. NCBI lineage: Bacteria > Bacillati > Actinomycetota > Actinomycetes > Micrococcales > Microbacteriaceae > Microbacterium > Microbacterium sp. Ag1. The sequence continues at coordinate 245,045 of NZ_LBCR01000034.1, forward strand.
CGTCGCTCGCCGCAAGGACTTGACCGCGGCGCAGCACCCGGTCGCCACGCTCTTCGGATGCTCCGACTCCCGCCTGGCCGCCGAGATCATCTTCGACCTCGGGCTCGGCGACCTGTTCGTGGTGCGCAACGCCGGGCAGGTCATCGGAGAATCGATCGTCGCGAGCCTGGAATACGCCGTCGCCGTTCTCGAGGTTCCTCTGATCGTGGTGCTGGCGCATGACTCGTGCGGTGCGGTGCGCGCCGCCATCGACGGCACGGCGATCGATGCCGCTCCCCTGCCGCCGCACATCTGGAAGCTGATCGCCCCGATCGTGCCGGCCGCGCGCAAGGTGCTGGCGGCGAGCGGGGGCACCACCGTCGCCGAGATCGACTCGGAACTGGTCGGCATCGAGCACCTGCGCAACACGGTGAACGATCTGCTGCAGTCGTCCGAGATCATCAGCGATGCCGTCGCGGCTGGTCGCCTCGGCATCGTCGGCGCCAACTACCGTCTGGCCGAGGGCACCGCCGTGCCCGTGATCACGGTCGGCATCGACACCGACGACGACATCCAGGGGATCGACCCCGCAACCAAGGAGGGTTCGGAATGACCGAGCAGGACTACCGCATCGAGCACGACACCATGGGCGAGGTGCGGGTGCCCGTGAATGCGCTCTACGGCGCTCAGACGCAGCGCGCCGTGGAGAACTTCCCGATCTCGGGCAAGGGGCTGGAGTCGACGCAGATCGCCGCCCTCGCTCGCATCAAGAAGGCCGCCGCACTCGCCAACAAGGAGCTCGGCACCCTCGACGGCGCCATCGCCGACGCCATCGCCCAGGCCGCCGACCAGGTCGCTTCCGGCGCGCACGACGGTGAGTTCCCGGTCGACACCTACCAGACCGGCTCCGGCACCTCGTCGAACATGAACATGAACGAGGTGCTGGCAACGCTCGCCACGCGCATCCTCGGTTCGACCGTGCACCCCAACGACCACGTCAACGCCTCGCAGTCGTCGAACGACGTGTTCCCGACCTCGGTGCACATCGCGGTCACCCAGGCACTCATCGACACGCTCATCCCCGCACTCGACCACCTCGCCGTCGCTCTCGAGGCGAAGGCGGAGCTGTGGAAGGACGCGGTCAAGTCCGGCCGCACGCACCTCATGGACGCGACGCCCGTCACCCTTGGACAGGAGTTCGGCGGCTACGCGCGTCAGATCCGTCTGGGCATCGAGCGCGTGCAGTCGGCTCTCCCCCGCGTGGCCGAGGTCCCCCTGGGCGGCACCGCCGTCGGCACGGGCATCAACACGCCGCTGGGCTTCCCGCAGAAGGTCATCGCGCTGCTCGCGGCCGAGACCGAGCTGCCCATCACCGAAGCCAAGGACCACTTCGAGGCACAGGCGAACCGCGACGGTCTGGTCGAGGCCTCCGGTGCTCTCCGCACCATCGCGGTGTCGCTGACCAAGATCAACAACGACCTGCGCTGGATGGGCTCGGGCCCCAACACGGGCCTCGGCGAGCTGCACATCCCCGACCTGCAGCCCGGATCCTCGATCATGCCGGGCAAAGTCAACCCCGTCGTGCCCGAGGCCGTGCTCATGGTGTGCGCGCGCGTGATCGGCAACGACGCCACCGTCGCGTGGGCCGGCGCATCCGGTTCGTTCGAGCTGAACGTCGCCATCCCGGTCATGGGCACCGCGGTGCTCGAGTCGATCCGCCTGCTGTCGAACGCCTCGCGCGTGCTCGCCGACAAGACGATCGACGGTCTGCAGGCGAACGTCGAGCGGGCGGCGGCCTTCGCGGGCATGAGCCCGTCGATCGTGACGCCGCTGAACAAGCTGATCGGCTACGAGGCGGCGGCGAAGATCGCCAAGCACTCGGTCGCCAAGGGCATCACGGTGCGCGACGCCGTGATCGACCTCGGCTACGTCGAGCGCGGCGAGCTCACCCTCGAGCAGCTGGACGAGAAGCTCGACCTGCTGTCGATGACGCACGCGGGCTGACCCGCCCACGATGAAGCGGATGCCGCGAGGACTCGATCCTCGCGGCATCCTCTGTCTCCGGGCGCCGCGTCTCGGGTTCTCAGCGCAGACGCATGACCAGCCGACGATTGCATGAGCGTTCGGCGGGACGGCACCTGCATCCGGCATCGCCTCATGCAGGTGCACCAGTTCACGCACGAGCCCGAGCGAGCGCAGCCAGAATCGCTGCTGCGACCACGTCCCACGAGTACACGATCATCGAGTAGTCGAAACGGAGTGTCTCGAAGCCGAGGTCGGATGCGACTGCGTCTCGCATGAGATCGCGATGCCGTTTCGCAGCATCCTCGTGGTTGTCGCGACCGTCGGCCTCGAGGATGACGCGGCCCTCGATCACGAAGTCGACCCGCCCGACCCCGCCGACGGTCACCTGGGTGCGCACAGCCACTCCGATCAGATGGAGCCGCAGCCGCACCAGGGATTCCAAGCCGCTCTCCGCGTCCGGACGTGCGAGGTCGACGAGCCAGCGCGCCGTCGCAGGAAGGGCGGAGCGGACGTGCGCACGCGCCGCAGCAGTCAGCATCCGCTTGTTCCAGGCCGACTCGTACGCGGCGAAGAAGAACTCCTCCCCGTAACAGGCGTATGCGTGTGTCAGCGCGACCTCGATCGGCGCGATGCCGACATCCATGCGTCCGCGGGTGAAGTGGGCGACGCAGCCGCACTGCTTCGGATGATGCCGTCGCCCGCCGAGCCCCATCCAGACATGCACCTCAGCGGGAACCTCCAGCGTCCACACCTCTCGAATCCTCAAGGCGCTCCCGCAAGTGAGGGCTCCCCCGTGGGCCGCTGCTGTGACCACCTCGGTCGCGGCTCCTCGAGATGCGAACACACCAGAACGCACTCGGACGATACGACCGGCCCTGCACTCCGCTCCCAGGCGTGAGCGTGAGCATCCGAAGCCCTGAAGCCGGGTGCCGCGTGCGACCCCTCCCAAGCGTCCGAGGAGCATATTGACGTCGATCATCGTTCGATTCTGGGGGCCCACGCCCGCTCGGCCGGCCCACCTTCACGCGATCGGTGAACACGAGCGCAGAACAGGCCGCTGTGCAGTCCGACTGACCTGCCCCCCCTCTCACCCGCATGACCATCCGACGATCGCATGACCAGGAACGGCGAATCATCATGCAAGCGGACGGGGTTCATGCACGCGGACGGGGTTTATGCGATCGGGGGCTGCACCGAGACCAAGAAGCGGATGCCGCGAGGACCGAGCCCTCGCGGCATCCGCTGTTTCCGTCGTCAGCTGAGCTCTCCACCCTCCAGGAGCTCGGTGACGAGGGCTGCGATGGCCGAACGCTCCGACCGCGTCAGGGTCACGTGTCCGAAGAGATCATGTCCCTTCAGCGTCTCGATCACGCTGGCGATGCCGTCATGACGACCCACGCGGAGGTTGTCACGCTGACCGACGTCATGGGTGAGGATGACGCGCGAGTTCTGTCCCATGCGGCTCAGCACCGTCAGGAGCACGTTCCGCTCGAGCGACTGGGCCTCGTCGACGATCACGAACGCGTCGTGCAGGGACCTTCCGCGAATGTGGGTGAGCGGGAGCACCTCGAGCAGTCCGCGCTCGACGACCTCCTCGATGACGTTGCCCGACACCACCGAACCCAGCGTGTCGAACACCGCCTGACCCCAGGGCCCCATCTTCTCGCCCTGGTCGCCCGGGAGGTAGCCGAGCTCCTGCCCACCGACCGCGAACAGGGGCCGGAACACGATGATCTTCTTCTGCTGCTGCCGCTCGAGCACCGCTTCGAGTCCTGCGCACAGCGCGAGCGCCGACTTGCCGGTGCCCGCACGCCCGCCGAGCGAGACGATGCCCACCTCTTGGTCGAGGAGCAGATCGATCGCTATGCGCTGCTCCGCGGAGCGGCCGTGCATGCCGAAGATGTCCCGGTCGCCGCGCACGAGCCGGTACTCGCCGTCTCCCGTGACGCGACCGAGCGCCGACCCGCGCTCGGAGTGGATGATCAGGCCGGTGTTCACCGGGAGCCCCCGAGCCTGCTCGCTGATGCCGACCTCGCTCTCGTACAGGTCGCTGATGTCATCACCGGAGAGGTCGAGCGTCGAGATCCCGGTCCACCCCGAGTCCACCGCCTGCTCGGCGAGGTACTCCTCGGCGCGCAGACCGAGAGAGGCGGCCTTGACGCGCATCGGCAGGTCCTTCGACACGATCGTGACGTCCTGGCCGTCCTGTGCGAGATGCATGGCGACGGAGAGGATCCGGGTGTCGTTGTCGCTGAGGCGGATGCCCGCGGGAAGCACCGAGGAGTCGGTGTTCGCGAGTTCGACCCGGAGGGTCCCGCCCTCGCCCACCTCGACGGGGAAGTCGAGACGCCCGTGCTCGATGCGCAGATCGTCGAGGTGGCGAAGGGCCTGTCGCGCGAAGTAGCCGATCTCCGGATCGTGGCGTTTGCCCTCGAGCTCCGTGATCACGACGACGGGGAGGACGACCGAGTGCTCGGCGAACCGGAAGAACGCCTGCGGATCGCTCAGCAGCACGGACGTGTCGAGGACATACGTGCGCAGATCCTGATCCGGATCGGCGGAGGATGCTCGTCTCGTCGTCTTACGGGTGGACTGCTGCGCGGTGCTGGTGGCCTGCTGCGCTGTACGTGTGGTCACGACCCACTCCCGACCCGGGGAATCCCGGTAGTTCGAACGGGTCGACCAGGGGGTCACGAGTCGTCAACCTGAGGCCGACCCGACCGGGCGCCTTGCCCGATGCCTAGAACGTACGACTGTGCGGACGATTAACCCGAACTCGACACGCCAGCGATTCGTTACGCGCTGATGAACGTCTCGTTGCCGAACGCACGCAGGGTGTCGTCGAGGAGCTCGAAGCTCGCGGCATCCGTACCTGCGTGGGGAGCGATGCGCACCGCCGCACCCCGCGCCGTCACGACGATCCCGGCGTTCGCGAGCGCGGCGGCCAGGCGCCCGGGTTCCGCCGGAGCGAGAGACACGATGCCGGCACGCTGATGGCGCTCACGCGGGGAGCTCACCTCGATGCCGTGACGGTCGGCGATCTCGATCACGGTGTCGACGTTCTCGGCCAACCGTGCCTCGACGGCGGCGACACCGGCGTCGCGGACATCCCGCACCCCGATCGCGAGTCGCCCTGCCGCAAGCGTGTCCGGCTGGCTGACGGTGAAGGCGCGCGCGGACGGAGCGGGTGCCGGCAGCTCGTCGACGAACAGACCGGGAGACGTCGTACCGGTGATCCCGGACAGCACCGGGGCGATGCGCTCCCGTGCGCGCGGGGAGAACCACCCGAACGCACTGCCGCGGCCGGCGCGCAACCACTTGTAGCCGTGCCCCACCACCACGTCCGCCGCAGAGTAGTCGGTATCGATCACCCCGAACGACTGGACGGCATCGACGATGAGCAGCCGATCGGGACCGATCGCCTCGCGGAGAGCGGCGAGATCGGTGCGGAAGCCGGTGCGGAAGTCGACGTGGCTCACAGCGAGTGCGACGACATCGTCGTCGAGGGCATCGGTCACCGCATCAGGGGTCACGCGGCCGTCACCGGGCGTGATCCAGCGCGGCGTGACGGCGCACTGCGATGCCGTCGACGCGCGCTCCACCGTCAGGCTCACGCTCGGGAACTCGGCGGTGCTCGCGATCACTCCCCCGGTGAGACCGAACAGCGCGTGCATGAGCCCGTGCGTCGAAGACGGCTGCAGCGTGACGTCGGCCGCATCGGCGCTCAGCAGCTCGGCGACGAGTTCCTGTGCCTGGCCGATGCGCTCTCCGACGAGAGCGAGTGAGGAGGGCCGCCCGCTTGCCAGCAGGTCGGCATCGGCGAAGACCTCTTCCCGGACGGACGGCGACAGCGGCCCGAAGGCGGCCCAGTTCAAGTAGCCGGACTCGTTGTTGAAGGAGTCGACATAGTCCTGGAAAGTGCTCACTGCGTCATTGTGGCACGGCTCCGCTCGGACCCGTCGCCGCGTCAGCGCCCGAAGCGCCTGTCCCGATCGGCATAGTCCCGGATCGCACGCAGGAAGTCGACCTGACGGAGGTCCGGCCCCAGCGCCTCCACGAAGTAGAACTCGCTGTGCGCACTCTGCCAGAGGAGGAAATCGCTCAGCCGCTGCTCTCCACTGGTGCGGATCACGAGATCGGGGTCGGGCTGTCCCCCGGTGTACAGGTGCTCGCCGATCATCTCGGGCGTGAGGTGGGCTGCGAGGTCTTCGAGCGTGCCGCCTGACGCCTCGTGCTTCGCGATGATGCTCCGTACCGCATCGACGATCTCGTTGCGCCCGCCGTACCCGACCGCGAGGTTCACGTGCAGCCCGGTGTGATCCTTCGTGCGCTGCTCCGCGTCAGAGAGCACTCGCGCGAGCTCGGCGGGGAGGATGTCGGAGCGGCCGACGTGCTTCACCCGCCAGTTCCCCTCCAGGGACAGCGCCTCCGCCAGCTCCGCGATGATCTCGATGAGGTCGGCGAGCTCCGCGGAATCCCGCTTCCTCAGATTGTCGCTCGAGAGGAGGTAGAGCGAGACGACCCGCACACCGAGCTCGTCGCACCACTCCAAGAACTCGCGCATCTTCGCCGCACCCGCCCGGTGTCCCTCCGCGGGCGTGTCCAGCCCGAGCTGACGGGCCCACCGGCGATTGCCGTCGATCATCATCGCGACGTGGTGCGGCACACGAGCCGGATCGAGGTGACGACGCAGCCGACTCGTGTAGAGCCGGTACAGCGGCCCGCGTACCGGGCTCTCGCGTGGAATCACCCACCTACGCTACCGTGCCGCGGCCGTCCGCACCGTGTGGGAACGCTGGATATATGTGCCGTGAGCGGTATGCGGGGCCGCCTAGAGTGAGCACGTGAGCACTCCCGAGCACTCCGGTCCCGACGTCCCTCAGCTGCCCCTTCTGGACGCAGCCGCCGCGGATGCGGCCACCGACGTGAAACCGACCTGGCGAGGGTGGATCCACGCCGGCACCTTCCCGGTCGCCGTGGTCGCCGGAATCGTCCTGATCGTCGTGGCCGAGGGAGCCGCGGCGAAGTGGGCCTCCGCTGTGTTCATGCTCACGTCGCTGCTGCTCTTCGGCAACTCCGCGCTCTACCACCGCATCGACTGGAGTCCGAAGGTGAAGGTGATGCTCAAGCGCATCGACCACGCCAACATCCTGCTGCTCATCGCCGGTACCTATACGCCTCTGGCCGTGCTGGCGCTGCCACCGCAGAAGGGCATCCTGCTGCTCTGCCTGGTCTGGGGCGGCACCCTCGTCGGCATCCTCTTCCGCGTCTTCTGGATCAATGCGCCGCGTTGGCTCTACGTGGCTCTCTACCTGCTGCTGGGCTGGGCCGCCGTGATGTACATCGTCGATCTGATGAACGCGAACGTCGCGATGATGGTGCTGGTGATCGTCGGCGGTCTGCTCTACACGGGCGGCGCGATCGTCTACGCGCTCAAGAAGCCGAACCCCTGGTCGGGCCATTTCGGGTTCCACGAGATCTTCCACGTGTGCACGGTTCTCGCGTTCCTGTGCCACTGGACGGCGTGCCTGCTGATCGCGCTGGCGCCGCTTTCTCCCTCGCTGGGTGCGCCGTGACGCACGGTCAGCGCGTGGGCGAGTCGTCTTCGGGAGCGTCGGGCCGGTCCGAGGTCGACGGCTCCGCACCGGGGGCGGCCGTGCCGTCGGCGTGACGCGCCGCCTCTTCGGCATCCAGCTCGTCGCGCACCTCTTCGCGGTAGCGGACACGGCGGATGCGACGGTTCATGTCCCAGATCAAGAGGATGACCGCGATCACGACCACGACGATCGCGGCGAAGCCCACGAACCCCGGGGTGACCGAAACCGGATCGACGGTCATGCTCGGCGTCGGCATCGGGGTCTCGGACAGAGAGAACATGAATCGGCCTTTCGTACGCAGGTCGCATAACCTGGTAACACCAGCCTAACGACCGGAAGACTCCCCTGTGACGACCGCACGAGACCTCGACGAACGCTATGGCCGAACCCGACGGCGGCGCACGCCCTGGATCGTCGGCGGCGCGGTCGCCGTGATCCTGCTCGGCGCGTTCGGCTGGATGACCGTCGCTCAGTCGATGGCGTCCGTCGACGCCGACGATCTGGGCTTCGAACTCGTCGACGAGCACTCGGTGAACATCACCTTCCAGGTCACCGGAGTGCAGGGCAAGAACGTCGTGTGCGCCGTCGAAGCGCTGGACGAGGAGTTCGGCGTCGTCGGCTGGAAGATCGTCGAGATCGAAGCAGGAGACAGCCACTCGCAGGCGCGTTCGGTCACCATCCCGACCGTCGCGGAAGCCACGACAGGTTTGGTGAACGCCTGCTGGGTCGCCTAGACTCGTGCCAGACAGACGACGCCCCGGCACCGTGCCGGGGCGTCTTGGCATATCCCCCGCAGCATGCCGGAGGGATCCCGAAAGAAGGAGCTTCGTCATGTCCACCGATGCTCAGGTTCCCTTCCTCACGCAGGAAGCGTACGACCGGCTCGTCGCCGAGCTGGAGCACCTGTCCACTGTCGGCCGCGACGAGATCGCCAAGCGCATCGAGGCGGCCCGCGAAGAGGGCGACCTCAAGGAGAACGGCGGGTACCACGCCGCGAAGGACGAGCAGGGCAAGCAGGAGGCCCGCATCCGCACTCTGGAGGGTCTGCTGAAGACCGCCAAGGTGGGCGAGGCTCCCGCCAGCCGCGGGATCGTCGAGCCCGGAACCGTCGTCACGGCCCTCGTCGCCGGCGGCGAAGAGGTCTTCCTCCTCGGCAGCCGCGAGATCGCCGCAGGCAGCGACCTCGACGTGTACAGCGAGGCCAGCCCCCTCGGCCAGGCCATCCTCGGCCTCAAGGTCGGCGAGAAGTCGTCCTACGAGGCTCCCAACGGTCGCGACATCAGCGTCGAGATCGTGAACGTCGAGACCTACACCGGCTGAGACGCCATACGGAAGCGCCCCCTCCTCCGCTCGGACGAGGGGGCGCTTCCGTATGCGCGATCGGTCGTGCTCAATCCGGGACGAGGATCGGCTCGAAGCCGGCCAGACGCAGAGTGTCGAGCGTGTGCTCGGAGTGCTCGGGACCGCGGGTCTCGACGCTGAGTTCGAGGATCACCTCGCTGATCTGCAGCCCGTGCCCGTGACGCGTGTGCATGGCCTCGATCACGTTCGCTCCGGCCTCCGCGATCAGCTCGGACACGCGGGCGAGCTGGCCGGGCCGGTCGGGCAGCGGGATGCGGATCGTGAGGTATCGACCGGACGCGGCGAGTCCGTGCGAGACGACCCGCTGCAGCAGGAGCGGGTCGATGTTCCCACCTGACAGCACGGCCATGGTGGTCCCCGTCGCGGTGACCTTGCCGGCGAGGATGGCTGCGACGCCCGCGGCGCCCGCGGGCTCGACCACGACCTTCGCCTGCTCGAGGAGGATGAGGATGGCTCGCGCCAGATCATCGTCCGAGACCGTGACCACCTCGTCGACGAGGTCCTTGATGATGTCGAACGGGATCGCACCGGGGCGCGCGACCAGGATGCCGTCGGCGATGGTCGGCCTCGTCACGATGTCGACGGGCTCTCCCGCCTCGAGCGATGGCGGCACGGCGGCGGCGTTCTCCGCCTGCACGCCGATGATCCTGACCGAGCGTCCGAGCTCGGCGGCACGGGCCTTGACAGCTGCGGCGACCCCGGCGATGAGACCTCCACCGCCGATGCCGAGCACGACGGTGTCGACCTCGGGCGCATCCTCCAGGAGCTCGAGCCCGAGCGTGCCCTGCCCGATCACGACGTCGCGGTGATCGAACGGGTGGATCAGCACCGCGCCGGTGCGCTCGGAGAACTCGGCGGCGAGACGCAGCGATGTCGCCACCGTCTCCCCCTCCAGCACCACTTCCGCTCCGTAGCCGCGAGTGGCGAGCAGCTTCGGCACCGGCACACCCAGAGGCATGAAGATCGTCGCGGGGATCCCGAGCGCTTGGGCGGCGAGGGCAACCCCCTGGGCATGGTTGCCGGCGGAGGCCGCGACCACTCCCCTGGCGCGCTCCTCGGCGCTCAGCTTGGACAGCCGGTAGGCCGCCCCGCGGATCTTGAAGGAGCCCGTGCGCTGGAGATTCTCCATCTTGAGCAGGACGGGTGCCCCGAGGATGTCGGAGAGGGCCCGCGACGGCAGCGATGGCGTGTGCGAGATCACCTCAGCCAGACTCTGAGCGGCGTGCTCGAACTCGGTCAGGCTGGGGACTGCGCTCATCGATTCCTCCGTCTCCGCTCGCGCGGAACTGTGCTCCAGATCAGATCCCCGCTCGGTCCGACGCCGGTGCGCCAGGAACCCGAGCTGATGGTCACGGCGGCGACGTTGACGAACGCCGCCAACGGGACCGCGAACAGGGCGCCGGGGATTCCGGCGATCATCGCTCCTCCGGCCACGACGAGCACGACGGCGAGCGGGTGTACCTTGACCGCGGAACCCATCATGATCGGCTGCAGGATGTGTCCCTCGATCTGCTGGACCGCCAGCACCACGACGAGCATCCACAGAGCGATCCACGGCCCGTTGTAGACGAGGGCGAGGAAGACGGCGACCGCGCCGGTCACCACGGCACCGACGATCGGGATGAAGGAGCCCAGGAACACGAGCACCGCCACAGGGAGCGCGAGCGGAACCTGCAGCAGGAAGGCGCCGAGGCCGATGCCGATCGCATCGATGGTGGCCACGAAAAGCTGCGTGCGCGCGTAGTTGACGATCGTCGTCCAACCGTTGCGGGCGGCGCCGTCGACGGCCGGACGGGCGCGACGCGGGAAGATCTTGAGGGTCCAGCGCCAGATCCCGGCTCCATCGGCCAGCAGGCAGATGAGGATGAAGAGTGCGAGCAGGGCGCCCGTGGCGACGTGACCGACGGTCGTGCCGATCGCGAGTGCGCCCGTCCAGAGCACCTGTGCCTGTTCGCTGATGAGGTCGAGACCCTGCTGGAGGTAGTCGGCGATCTGGGTGTCCGAGAGATTCAGCGGCCCGTCGTGCAGCCACACCTGGAACTGATCGAACGCCTCGGTCGACCGCTCCTGCACGTCGGGAAGCTGGGCGCGCACCTGCCAGACGACGAGCCACATCAGCCCGGTGACGATGGCGGCCGTCCCGATGAGCGAGATGGCGATCGCCAGCCATCGCGGGAGGCCGCGTCGCAGCATCCACGAGAACGCGGGCCACAGCAGCGCCGTGATGAGGATGCCGACCATGAGGGGGATGACCAGGAGCTTGAGCAGCATCACGAGCCAGATGAAGACGCCGATCGCAGCGGCGATGATCAGCAGCCGCCAGGCGTAGCTCGCGGTGATCCGCAACGGCAGGGGCACGGTCTCGTCGGCCTCGGTCGTCACGGTGCGGTCGGTGGAGACCGGGCGTGGACGGAAGAGATCACGCAGCCGGGGTCGCTGGTCGTCGCTCATCGCCCAAGTCTAAGGTCATGCCGTATGCCCTCGAACGCATCTTTCCGAGCGCGGAGCGATGTCGGCGCGCGGCGCTACCCTGGCGAGGTGACAGACACCCTCAGCTCGACCCAGGCACGTCGCATCGCGCTGGCCGCTCAGGGATTCACCCGAGCACGACCGGCGACGGTCGCGGGGCGGCACGTGCACCGGGTCATGGACCGGCTCGGAGTCCTGCAGATCGACTCCGTGAACGTGTTCGCGCGATCGCACTACCTCCCGCTGTTCTCACGGCTCGGCGCGTACGACCCCGCGCTGCTCGACCGCATCTTCCTCTCCCGCACGACGCACTACGTCGAGTACCTCGCCCACGAGGCCACTTTCATCCCTGTCGAGGACTGGCCGTTGTGGCGCTTCCGCATGGACGACTTCCGCCGGCGCTGGGCGGGGGAGGACTCGTGGATGAGCAGCAACGCCCGCACCGTGCAGTGGGTGACGGACGAGCTGCGTGCGCGCGGCCCGCTGCGACCGGCCGACCTCCGCGAAGACGCACCGCGGGAGCGCGGCACCTGGTGGGACTGGGACGATGTGAAACTCGCGCTCGAGCACCTGTGGCGCACCGGTGACGTCGCGATCAGCGGGCGTCGCGGATTCGAGCGCACGTACGCGCTGGCGGAGCATGTCATTCCCGACACCATCCGCTCACGGGAGGTGTCCCGCGCCGAGGCCATCCTCGAGCTGAGCCGGCGCGCGGCGCGATCGAGTGGCGTCGCCACACAGTCGGATCTCGCCGACTACTACCGCATTCGCGACCGCGCCGCAGTCGCCCGCTCGATCGCCCAGCTCGTGGATTCGGGTGAGCTGATCCCGGTGAAGGTGCGGGGTTGGGAACGTGGCGGGCGCCCGCTCCCGGCCTGGCGGCATCAGGATGCGGTGCTGCCGCGCAGAGTGGATACGGCGGCGATCCTGACGCCGTTCGACCCGGTGGTGTGGTTCCGGGACCGGGCCCTCCGTGCATTCGACCTCGACTATCGCATCGAGATCTACGTGCCGGCCGAGAAGCGGCGATTCGGCTACTACTCCCTGCCTGTGCTCGTCGGCGACCGCATCGTCGCACGGGTGGACCTCAAGGCCGATCGGACCACATCGACTCTGCAGGTGCAATCCGCGTGGTGGGAGCCGCAGGCGCGTCCCGGCGACGCGGAGCCGATCGCCCGGGAACTCGCACTCGCCGCCGCCTGGCAGGGTCTGGAGCACATCTCGGTGTCCGGTTGGGGTGACGCCACGGCGGCGCTTCACACCGCCCTGGCCGCGGGCACGGGAACAGGTCCGGCCGTGCGCCGCCATCTGCATCCCCGAGAGAGTCCCGCATGAACAAGGAGTCCCGCAGGAGCAGAGTGCGGCGGCGCTGGGTGATCAGCGGCGCGGTCGTCGTCGTCCTCCTCGCCGCAGGGGTGTGGATCTGGCAATCCTCCGCGCGGTCGACCACCCCGGAGGAAGCGGCACTCGAGTACCTGCAAGCCCTGGAGTCCGGCGATGCCGATACCGTGCGGGCCACCGGGATCGTGGTCACGGAGGCCGCACTCGACGCCTTCGACGCCGCGAGCGCGCTGGTGCGAGACCCCGAGGTCACGCGCGTGCGACACAGCAACGGCAGCACGTCGGCGGCGGTGGAGGTGTCGTTCGAGCTCGATGGAGATGCCCACGACGCAGTGCTCGCGCTCGACATGGTCGACGGCCGCTGGCGTGTCGACTCCTCGGGGCTCGGCAGGGTGACCCTCGACTCGACCATCGGTGCTTCCGTCGCGATCGGCACCACCGCTGTCCCCACGGGCGAAGCGGTCGCTCTCCTCCCCGCGCTGTACACGGTCTCTGCGATGCCGGCGACGCTGCTCGAAGGCGAGAGCGCTGTGACGGTCATGCCTGCCGTCGAGGTCACGACCGTGGTCGATGCCACGCTGCGCCCGGAGGCGACGGCGGTCGCCCAAGACCACGTGGACGACATCGTCGAAGCGTGCACCGTCCCCGGGACCGAGACGCCGGACGGTTGCGGACTGCGCATCCCCTGGGGAACGGAGTTCCGTGATGTCGACGGGTTCCGCTACCGGGTCGAGGAGGCTCCCGCCGTCACTCTCACCCCGGCAGGCTTCACCGCGGACGGCGGGGTGCTGGTCGTCACCGTGACGGGGACCGGCGCAGACGGCGCCGGGCTGACGACGACGTATCGCACGGACTCCTGGACGCTTCGCGGCGACGTGTCCTTCACCGCCGACGACCTCATGCTCTCACCGTGGTGACGAACGCCGTCGCCGAACCGTGCGTCAGAAGTGCACGCGTCAGAACTGCACGCGGGGAGGCTCCGAGATGGCGCTGCTGTCGGCGACCTCGAAGAACTCGCGCTCGGTGAACCCCAGCCCCTTGGCGAACAGGTTGTTGGGGAAGACCTTGATCTTGGTGTTGAGCTCGCGCACGCCGCCGTTGTAGAACCGACGCGCCGCCTGGATCTTGTCCTCGGTGTCGACCAGGGCCTGCTGCACCTGGAGGAAGTTGGTGCTCGCCTGCAGCTGCGGATACGCCTCAGCGACCGCGAACAGGCTGCGCAGAGCCTGCTGCAGGTGCCCCTCGGCGATACCGGCTTCTCCGGGCCCTCCCGCCGACAGCGTCTCGGCACGCGCACGGGTGACGTTCTCGAAGACCGCCTTCTCGTGCGAGGCGTAGCCCTTCACCGTCTCGATGAGGTTGGGGATGAGGTCGGCTCGTCGCTTGAGCTGCACGGTGATGCCGCTCCACGCCTCGTCGACACGCACATTCAGCTGCACCAGCGAGTTGTACGTGGCCCACAGATAGATGCCGACGAGCAGGATCACTCCGACAACGATCAGTACCGGCACGAGCCATTCCATCAGAGGCCCACCCTTCCTCGTGTTTCTCTCATCCTAGACGCGCAGCCTGCACGTGGACTGGGCGTACGCGGCGTCCGCCGCCGTCGGTTCAGCTGCCGAGCACCCGTTCGAGATAGCGGTTGCCGAACCGACGTTCCGGGTCGAGCCGGTCGCGCAGGGCGATGAAGTCGTCGAAGCGCGGATACCGCTCCCGGAGCGTCTCCGCGGTCAGCGTGTGGAGCTTGCCCCAGTGCGGACGTCCGCCGAACCCGTGCATGATCTCCTCCACCGCTCCGAAGTACTCCGTGGGGTCGGCTCGCCAGTATCGATGCACGGCGATGTACGCACTGTCGCGCCCGTGAGCGGTGGAGAGCCAGCGATCGTCGGCTGCGGCGAAACGCACTTCGATCGGGAACTCGATCCGCCACCCGCGCCGGTCGATGAGAGCCCTGACTGCCTGGAACGCCGCCACGACGTTCTCGGCCGGGATCGCATACTCCATCTCCCGGAAGCGCACGGTCCGGCTCTGGATGAGCACGCGGTGCGACAGCTCGGTGTACTCGCGATCGCCGGTGAGCTTGACCGCGAGCCGGCTGAACGACGGCGTGATCGCCGGGACGACCTGGCCGGCTGCGCACACGACGCGGTAGACGCCGTTCGAGAGCACCGTCTCGTCGATCCATCGCCCGACCACAGGGAGCGGCTTGCGGACCGTCGCTTCCGGGAGACGCGCCTGGCGCTTCGTCAGGGCGACGTCGGTGTGCGGGAACCAGTAGAACTCGAAGTGATCGGATGAGGCGACGCGCTCGTCGAGGGTGGCGAGCACGTCGTCCAGGGCGACCGGCTCGTCGATGGCGTGCATCACGAACGCGGGCACGCATTGCAGCGTCACCTCGACGATGATGCCGAGGGCGCCGAGTCCCAGTGCCACCGCAGGCAGGAGCTCGCTCTCGTGCTCCTCGTCGATCCGCAGGAACTCGCCAGCGGCCGTGACCATCGTGACGCCGACGACCTGGGTGGCGAGGCCGCCGTATCCGGCTCCCGTGCCGTGGGTGCCTGTGGAGATCGCTCCGGCGATGGATTGGCGATCGATGTCGCCGAGGTTCTCCATCGCGAGCCCGTACGGCGCCAGGAGCCCGGGGATGCGGTGCAGCCGCGTTCCGGCGAGCAGAGTCACCCGGCCGGTCTCGGCGTCGGCGGAGACGAGGCCCTGCAGGTCGTCGAGCTCGAGCAGCACACCAGGAGCGATGGCGATGCCGGTGAAGCTGTGACCGGCGCCCACCGCCTTCACGGGCAGTCCGTGCTTGACCGCGGCGATCACCGCGCGCTGCACGCCCTCCGGGCTGCGCGGCCGCTCCACGCGCACCGGACGCACGGACGCCGAGCGACCCCAGTTCTGCCAGGTGCCGCCGATTCTCGTCACAGGAAGGCCTTTCCCTCGCCGCGGTATGTCGGCAGCTCGTCGACGATCTCGTCGCCCGAGATCAGGTGATAGCTCTCGATGCGCTCTGCCGGCTCACCGCTCTTGGCATGGCGGAACCAGACACGGTCTCCCACGCCGAGCGACGCGGCCGCCGGCCCCTGCAGCGGCGTCTGCACCTCGCCGGCGGCTTCGCGGGAGAGGGTGTGGAGTCCCTCGGGCCACACAGCACGCGGCTGCCGGGAAGCCACAGCGGGGCCGGAGGCTATCCACCCGCCTCCGAGCACCGTGGCGATGTCGGCGGCGGGGCGGCGCACCACATCGAACGCGAATGCGGAGGCGGGCGCGGGACGGAACGACCGATAGCCGTCGAAGAGGTGTCCGCCGAGCAGCCCGCTGCCCGCGCTCGCCTCGGTGAGGGACTCGTCGCTGCCCGTGAACTCGAGCGATCCCGTTCCCCCGCCGTTGAGGATCTCCAGGGGTGCCACGGACCCGACTGCGGCGACGATCTCGGCTCGACGCTCACGCAGCTCGTTGCGCGAGCGCGCCTGCACCATGCGGATGAGCGGCGCATCGGGACCGGCGTCGTCGCCCTGACCGGCGATCTGCGCGTCGTACATCTGCAATCCGACGAGGCGGAACCCGGGGCGGGCGACGACCTTTCGGGCGAAGGCGGCGACCTCGCCCGCGCTGAACAGAGCAGAGCGGCGCACTCCGATGTGGCCGAGGATCGAGGACCGCCAGGAGGCATCCACGTCGATGGCGACGCGGAGCTCGGGGCGCGACCGGGGACCCGCGACGCTGTCGATCAGATCGAGGTGCACGAGGTCGTCGACCATCAGCGTGATACGCCGCGCGGCCTGCTCGTCGGCGAAGAGCCGCGCCAGTCCCGCGCGGTCCACGGTCGGGTAGCCCAGCATGATGTCGTCGTGGGTCTCGGCGAGCCAGAGCGCCTCTTCGAGCGTGAAGGCGAGGATGCCGCGGAACCCCGGCAGCTTCAGCACGGCGTCGAGCACGGAGCGCACCCGCACGGACTTCGAGGCGACGCGGATCGGGAGTCCACCGGCCCGCACCAGAAGGTCCATCGCGTTGTAGCGGAGCGCCTCGCGGTCGATCACCGCCACCGGTGCCGGGAGGTGTCCTGTCGCCGCGGACAGGCGCGGCCAGTAACGGGCCGGGTCCTCCCACTCAGGGGCGACCGCGGAGGCACCGTGGACGGGGCTCAGTTCATCGATGAGGTCGAGCACTCCCCCACCCTAAGGCCTCGCGGACTCCGGTTCACCCCTGACGGCACGGCGTCGCAGTCGAGCGCGGCGATAGGCTGACCGGGAGGCCCCCGTAGCCCAATGGCAGAGGCAGGCGACTTAAAATCGCTTCAGTCTGGGTTCGAGTCCCAGCGGGGGCACCGCCGACGCTCAGTCCTCCCCCTGCGCGACCGCCTTCCGCTCACCCGCTGCCTCCCGTATCCGGCGCACGATCAGGACGACGAGAGCTATCGCGATGGCGGAGTAGACGGCGTAGTCGAGATAGCCGAGGTACTGCTCCAGCTGCTCGTGCTGGGTGCCCAACGCCGCTCCGACGCCGAGGAGAAGCGCGTTCCACAGTCCGCTCCCGATGATCGTGTAGACGCTGAAGGTCACGAGGTTCATCCGCGACGCGCCGGCGGGGATCGAGATGAGGCTGCGGACACCGGGAACCATCCGTCCGACCAGGACGGTCCAGCCGCCACTGCGCACGAACCACTCGGATCCACGTTCGAGGTCGGAGCGACTCACCAGTTTCGTGGCAGCGAGCATCCGCACCGCCCGGTCCATGCCGATCGCCGCACCGAGCCAGTACAGCAGCAGCGCGCCCAGCCACGACGCCAAGGTGCTCCAGAAGATCAGCCACCCGAGATTCAGGGAGCCGCTCTGGCTCAGGTATCCCGCAAATGGCAGGATGACCTCGCTCGGGATCGGCGGCACGAGCACCTCGAGAAAGACGAGCACGCCGACGCCGACGTCTCCGAGGGCTGTGAGGACATCGGCGGCGAATCCGGTGAGGCCGGTGAAGCCGTGTTCGGCGGCAGCAGTGGGAACCATGCGGGGTCAGCGCCCGAAGATGTCGCCGATGCCGGGGAGGCCGAGATCGCCGAGCTGCTCGCCCCATCCACTCGCTGCCTCTCCGACCCCGGATACCGTCTCGCCGGCGGCCCCCATCAGCTCGCCTGCGCCGCCGGCGAGCGACTCGATGTCGACGCCCTCTGCGAGCGCTCCGAAGTCGACGCCGATGTTCGCCGCCTGCTCCAACAGAGGCCCGGCCACGGTGCTGACCACCGCACCTCCGGCCACGACGCCGAGAAGACCGACGGCCGCGCCCCCTGCGGCGACGGCAGCGCCACCGACGCCTGCGCCCCGCACGCGCGAGAGCAGTCCGCGCATCCGTCCGGGGTTCATGGCCTCTGCACGACCCGCCGCTCTGGCGAGGTCGTCGGCTGATGAGGAGCGCGGGCGCTCTCCTGGCGCAAATTCCTGTCGCATTCGAGCCTCGACGAGCGCACGCTGCTCGGGCGAAAGTCGCGCGAACGCCTCGCGGTGGATCTGCTCGACACGCTGCGGATCGGCCGTCTGCAGAAGGTAGTCGTAGCGGGCGATGGCCGCCCGATCGGCATCGGTCACGGACTGCGACGCGCGCGAGGCACCAGCCGCGGGCGGCGTGTACGGGTCACCGGCCGCCGGCGTCGTGTACGGGGCACCGGCTGCGGGACCGGGCAGCGAAGTCCGTCCGGCATCCCCCTGCCCGCGCACGGCGTCGACGGCGCCGCGCAGCATCCCGCTCCAATCCGTCGACCGGGATTCGTCGTGCGAGCGCGATCCGCCGGCCGAGTGGCCGTTGCGCCCCGAGGAGGCATTCTTCTCCAGCGCTTCGGAGGCCATTCCGATCAATCGGGAGAGCTTTCCCATGAGTGGTCCCTTTCGTGGTGCGGACCACCGGGGATCCACGACGTCGGGACGACGGCAGGGTTCACTCAGCAGCCCGCGATGCGGGTGCCAAGGTCTCCTCCACCCTCACGGGCCGGCGGGCCGGAGCACGATCTCGTGCTCGTAATGACGACTTCGCCGCATTCGGGAGTACTCCCCTTGCCCGCGAGACGATACCGACCGCACCTATGCGTCGCCTCGGAACGACCCGCCACGACGACGATCGGCCCCGGCGCAGTGCGCTCGGGGCCGATCGTCGTCGTGCGGAAGGTGTTACTTCGCCGCTGCTTCCGCCGTCTCGGGAGTCTTCTCCGCGACGGGCTTCTTCGCAGCCGGCTTCTTGGCAGCAGGCTTCTTCGCGGCGGGCTTCTTTTCCGCCGGAGCGGCCTTCTCCGCCGGAGCGGCCTTCGCCGCCGGGGCGGCCTTCGCCGGGGCATCAGCCACGGGCGCAGCGGGAGCGGCCGGGCGCGGACGCGCGGCGAACTCCTCGAAGACGTAGCGCGGGTTCTGCACCGTCTCGAGGTTCACGAGATCGCGGCCGAGCCACAGGTTGTTCCACCAGCCCCACAGCACGCGCCACTTGCGCTCCCACGTCGGCATCGCGAGACCGTGGTAACCGCGGTGCGCGAGCCAGGCGATGAAGCCCTTGAGCGCGATCTTGCCGGACTGGAAGACGCCGTTGTACAGGCCGAGACCTGCGACAGCGCCGAGGTTCTTGTGGAAGTAGTCCTTGGGCTTCTCGCCCCGGAGCACGGCCACGAGGTTCTTCGCGAGGAGCTTCGCCTGGCGGACCGCGTGCTGGGCGTTCGGCACGCAGAAGCCTCCGACGCCACCACCCGAGAGGTCGGGGACAGCGGAGACGTCTCCGGCTGCCCATGCACCCTCGACGAAGGCCTCGGGTGTGCCGACGCGCAGATCGGCGCGGGTCTGGATGCGACCGCGCTCCTCGACCGGCAGATCTCCGCCGCGCACGACGGTCGGGTTGGCCATGACGCCGGCTGTCCACACGATGACGTCGGTCGGGATGACCTCGCCGGTGGAGAGCTCGACGTTGCCGTCGACCGCACTGGTGAGCTGCGTGTCGAGGTGCACGTTCGCGCCGCGCTTGGCGAGGTCCTTGAGCACCCACTCGCTCGTCTGCAGCGAGACCTCGGGCATGATGCGGCCCATCGCCTCGATGAGGTGGAAATGCGTGTCCTCGAAGCTGATCTGCGGGTACTTGCCGACCAGAGCGGACGCCAGCGAGCGGAGTTCGGCGAACACCTCAATGCCGGCGAAGCCACCACCGACGACCACGACGGTCAACAGACGGTCGCGCTCGGGACCGGCGGGGAGCGAGGCGGCCTTGTCGAAGTTCGACATGACCTTGTCGCGGATCGCGACGGCCTCTTCGATCGTCTTCAGTCCGATCGCGTTGTCGGCGATGCCGGGGATCGGGAAGGTGCGCGAGACGGCGCCCGCCGTGACGACGATCTGGTCGTATGCGAACTCGTACGGCTCTCCCAGCGGCGGCGTGATGGTCGCGACCTTCTGGGCGTGGTTGATGTTGGTCACCTTGGCGGTGAGCACGTTGGTGCGCTTGAGGTGACGGCGGTGCGCGACCACCGAGTGACGAGCCTCGATGGAGCCCGCGGCGACCTCGGGGAGGAACGGCTGGTACGTCATGTACGGCAGCGGGTCGACCATGGTCACGTCGGCTTCGCCCTTGCGCAGGTGCTTCTCGAGCTTCCACGCGGTGTAGAAACCCGCGTACCCTCCGCCGACGATCAGGATCTTGGGCACAGTGCTGTTCTGAGGCACAGAAGAACTACTCCTCGGAGTCGGGGGTGTGGCGTACGGAAATGCGCGCCGATCGGATGCGCCGGGCAGCAGCGGTGACGCCAAGCGCTATCAGGATACCAGGGACTGTGAGCGCAATGAGCGGCAGGGTACCGTAGCGCAATGAATCCGCGCTGGGAAGCAGCGGTGAGCCGGGATCGGTGGGTGCGTCGGCCGCCGGCAGAGGCGGGATGTCTACCGGCGTGACGGGCGCGGCCGTCTCGGGCTCCGTCTGTGCACGGCGGAAGACGCGGATCCACTCGGCGAGATCCCCCATCGGGTTCTCGCTCACCGCCGGAAGGTTCGCGGAGATCGCCGCAGCGGCGTCGACCAGCCCATACCCGTACAGCGGGTCCTGCGGTTTGACCGCGTCGGGGACGGGGATGGCGGTCTTGATGATGCGGTTGATCACGTCGATCGCCTTGATCTCGGGGTGTGCCGAGCGGATCAGGGCAGCGACCCCTGCGACGATCGGGGCTGCGCCGCTCGTGCCGCGCCACGGCGTGACGGTCCCGTCGGCCGAGACTCCGATGAGTCCTTCGCTGGGCGCGGAGATGCCGATCGTGATGCCCTGTGTCGAGGCCTCGATGCTGGCCGTGCCGGTCTGGTCGACGCCGCCGACCGTCAGCACCCCGGGGATGGTCGCGGGAGCACCGATGATGTTCGTGCCGCTCCCCCTGTTCCCCGCCGCGACGACCACCACGACGTCGTGCTGGAACGCGTAGAGGAATGCCTCATCCCAGCTCTCATCCCAATCGAGCGTGTTCGTGGTGAAGGAGAGGTTGATGATGTCGGCGCCGTTGTCGACGGCCCACTTCATGCCCTTCGCGACCTGCTCCGTGAACGGCACGGCCGCGGCGGCGCCGAATCCGACGGAGATCGAGAGCAGATTCGCCTCCGGAGCGACGCCGATCATCCCGGTGCCGTCGGGAGCGCCTCGTCCGGCCGCGAGCGACGCCACCCAGGATCCGTGATTGCCGTCGACGGCACCCAGAGGGGTGCGGCCATCCGGCGTTCCGGTTCCCGATACGTCGGTTCCGCCGACCACGGCGTCGCCGAAGACGGAGGGCACCTTGGCGATACCCGTGTCGATCACGGCGATCGTCACGCCCTCGCCACGTGTGGTCTGCCAGGCTTCGCGGATACGCGCGCCGTCGAGCCAGTACTCCGAGGCCCGGACCGGGTCGGCCGGGTCGTCCGGGACCGGTGGCGGGGTGGCCGTGGCCCCGATGAGCAGCACGGACGCTGCGACCACCACGATGGCGGCAGCGCTGCGCAGCGTCCGGCGCACGGTCATGCCGTGGAGGCCGCCGTGTCGCGGGTGGCAGCGCCGGGGTCTTCGCAGCGGCAGACGGCGGGCGACCAGGAGGAACGCGCGAGCGCCGCGTCGCCGATCGGGTTCACTCCAGGACCGGCGGCCAGGGCATGCCCGGCCAGGGCGTGCAGGCACTTGACGCGCGTGGGCATGCCACCCGCGGAGATGCCGTCGATCTCGGGGACCTCGCCGAACTCGGCACGATCCGCCAGGTAGGCCTCGTGGGCTGCGAGATAGGCCGCAGCCATGTCCTCGTCCTCGGCGATGAGTGCGGCGAGCTCGGGCATCACCTGGGTGGCTTCCAGCGTCGACATCGCCGCCGTCGCCGCGGGGTGCGTGAGGTAGTAGAACGTGGGGAACGGCGTGCCGTCCGGCAGGCGCGGCGTCGTGGCGACCACCGTCGGGTTGCCGCAGACGCAACGGGCAGCGATACCCACCACACCCCGGGCGGAACGGCCGAGCTGGGCCGATACGACGGCGAGTTCGGCGGGCGTGGGGGCGGGGAAGGGCGGCGTGGTCACCCCACCAGCGTAGGGGAGGCTGCAGGGAAGATGCTCGGAGCGGATGCTCAGCGAGTGACGGCGGCGGTGTCGCTGAGCCCGGACGACACGAGGGTGCGCAGCAGCTGCGGCATCCAGTCCGTCGGCTTCTCGACGAGCGTGTCGCTCACCGGCTCCTGCTCCCGCGGGAGTGCAGCAGGATCGAGGTCGTTGTCGATCAGGTAGACGACCTCGCCTGGTTTCACGTAATAGAGGCGCTCGCGGGCCTGCGTCGTGATGTACGCGGGGTCGTTCCAGCGCTCGCGTTCGGCTTCGAGCGCCGCGATCTGGTCTTCGCTCACCTGCACGGAGGCCTCGAGGGCTGCGATCTTCTGGCGCTGGTCGATGAAGGTCCCGAGCGTCGGCACCAGCACCCACGCGCCGAGCACCACCAGCGAGAGCATGATGACGGAGAAGGCGGAGAGGCGGATGCCGGAAGCCCACTCGCGCACATCGACGCGGGGGGCTCCGCCTCGGCTCCCCGCCGCCGCGCGCGCGGTCGAAGGCGCCGTCGCGCGGGCCTTCGGCGTCGCCCTGCCCTTGCCTTTCGCCGCGGGTTTCGGCGTGTGCGCTCCCGGAGACGGCGAAGGAGGAGCCGGTCGTCGTGCCACGGCTCCTCCTTCGTCGTGCCGCATCAGCGGCGGTGTTCACCGCCCGCAGGCGGCTCTGCGTGCGTGTGTGCGCTCAGGCCTGGTAGCGCGGGAACGCGGAACGGCCGGCGAAGACCGCGGCGTCGCCCAACTCCTCCTCGATGCGCAGCAGCTGGTTGTACTTCGCGACGCGCTCGCTGCGAGCGGGCGCGCCGGCCTTGATCTGACCGGCGTTGGTCGCGACGACCAGGTCGGCGATCGTGGTGTCCTCGGTCTCACCCGAACGGTGCGACAGCATCGCGGTGTAGCCCGAGCGCTGTGCGAGGCTGACCGCGTCGAACGTCTCGGTGAGAGTGCCGATCTGGTTGACCTTCACGAGCAGCGAGTTGGCGACACCGCGCTTGATGCCGTCGGCGAGACGCTGCGGGTTGGTGACGAACAGGTCGTCGCCGACCAGCTGCACCTTCGAGCCGAGCGCCTCGGTCAGGTGCTTCCAGTTGTCCCAGTCGTCCTCTGCCAGAGCGTCTTCGATCGTGACGATCGGGAAGTCGTTGACGAGTCCGACGTAGTACTCGGTGAGAGCGGCGGCGTCCCAGTCCTTGTTGTCGAGGCGGTAGACGCCGTCCTTGAAGAACTCGGTGGCGGCGACGTCGAGGCCGAGCGCGATGTCGGTGCCCGGCGTGAAGCCGGCCTTCTCGATCGCCTTCACCAGGAAGTCGAGGCCCTCGCGGTTGCTGGGCAGGTCGGGGGCGAAGCCGCCCTCGTCGCCGAGGCCGGTCGCGTAGCCCGCGGCCTTCAGCTCGGCGCGCAGCACGTGGTAGGTCTCCACGCCCCAGCGCAGTGCCTCGGAGTAGGTCTCCGCACCGATCGGCGCGAGGAAGAACTCCTGCATGTCGATGCCGTTGTCTGCATGCTCGCCACCGTTGATGACGTTGAACAGCGGAACGGGGAGCACGTGGGCGTTCGGACCGCCCAGGTAGCGGAACAGCGGAAGGTCGGCCGAGTCGGCCGCGGCCTTCGCGACCGCGAGGCTCACGCCGAGGATGGCGTTGGCGCCGACGCGCTTCTTGTTCTCGGTGCCGTCGACCTCGATGAGGATCTCGTCGACGATGCGCTGCTCGCTGGCCTCGACGCCTTCGATCGCCGGTCCGAGCTCGTCGATGATGGCCTCGACGGCCTTGAGCACGCCCTTGCCGCCGTAGCGGCTCTTGTCGCCGTCGCGGAGCTCGTACGCCTCGAACGCGCCGGTGGATGCACCGGACGGCACGGCCGCCCGCTGCACGATGCCGTCGTCGAGGAGGACCTCCACCTCGACGGTCGGGTTTCCGCGCGAGTCGAGAATCTCGCGTGCGCCTACAGCCTCGATCAGTGCCACTGATGTGCTCCTTGCTCAGGGGGAAAACGTTGTGTGGAGCGTCGTCGATCCGCGCCCAGTCTAGCCCGGCCTCCCGACGGCTCCGAGGACCCGCCCGTCAGACGACGACCGCGATCGCGAAGCCGTCCCATCCCTTGGCTCCCACGGTCTGCAGTGCCGTGGCATCGAAGCGCGGGTCCTCCCCCAGCATGCGCAGACCTTCGCGCGTGCCGACGACCTTGGGGTCGTCGGAGTCGTCACGGACGATCTCGCCCTCGCGCCCGATGTTGTCGAGAACGATGACGGTGCCGGGATGACCGAGCTTCGCCGCCCAGTCGAGGTAGATCGTGTTGGACTCCTTGTCGGCGTCGATGAACACCAGGTCGAATCCGCCGACCAGGGTCGGAAGCACGTCCGCTCCCCTGCCCACCCGGATGTCAACGCGGTCTCCGACGCCCGCGGCGTCGATGCTGGCGCGTGCGACCGCCGCGTTGTCCGCCTCCGCCTCGACCGTCACGACGCGACCCTCGGAGCCCACGGCGCGGGCGAGCCAGATCGTGGAGTACCCGCCGAGGGTGCCGATCTCGAGCACCCTGCGCGCGCCGCTGATCCGGGCCAGCAGATGCAGGAGCTTGCCGGCCACCGGAGCGACCTCGATCTCGGGCATGCCCGCGTCACGCTGGGCGGCGAGCGCCGACTCCAGGTCGGGGTCGGGACCGACGAGCAGGTCGGCGAGGTAGGAGTCGGCATCGGACCAGGCGGCGGGGGTGGATTCCATGGCCTCAGCCAACCCCCGCCACTGCCCTCCGTCAAGGGCGCGGCGTGGAGAGCAGACGACCGGGCGCGTCAGCGAGCTCGGGCTGCCGTCGGAACTGGCCGGTCGACACGAGCACGAGCACGACCGCGGCGATCACGACCCAGCTGGCGACCCCCAGGGGACCTGCGAGAGCGAGGTCCGGCTGCGCAGCGGCGAAGATCATGACCATCCCCGCAGCCGCGTTCAACGAGCCGTGCGCGATCACGGCCGGCCACACGGAGGCCGACCGCAGACGCAGCCAGCCGAGCAGGATGCCCCAGGCCACGCATCCGCCGACCATGAACAGCACCCCGGTGATGTCAGTGCGCCCGAAGTTGTAGCCGAGCAGGATGACCGGACTGTGCCAGAGGCCCCAGATCACGCCACTGAGGATCAGCGCAGGCCAGGTCCCGAGCGGGCGCAGCGCCGGCAGCAGCCAGCCCCGCCACCCGAGCTCCTCTCCGAATGCGAAGAGACCGTTGAACAGCCCGCCGACCGGGATCATCGCCAGCTGCGCGAACACGATGACCTGGACGGGAGGAAGCGGCATACCGGCCGGGACGGCCTTCTCCAGCTCGGCGGCGAAGGCCGCGAACGTCAGGTCGAGCTGCACGAAGCCGAGAGCCGCGGACAACAGGATGCCCAGTGCCACCAGGAGCGGCGGCGCGAGCCAGCCAGCCACCATGAGCCAGATCACGCGTTTCGCGGGGCGCAACGGCCACAGTCCGAGGAAGCGGGCGCGCCGCCCTGGCGCGGGGACGCGCATCAGGAACGTCACCACCAGCGCGGCGATCGCAGGGGTGAACATCATGATCGGCAGCAGGAAGACCGACATCGGCTCGGCGAGACCGTCGCCCAGCCACAGTGGCAGCGCCACGAGCCAGGCGAGGGCGAAGGACACCGCCACGAAGACGATCACCGCGGCCCAGGGCACGCGACGCGCGTGCAGGATCCGGTCGTTCATGAGGTCGCCTTTCCGTCGTCGGTCGAGGGGGAATCCGGTGTTCGCGAGCGGTCGACATAGGACTGCAGCAGTGCGGCAGCTTCTTCCGCACCGTCGATCGTCGCGATGAAGGGCCGTCGACCGCGGCGGGACACCTCGATCGCCGCGCCACGTCGCATGACGATGCCCGTGCGGCCGTCGACGGCGATGCGCCATCCCCATCCGCCGAACTCACCGAACGGCGAGATGTCCACGGCGCGGGCGGACTCCACCTCATCGAGAGGGATGCGAACGCGCGGCCACCCCAGTAGGGAGCGGGCGGAGAAGCCTTCGGGCGTGACCTTGATGCGGAAGGACGTGGTCGCCGCCACCGCGAAGCCCACGACGAGCGCGACCACCGCGACGATCCAGCCGCCCTCGACGCCGGTGCCCAGCATGAACGCGGCGACTACGACGAGGCCGAAGAGCACGACGAAAAGGAGCAGGAGCGCCCCGCGCGGCATCGTGGTCGTGGCGACCCACACGACGCGCTCCCCCTTCGCGACGTGCACGGCGTACCGAGGCTCGAGTGTGCGTCCCTGTTCCGCTCGCACTCGCGGCTGCACGACCCACGCGATGGCACCGACCACCGCGAGCGCTCCGAAGGCCAGGGCCATGACGCCGCCGATCCCCGGAGCGTCAGCCGGGTCGGCGAGGTCGCGCTGGATCGCGAGCGAACCGAGGCTCAAGACGGCGGCGAGGGACGACATACCGGCGGCGAGCGCACCCATCAGCCGTGCAGCGCCGCCCCAGTGCGCACCGACCGCGGCGAGTGTCACGATGGCCATCAGCACGGGCAGCCCGAGGCCGACACCGAGGAGGATCCAGAGGTACGTGGCCGGAGCTCCGAAACCGTCGGCACCGTTCAGCCCCCAGTGCGTCGCGACCTCCGGCGGCAGCGCGGGCAACCACGTCAGCAGGACCACGACGGCGATCGCCGTGATGACGACCGGCAGGATCACCGCGACGAGGAAGAAGGCCAGCCGGGCGCGTCGCAGCAGTGGAGGCGGTGTGCGCGTGAGGTCGTGGGTGGTTTCGTGATCGGTCATGGCGAATCCTCCTCGGGGTTCTCGATCGGGTGCCTACCGGTGCCGGCGTCGCGGCGGGCGCGGACGATGCCGGCGAGCGTGTCGGCGGAGACGCCGAGCGCTGCGGCGCGACGCACCAGGTCGTCGATGTCGTGCGCCAGGTCGGCCAGGGGCGCGGCCGAGGCCGCGATGACCGCTCCCCTGCCGCGGCGGAGGTCCACCAATCCCTCGTCACGCAGCTGCTGGTACGCGTGCAGCACGGTGTGCTGGTTGATGTCCAGCGCTTCGGCGACGTCGCGCGCCGCGGGAAGGCGATCGCCGGGCGCCAGCACGCCGGCGAGGATGTCGGAGCGCACCGAAGCCGCCACCTGGTCATACAGTGCGCGAGGGCTGTCGGGATCGACGCGGATCAGCATCCGGTCCTCCTCTCGTGGAATCTCTATTTATTCTATGCGAACTATAACAACTGTGACAACCCTCCAGACGTCTTTGTCGGACTCGGTCGGGTGCTCCACACTGACCTCATGCGCATCACTCCCCGCCGTCTCGCGATCGGCATGAGCCTGTGGATCCCCAACCTCTTCAGCGGGATCCGCGTCCGTCGTTTCCGCGAGGACTGGACGCACGCGACCGTCGAGCTCCACGTCAACGTCTTCACCCGCAACTACGTCAAGACCGCGTTCGGCGGTTCCATGTCGGCGATGACCGACCCGTACTTCTTCATGCTGGTCATGCATCAGCTCGGACGCGACTACGTCGTGTGGGACACCCGAGGCGAGATCGAGTTCCTCAAGCCGGGACGTGGAGTGCTGACGGCCGAGTTCGAGGTGTCGAAGGAGAAGGCCGCAGAGATCCGGGAGCGGGCGCACGGGGGCGCCAAGGTGCTCGAGTGGTTCGAGACGGTCATCACCGACCGGGAAGGCGACGTCGTGGCGAAGGTGCGCCGCGAGGTCTACATCCGGGAGAAGAAGCGGGTCACCGCCTCGCGGGGTTGAACCCGGGGCCGAGCGTCGACGACCTCGCGATCAGGGTGGGGGCGAGTCGCACGGTGTCGTGCGCGGTCGACGCCCCCGACACCAGACCGAGGACGAGCTCGAGGGCCGTGCGTCCACTCTCCTCGAACGGCTGGCGGACGGTCGTGAGGTCGAGCGCATCCGCGACCTCGCCGTCGTCGTAGCCGACGACCGCGAGCGGCGGGGTGTCGACGTCGGAGCGCAGGGCGGACAGGACGGCGACGGCGAACTGGTCGTGATTCGCGACGATCGCCGTCGCTCCTGCGGCTCGGGCTGCGGCGATCACGCGATCGTCGACCGAGGACGGATGCGCCACCGCCAGGTCGGTCACCCCCAGGTGCTGCGTCAGCCCCTCGATGCGGAGCATCCCGGCCGACACGTACGCCGGCGAGCGCTGCGGCTCATGGACGAAGAGCACACGGCGATGCCCGAGCCCGGCGAGGTGGCGGCCGATCTGCGCACCGCCGTCGCGGTCGTCGACGAGGACGACCGGACCGCCCACGTCGGACCGCGTCGGCACCACGTCGACATAGACGACCGGGATGCGCGCCGCCTTGCTCGCCCGCCGCGCTGCTCCCCCGAGCGGAACCCCCATCACCACCAGACCGGTCGCGTCCGTGCGCGTGGGCAGCACGTCGAGCAGCGGCTCATCCGCGGCTGCCGCGGAATCGAGGTCGTAGGGGATGATGTCCACCGCCGCGTCCCTGGCCCGCCGGAGCATTCCGGAGAGGCGGCGCAGATACGACGGGTAGGTCGTGAACGGCGCGGCCACCGCGATGCGGGCGGCACCGACCCGGCGGCCCTGCGTCATCCGATAACCGAGGGTCGTGGCCGCCGCGACGATGCGTTCGCGGGTCTCCGGTCGCACCCGGTGCGGGGCGCTCACCGCCAGCGAGACGGTGGAGATGCTCACCCCCGCGCGCTCCGCGACGTCGTAGATGGTGACCCTGCCCGGTCGTGCGCGCATCGCCCGTGATTCTCTCTTCATCGAAGTTCTTCGATTGCCCAGACTAGGTCGGAACTCGTCTCGCGGGAACCCCGCCGAGACGCGAACCCATCGAAGGAGATGCCCGATGCCGACAGCACGGTCCCGGTTCCGACGCCCCGCGCTCGACAGCGCGGTGGCGGCGTGGGAGGAACGCGTCGCTCCGCTGCTCGCCCCGGAGCCCGCAGACCCCGCGGGCCGCCGCCGGGTCGCGGCTCAGAATGACGACGCCGTGAGCGCCGCGCTGGGTATCACCCCGCTGCCGACCGCCACCGAGGACCACATCGTCCCGGTCGACGGGCACCCCGACGTGCGCGTGCGGGTCTACTGGCCCGGTGAGGAGCGCACACCGCCAGGGTCGGGGCTCCCCGTGCTCGTGTACTTCTACGGCGGCGGGTTCACCATCGCGGGCATCGACTGGGTCTCGTGGGATGCGCGCTTCCGGGTCAGAGCACACGACGCCGGCATCGTGATCGTCGCTGCCGATTACGCCCATGCGCCGGAGGAGCGCTTCCCCACGCAGCCGGAGCAGTGCTGGTCGGCGTTCGAATGGACCCACGCGCACGCGGAGGAGCTGGGGGCGTCGCCCGAGAGGATCGCCATCGGCGGAGCATCGTCGGGAGGCGACCTCGCCGCGGCCGTGACGCTCATGAACCGTGATCGCTCCGCGCATCCGATCGCGCTGCAGCTGCTGGAGAATCCCGCCCTCGATCTGACCATGGGACATGCCGACATGAGTGGCATCGATGCCCGCATGCCTGGCGTCATCGTGCGCGCGGTCGGCCGGACGCTCGTGCGTCAGTACGTCGGAGACGATGCCGCGGCGGCACGCCGACCGTACGCCTCCCCGCTGCGGGCCGCCTCTCACGAAGGCCTGCCGCCGGCACTGATCCTCACCTCGGAGCTCGACCCCCTGCGTGGTGACGGGGAAGCCTATGCGCGCGCACTCTCGGCGGCCGGCGTGCCGGTGACGGCGATGCGCTTCATCGGACAGACCCACGGCTCGCTGGGATCGACCGGGTTCGTGCCCTCCGCAGACGTCGCACACCGTCTCGTCGTCTCCGAGCTGCGCACGCTCCACCCAGGAGCGACCGCATGAGCGCTCCCGAGTACCTCGAGCCGCCGTTGGGTCCCGAGATCCGCGATTGGATCCAGCGCATCGGCGAACTCTCCGCGACGCTCCCCGACCTCGAGTCTCGCGAGATGGCAGCCCGTCGCCGGGCGCAGCGCGAGTTGAGCGACCGCCTCGCCGTCGAGTTCACCGCTCCCGTTCCCGCCGAGGTGGAGATCGACGATCTCGTGGTGTCGGGCGGAGCGGAACCGCTGCGTGCCCGTCGGTTCCGCCCGACGTCGGCGATCGGGGCGATGCCGACGATGCTGTGGCTGCACGGCGGCGGGTGGACGGGCGGCACGATCGACGAGATCCTCAACGACCGCCTGTGCGCGGATCGCGCGCTGCGGTCAGGAGTGCAGATCGTCGCGCTCGAGTACCGTCTGGCTCCCGAGCACCCGTTCCCCGCCCCCGTCGACGACGCCGTGGCCGCTCTCGCCGACCTCCGCGAGCGCGCCGCCGAACTCGACGTCGATGCCGACCGGCTCGGTGTCGGAGGCAACTCCGCGGGGGCGACGATCGCGGCGACCACCGCTCTACGCCTGCGCGACGCCGGAGAGCCGCTGCATCACCAGGCGCTCGAAGTGCTGCCCGCGGCACTGCGGCTGTTCGGCGACTCGATGCACCGCCGCCTTCGGCCCGCCGAGCGCACGGGCATCGAGCACCTCGCCGGGCTGTATCGCGCGGGAGCGCCGCTCGCCGAGGCCTCACCACTTGATGCGCCGGATCACCGCGGGCTCGCGCCCGCACTCATCCTCGCCGCCGAGTACGACCCGCTCCGCGACGGTGCCATCGCGTACGCCGACAGCCTGCGTGAAGCAGGCGTCCCCGTCGTGCTGCACATCGGACTCGGGCACGACCACGCGTCTCCCGGGCTCACCGGATGCTGGGAGGGAGCCCGCGAATGGCGCGACGCCTTCGTCGAAGAGCTCGCCGGTGCCTACCGCGCCGACTCCCATCCGATGCCCCGACCGTCCGCCGGAGCCGTGACCACCACCGGCACGCGGCCATGAACAGTTCCCACCCCGACCGAGACCAGGAGACGAAGATGTCCACCCACGCCGTCGATCCCGTTTTCCCCGCAGATCCCGCTCCCCCGCTCACCGCCGACGCGATCCCCGGACAGCGCCAGACGCGCCTGTTCTGGATCACCTTCGTGCTCGCGTGGTTCGGCTCCGGCATCGCCCAGGGCGTCGCCGGTGTCGCGATCCCGCAGCTGCTCAAGGAATGGGACCCCGACCAGGCGACGGGCAACCTCAGCATCATCCTCACCCTCGGCGGCGCCGCCATCCTCATCACGACGCCGATCTTCGGTCGGCTCAGCGACCGCTCGATGTCCCGCCTCGGCATCCGCCGCCCCTGGATCCTCTCCGGCGCGCTGATCGCCCTGATCGGCTACGTGATCCAGGCGACCGCGCCGAACCTCCTCGTGCTCGGCGTCGGCACGATCCTGGTCCTCGTCGGATGGGGCGCCGTGTCGATGACCGTGCACACCCTGTTCGCGGATCAGATCCGCCGCAGCATCCGCGCGATCATGTCCGCCGTCACCGGAGCGGCCACCGCCATCGGCATCCTCGGCGGAGTCTCCCTCGCGGGCATCGTCGCGCCCATGGGCCAGATCGGCATGTTCCTGATCCCCGGCGGCCTCTCCGTGGTCCTCGCACTCACCCTGTTCTTCACGCTGAAGGACATCCGGCGACTGCTGCCAGCCGAGCCGCTCGACTGGAGCGGGGTGCTCGCCACCTTCTGGTTGAGTCCGCGTCGCTACCCGGACTTCGCATGGGCGTGGGTGTGCCGCTTCTTCATGACCGCGTCGATCGTCTCGGTCACGAGCTATCTCTACCTCACGATCTCCGGCCGCTTCGGCATCGACGACCCGACCGAGATCGCCGCCGTGCAGACTCAGGCCACAGCGGCCTTCACGCTGATGAACCTGGTCATGGCGTTCGTGTTCGGCGTGATCTCCGATCGCACGGGTCGCCGCAAGCCGAGCGTCATCATCGGCGCCCTCGCGAGCGCCGGAGGGCTCATCCTCGCGATCTCCTTCGGCGACATCGCCTTCTTCCTCGTCGGCATCGCGATCGTCGGGGCGGGGCAGGGCGCCTACATCGCCGCCGACGTCGCACTGATGACGGAGTGCCTCCCCTCGGTCGAGGACGCAGGCAAGGACCTCGGCATCGTGGCTCTCGCCTACCTGCTGCCGGGCATCCTCGTCCCCGTTTTCGGATTCTTCGCGACCCGCATAGGCTCGCCCACAGGTGAGAACTTCGCGGCCCTCTACATCGGCGCGGTCGTGATGGCCGTGATCGCCGCGTTCACGGTCACCCGAGTGAAGGGCGTGCGATGACCGATGCTCCCCGCCTGGGCGGCGCCGCGCGGCGCGAGTACCGGCGGCTCGCCCGCGTCGCCGACATGCCGGCGAAGACGCACCAGGACGTCGTCCGGACGACCGGCATCCGGGTGGCGTCGGACGACGGCGCCGCGCTCCTCACCGACCACTGGCACGCGGAAGGATCCGGAGGCGACACCATCCTGATCCGCACGCCGTACGGCCGCGACGGGATCGCCGGCGTCGCGCTCTTCCTGGCCGAGCGAGGGCACCATGTGGTCGTGCAGAGCTGTCGCGGCACCTTCGGCTCCGGCGGGACGTTCGATCCGCTGCACGACGAGGTCGCCGACGGGCAGGCGACGATGCGGTGGCTGCGCGCGCAGCCGTGGGCGACCGGACGCGTGCGCTCGTGGGGCGGGAGCTACTTCGGGGTGACCCAGTGGGCGTACTGCGACGGCGACGACCGCCCCGACGCGCTCGGCATCGCCATCTCCGCGCGGCGCTTCGACGATGCCATCCTCTACCCGGGCGGCGGATTCTCGATCGACACCCCGCTCACGTGGGCATACGCCCTCGACATCCAGGAGCGAGCGCTGCCGTCGAAGGCCTGGGCGCTGCTGCGTGCCCGGCGCGGATTCCGTCGCGGCGCGCTCGCCGTCCCGCCGGCGGATGCCGTGCGCGTGGCCCGAGGCGCCGATCCGCAGTTCTACCGCGACTGGGTCGAGCACAGCGATCAGGGGGACCCCTGGTGGGAGCCGATGCACTTCGCGCAGGACGTCGACTCCATCCCGCCCGTCACGCTGGTCGCCGGCTGGCAGGATCTGTTCCTCGTGGGCCAGCTCGACGACTACGCGGCCCTGCGCGATGCGGGTCGTCCGGTGCGCCTCATCGTCGGCGACTGGGTGCACGGGGCGCCCGACATCACCGTCATCGGCGTCCGCGAGGTGCTGCGCTCGTTCACCGGAACGGCGCAGACCGAAGGGGTGCGCATCGACGTGACAGGTGGCGGCGGCTGGCGGGAGCTGGACAGCTGGCCCCCGCCGTATACGGCCGTGGAGCTGGAGCTCACCCGCGACGGGCGCCTCGACGGCACGGGCGTCGCCAGCCCCGCGGCCGACCTCACGTACCGCTACGATCCGGCGGCCCCGACCCCGGATGCGGGCGGCAGGACCCTCAATCCGTTCTCCGCCGGGCGCCGCCCCCAGCACACCCGCGAACGCCGGGCGGATGTGCTCGTCTTCACGGGCGACCGGCTTCCCGACGACCTCCTCGTCATCGGCACGCCCACGATCACGCTGTCCTTCGCGTCCTCGAACCCGCGCGCCGATCTGTTCGTGCGTCTGTGCGAGGTGGACGCGCGAGGGGTCTCGCGGGCGCTGACCGACGGGTACCGGCGCCTTCGGCCGGAAGAGGTGCACACGGACGAGACGCACACAGACGAGGCGGGCCGGATCCGTCTCGAACTCGCGCCTCTCGCCCACCGGTTCGCGGCGGGGTCACGCCTGCGCGTGCAGGTGTCGTCGGGCGCGCACCCGCTGCACCTGCGCAACCCCGGAACGGAGGACCCGGTGCGCGACCACTCGCGGCTCATCCCCAGCGATCAGACCGTCCGCGTCGGCGGCACGGCGCCGGCGACCCTCACGCTGCCCGCACTGGCCGTCGTGCCGTCACGCTCGCACGCCTCTTCACCCGCCGTTCACCGGCGGGTGACACGATGACGGGATGCCCCTCGCCCGTCGCCTGACGCTCGGAGACGCGGTCGCCATCGGTCTCGGCTCGATGATCGGCGCCGGTGTCTTCTCCGTGTGGGCTCCCGCGATCGGGGTCGCTGGCAGCGGCGTCCTCATCGCCCTCGCGATCGCCGCGGTCGTCGCATACGCCAATGCCACCTCATCAGCGCAGCTCGCCGCCGCCCACCCGGTCGCGGGTGGCACCTATGCCTACGCCCGCGCGGAGATAGGCCCCTGGTGGGGCTTCATCGCGGGATGGAGCTTCGTGATCGGCAAGATCGCGAGCTGCGCGGCGATGGCCATGACGTTCGCCGCCTACGCGGCACCGGCCGGCTGGCAGCTGCCCGTCGCGGTCGCCGCTGTCGTGCTGCTCGCCGCCGTGAACTGCCTCGGCGTGACCCGCACCGCCCTGGTCACCCGCATCCTCGTGGTGTGCTCCCTGCTCGGCCTCGCGGTCGTCGTGGTCTTCGGGTTCGCCGGCGCTCCGGCGGCGAACCCGACCCCCCTCCCCGATGCCACGGCCTACGGAGTGCTCCAGGGGGCCGGCCTGCTGTTCTTCGCATTCGCGGGGTACGCCCGGATCGCGACCATGGGTGAGGAGGTCGTCGATCCCGGACGCACGATCCCCCGTGCCATCGTGCTGGCGCTGGGCGGCACGGTCGTCGTGTACGCGCTGGTGGGACTCGTCGTCGTCCTGGTGCTCGGCGCTGGTGCGACCGATTCGACCGCTCCTCTGGTCGATGTACTGGTGGCCGCCGGGGCATCTGCCTGGGCGCCCGTGATCCGCGTCGCTGCTGCCGCCGCCTCCCTCGGTGCCCTGCTGGCTCTGCTCACCGGGATCGGTCGTACGGCCCTGGCCATGGCTCGCGAGGGTGACGTCCCTCGATTCCTCGCGAAGATCGATCGGCGCCATCAGGTCCCGCAGCGCGCGGAGATCGCCATCGCGCTCATCGTGGTCGCGATCGTCCTCATCGCCGACCTGCGCGGCGCCATCGGCTTCTCCTCCTTCGGCGTGCTGCTGTACTACCTGATCGCGAACGCCGCCGCATTCCGTCAGAGCGGGTCCGCGCGTCGGTATCCACGGGTGCTGCACGTGCTCGGAGCGCTCGGCTGCCTGGTGCTGGTGAACACTCTTCCCGTGCTGGCCTCACTGATCGGTGCGGGGGTCGTCCTCCTCGGGGTCGGATACCGGCTGCTGCGGCTGCGGTTCGAAAGAGCCTGAGCCCGGCGCACGCCTGAGCTCGACGCGCCGCGGTCAGCCCCGCGCCTGGGAGCGGTACATGCGCGGTGCGATGCCGAGGACCGCCTGGAAGTCGCGCGTGAGATGCGAGTGATCCGCGTAGCCGAGCTCGGCGGCGATCGAGGCCAGGTCGGTCTCCGGGTTCTCTCGCACTCGCTGCGCCGCCTCCTGCAGCCGCCGACGTCGGATCATCGCGGCGGGCGAGAGCCCCACGTGGCGGTGGGTCATCCGCTGCAGGGTGCGCACCGAGACGGCCAACCTCGTGGCGGCCTCCTCGGGGGTGAGCGCGGCGCCATCGCCCATCAGGACTTCCATGAACGCGTTGGCCTGGCGTGCCGGTTCGCCGACCGGCCCCGCACGATCCTCGAGCCACTGAGAGAAGGCCTCGACCGCCCGCTCGCGTCGCCCCTCGCCCGAGCTCATCGTCGACACGACGGCAGCGCGCAGCGCGCCGGTACCGCTCCCGTCGTCGAGTTCCCGCTCGTCGTCGACGAGAGACGCCGGATCGTCGATCAGCACGGCGACCGCTGCCGGACGCAGCAGCGCCCCGACGGCCCAGCCGCTCCCCCGCAGATCGCGGTGCGACGCCCGCGTCGTCGCTCCGGCGAGCGTGACGGTGTTCGCGTCGACGACCAGGTTCAGCGCCGGATACGCCACGATCTCCTGCCGTGACGAACGCCCAGGCTCGATGTCCCACTCCGGGATCCAGAACCACTCCACCAGCTCCGCGGCTGCCGGCGGCGGTGGCAGCCGGTGGAACTGCGGAAGGCGAGCGGGGTAGAGCACCCCGCGGGTCGGGTTCACCATCGGCCCAGCGTAGGCCCCGACGCCGACAGGGCGAGGCTGTCGCGGATCTTCAAGCCGCCGCCGCATCGCCCGTTCTACCGTGGCGTCATGAGCACAGACCACACCACGACGCACACCCCCACGGCCGGCGCGAACGGCACGTACACGACGAACGGGCGCCCGCACAGCGCCACCTCGCTCACCCCCTTCCTCGCCATCCCCGACGCGAAGCAGGCCATCGCGTTCTACCGCGACGTCTTCGGGGCCAGAGTCGTCGACGTGACCGAGTTCGGCGGCGTGGTCGCGCACGCCGACCTGGACTTCGGCCTCGGCCTGCTCCAGCTCGGGGAGCCCAATCCCGAGTACCACCTCGTGCGCTCCCCCGGTGGCGACGACGACTGCTACTCGATGGGGCTGTACGTCGCGGACGTCGATGCGGTCGTCGAGAAGGCGGTCGCCGCGGGAGCGACCGTGCGCGAAGCACCCGCACCCTTCGTCTCCGGTGATCGCTTCGCCAGCATCCGCGATCCGTTCGGGGTGCGCTGGTCTGTGATGACGCGCGTCGAGGACATCTCGGACGAGGAGAGCAGTCGTCGAGTGGCGGAGTGGGCGGCGTCGTTCAGCGGGTCTCCTGCGGACGAGGCGAGCTGAGCGACCGCTCCGCCGCGCGGCACACCGCCGGAAGCAGTGCCTCGGCCGTACGGCGGTAGCCCAGGGCGCTCGGGTGGAAGCGGTCGAGGCTGAACATCGCCTCGGGCTCGTCGAAGAACATCGGACCCACCGCTCGACGCAGATCGACCGGCTCCGCGCCCGCCCGCCGCGCCGTCTCGGCCTGGATCTCGGCCAGGCGGCGCGACAGACCGGAGGCGATCCGCCGCAACGGCTGCGGCACGGCGCGGAGCGCGCCCAGGTCGGGACACGTGCCGACGACGACCTCGGCATCCATGCCGCGCAGCCTGCGGATCGCCTCATGCAGATGCTGTTCCGACAGCGCAGGAGGCAGTCGGTGCGTCACGTCGTTGCCGCCGACGACGATCACGGCGACGTGCGGAAGGTACCCATCGGGGAGCGCATCGAACTGGCTCGGCAGATCGGGAGACTCCGACCCTACGACGGCCACCGTGCGCAACCGCACCGGTCGCTGCAACCGGCGCCCCGTCGCCTTCGCGAGTCGAGCGCCGAGAGTCTCCTTGCGGCGCTCGGCACCGAGCCCGGCCGCGATCGAGTCGCCGAGCACCAGCAGCTCCAGCGGCTCGCCGCCGAGGGAGCGGCGCCAGACACGATCCGCA
Source organism: Microbacterium sp. Ag1 (assembly GCF_001005635.1). Taxonomy (NCBI): domain Bacteria; kingdom Bacillati; phylum Actinomycetota; class Actinomycetes; order Micrococcales; family Microbacteriaceae; genus Microbacterium; species Microbacterium sp. Ag1. The sequence goes on from NZ_LBCR01000034.1 coordinate 282,605, forward strand.
TCGAGGGAGTGCTCCCCCAGCGGCTTCCCGATCCGCCGTCGGGCGAGCGCGGCCTGCTGCACCAGCACGACGCGGACGACACCGAGCACGACGGCCAGAGCGGCACCCGCCAGGACGATGCGGACGACGAACGCGGTGCCGATGCGACTCACCCCACGATTGCACCCCGTCGGCGTGAACGCGGCGTGAACGCGCATCGGCCCGGGAGGTTCCGGATGCCGACCGCAGGAGGCTCAGGACAGGGGCTTGAGCTCCAGGTCTGCGGCACCGGCGGACACGATCGCGAACGAGGTGTAGCCGTCGACCGCCGAACGCTCGAGCAGCGCCTTGACGTTCTTGGTGCGGCGCTCGAGTCGGACCCTGGCGCCGTCCGCGATGAGCGCGGCCTTGTGCGTGACGAGCTCGTGCACCGGAACGTCGGCGTCGTGGATCAGCACGACCGCGTTCGTCGTGACGTCCGACTCCTCGGCGATCAGGTCGACGAGGCGCTCGAACCCGAGCGAGAAGCCCACCGCGGGCACCTGCTGCCCGAGGAACCGACCGATCATGCCGTCGTAGCGTCCGCCACCGCCGAGGGAGTAGCTGACGGACGGATGCGCGAGTTCGAAGATCGTGCCCGTGTAGTACCCCATGCCGCGCACGAGGAATGGGTCGAAGACGAGCGGGATGTCGGACTGTCCCCGTCCCGCAGCCACGGCCTCGCCGATGCCGACCAGGTGCTCGACCAGGTCGGCCGGAGCTCCGTCGGGCAGCGCCTTGCGGATCTGCCGCTCGCCGAAGGGGTTGTACTCCAGCGTCTGCGGGCGGCGGAGGAAGGCGTCGAACGCGTCGGCGGCTGCGGTCGATGCGCTGCGCTCACGGAGCTCCGTCGCCACTCCCTCCGGACCGATCTTGTCGAGCTTGTCGATCGTGATGAGCACGCCGGGACGCTCCTCGGCGGTGAACCCGAAGCTGTCGAGCATCCACTCCAGCACCCGGCGATCGTTGATGCGCACGGTCGCCCCGTCGAGGCCGAGGGCGTCGACCGCGTCGAGCGAGGCGACCATCAGCTCGGCCTCGGCGCGTGCGGTGTCGTCCCCCATGATGTCGATGTCGCACTGCACGAACTGGCGGTAGCGGCCCTTCTGCGGGCGCTCCGCCCGCCAGACCGGTCCGATCTGGATCGAGCGGAAGACGGTCGGCAGTTGACCGCGGTTGCTCGCGTAGAAACGCGCGAGCGGCACCGTCAGGTCGTAGCGGAGGCCGAGGTCGGAGAGCGCTGCGGGGTCGTCGGCGGCGGCGCGGATCGCGTCGGCATCCAGGCCACGGCGGAGGATGTTGTACGAGAGCTTCTCGTTGTCGCCACCGATGCCGGCATGCAGACGGTCGTACTCCTCGACGACGGGCGTCTCGATCTCGTCGAATCCATGCGCGAGATAGCGCTCGCGGATGACGGAGAGCACACGCTCACGGCGGGCCTTGTCGGCGGGGAGGATGTCGCGCATGCCGCGCGGCGGGTTCACGGTAGCCACGGTTCCATCTTTCCAGGTCTGCCGACTCGGTCGTGCCGGGATGGGGTCGCGCCGGGATCAGCGCGCGGCTTCGGCGGCGCGCACGTCGTCTTCCAGCGCACGCAGCCGCTCGCGGAGGGCGCGCTCGGCGTCCCACCCCTGCTCGCGGGCGGTCGCCACCAGCGCGAGGAGCGCGTCCCCCAGCTCTTCCTCCGAGGCGGGGGCGGCGGCAGAGGCGACCCGCTCGACGGGCACTCCTGCGCCGATGGCACGCCCGGCGATCTTCTGCGCGAGCGCGAGCGCCGGCATCCCGCGCGGCACTCCGTCGAGCACGCTGCGTCGGGTGCGCTTCTCCGCGGCCTTCGCGGCGTTCCAGTGCACCAGCACCTGCTCGGGAGTCTCAGCCACCTCCCCGGCGAACACATGCGGATGACGACGCACCATCTTCTCCGTGAGCGTCTGCGCCACGTCGTCGATGTCGAACGGATCGTCCGGGTCCTGCGCGGCGATCGCCGCGTGGAACAGCACCTGCCAGAGCAGATCCCCCAGCTCCTCGCGCAGGTCGTCGCGAGAGCCGACCTCGACGGCATCGATCACCTCGTGCGACTCCTCGATCAGATAGGGCACGAGGTCGCGATGCGTGATCTGCTGCGACCACACGCAGCGCTCCCTGACCGCGCGCATGGTCTCGGCAGCCTCGCGCAGCGGGTCCTCCCCGGGCGAGCGGACCTCGGATTCAACGCTCACGGTTCCTCCTTCTCCCGATGACCGGTTCACGACGGCGACCGATCACGACGCGCGATCACGACGCGCGATCACGACGATGCGGATGAGAGCCGACGGTACCAGCGCGCACGCAGCGACACGATGATGCCGGAGAGCACCAGCGCGATCAGCGAGCCCACCAGCACACCGAGGATCGCCTGATCCCTGATGCCGCCGTCCTCCGCGAAAGCGAGGTTCGCCAACAACAGGGACACCGTGAACCCGATGCCGCCGAGAGCGCCGGCCGAGAGGATGTCGGCGAACGGCAACGCCGGGTCCGATCCCTTCGGGCGGATGCGCATCGCGATCCAGCCGAACAGCGAGATGCCGATGATCTTGCCCACCGGCAGGGCGACCACGATCGCCCAGAATGCCGGGGACAGCTGCGTGATCGAGACGGCGGGGATCACGACGAACGCCGCGACGAAGGCGAACAGCGGCAGGATCGCCCCGTTCACCGTCGGCTCGAGCGCGTGTCTCGTGCGCTCGGCGGGGACGGGTGCCATCACGAGTCCGAGCAGCACGCCGGCGATCGTCGCGTGGATGCCGGAGGAGGCGACCAGACCCCAGGTGACGACGCCGACCAGGACCATGGCAACGGCGATCAGTGGGTGGCCCTTCGCATGCAGGAGTCGGCTCAGCGCCCAGAACACGGCCACGCCAACGATCGCGAGTCCGAACAGCAGCCACTGCACATCGACGGCGAACAGCACGGCGATGAAGACGATCCCGATGATGTCGTCGAGGATCGCCAGGGCGAGCAGGAAGACGCGCACCCGGGACGGGAGTCCCTTGCCGAACATCGCCAGCACCCCGAGCGCGAAGGCGATGTCGGTCGCCGTCGGGATGGGCCAGCCCGGTGCCGTGACGCCGTCCCCACCGGCGATCAGCAGGTAGACCGCGATCGGGACGAGCACTCCTCCGGTGGCCGCGATGGCAGGCTGCACCGCCTTGCGCGGGGAATCGAGTTCACCGTGGGTGAGCTCGTGGCGCAGCTCGATGGCCACGACCAGGAAGAAGACGGCGAGGAGACCGTCGGACACCCAGTGCGCGATCGACAGATCGAGGGCGGTGCCTGGCACGGCGATGTGGACGTCGATGAAGGCGGCGAGCGCATCATGCGTCGGGAGGTTCGCGAGCAGCAGGCCGAGCCCGGCCGCGAGAAGGAGGAGGACGGCGGGGAACTGCTGTCCGCGGAGGGGGTTCGCTGAGATGCGCATCCCGTCCATCGTAGGTCGCACACGTGCTGCGGGCCTCCGATGGCGCAGTGACGCAGTGCGTCGTCATGCGTGCAGGCGACCCCTCGCACGCGGGATACTCTCGAGGGGTGACCCCCGCACACTCCTTCTCCGAACCCACGAACACCGAGGCCATCCGCGTGATCGGCCGATTCGAGGCGGGCCAGGGCATCCCCGATGCCATGCGCACCGATGTCCGCATGCTGGGCCAGCTGCTCGGTCAGGTGCTGCGCGAGGCCGGTGGCGACGACCTGTTCGACGACGTCGAACGTCTGCGCCTCGCCACGATCCAGGCCTATGAGGACGAGACCTCGGACGCCTTCGAGCGCGCCGCGGCCATCGCCGAGTCGTTCACGGTCGCCCGTGCCGATGAGGTCGCCCGCGCCTTCACCTGCTACTTCCACCTCGTGAACCTCGCGGAGGAGCATCAGCGCGTGCGTGTGCTGCGCGAGCGCGCCGGTCAGCCGGGTCGCGAGGACACCGCGGACACCGTCGCCACCGCATACGCGCGCCTGCGCACCGAGGTGGGGGACGACGAGGCGCGACGTCGGCTGGAGGGGCTCCGCTTCCACCCGGTCTTCACCGCGCACCCGACCGAAGCCCGCCGTCGCGCGGTGTCGTCGAGCATCCGCCGTCTGTCCGAGCTGCTCACACAGCACGATGCGGCGAGCGAACGCGGTGCGGAGGAGCACCGTGCGCGCCGGCGCATGCTGGAGGAGATCGACACGCTCTGGCGCACGGCCCCGCTGCGGTCGCAGAAGCCGACTCCGACCGACGAGGTGCGCACCGTGATGGGTGTGTTCGACGAGACGCTCTTCACCACGGTGCCGCACGTCTACCGCCGTATCGACGATGCCCTCCGCGGAGACGATTCGGGTGCGAGCGCTCCGGTGGTCCCCGCGTTCGTGCGCATCGGCTCCTGGGTGGGCGGTGACCGCGACGGCAACCCGTTCGTCACGGCCTCCGTCACGCGGGAGGCGTCGCAGATCGCGGCGGACCATGTGCTCCGCGGCCTCGAGCGCGCGCTGGGGCGCATCGGCCGGACCCTCACTCTCGCCGCCGACGACACGCCGCCGAGCGCCGAGGTCACGGCGCTCTGGGAGCGCTTCGCCCAGACGGAGCCCGACCTGGCGGCCGAGCTCGCCACCCGCTCCCCCGATGAGCCGCACCGTCGCGTGCTGCTCGTGCTGGCGCGCCGCGTCGCCGACACCCGCCGCGGAGACGGCGGCCAGCCCTACGCGCGTCCCGAGGAACTGCTCGCCGACCTGCGGGCGGTGCAGGCGTCGCTCGCGGATGCCGGCGCGAAGCGCCACGCGTTCGGCGGGGTGCAGCACCTCATCTGGCAGGTCGAGACCTATGGCTTCCACCTGACCGAGCTCGAGGTGCGTCAGCACTCCCAGGTGCACGCGAAGGCTCTTGCCGAGCTCGATGCGGGCGAAGCCGTCAGCGCACAGACCGAAGAGGTGCTCGACGTCTTCCGCGCGATCGCGGACATCCAGCACGACCGGGGTCTGCGTGCGGCCGGGCGGTACGTCGTCTCCTTCACCCAGGCAGCCTCCGACCTCGCCAACGTGCACCGTCTCGCCCGATACGCGCTCGGCGACGATGCGCCTGTGCTCGACGTCGTGCCGCTGTTCGAGACCTTCGCCGACCTCCAGGCCGCCCCGGGCATCCTCGCCGAGGCCGTGACCTTCCCGGAGTTCCGCGAGCGCATGGCCGCGACCGGCAACCGGCTCGAGGTCATGCTCGGCTACTCGGACTCGTCGAAGGACGTGGGCCCCGTCGCCGCGAACCTGGCGCTGTACGAAGCCCAGGAGAAGATCGCCCGCTGGGCGCAGGACAACGACATCGAGCTGACGCTCTTCCACGGTCGTGGCGGCGCACTCGGACGAGGGGGCGGGCCTGCCAACTCGGCGATCCTGGCGCAGCCGCCGCACTCCGTCGACGGCCGGTTCAAGCTCACCGAGCAGGGCGAGGTCATCTTCGCGCGCTACGGCGAGCCCGCGATCGCGATGCGGCACATCGACCAGGTCGCCGCGGCCACCCTGCTGGCGTCGTCCCCCACCGAGGAGGAGCGCACCAGCCGTGCGGCAGAGCGCTACGCCGAGGTCGCCTCGGCGATGGACGCGGCCTCTCGTGAGCGCTTCTTCTCGCTGGTGAAGGCCGAGGGGTTCGCATCGTGGTTCGCCACCGTGACCCCGATGGAGGAGATCGGTCTGCTCGCGCTCGGCTCGCGCCCGGCACGACGCGGGTTGTCGGTCGAGTCGCTGGAGGACCTCCGCGCCATCCCGTGGGTGTTCGCCTGGACGCAGGCCCGCATCAACCTCGCCGGCTGGTTCGGACTCGGCTCCGCCCTGCAAGCCGTCGGCGACGAGGAACTTCTCGTCGAGGCGTACCGGGAGTGGCCGCTGCTGCGCACCATGATCGACAACGTCGCGATGAGCCTCGCCAAGACCGACGAGCGCATCGCCCGCCAGTACCTCGCCCTCGGCGACCGCGACGACCTGGCCCAGCTCGTGCTGGACGAGCTCGCCCTCACGCGGCGCTGGGTGATCCGTCTCACCGGCGGCACCGGACTCCTCGAGAACAAGCCCGTGCTGCAGCGGGCCGTGCAGCTGCGCAGCCCCTACGTCGACGCCCTCTCGCTCCTGCAGCTCCGGGCGCTGCGTGCCCTGCGTTCGGCGGATCACGGCCCGACCGGCTCCGGAGCCGACGCGGAGCAGCAGCGGCTGCTGCTGCTCTCGGTCAGCGGGGTCGCCGCCGGGCTGCAGAACACCGGGTGACCCGAGCCCTCCCGCCGGGTGCGCTGACGCGGCTGTGGCCGACGCTAGAGTGAAACCTCCGCCTCACCCGGCTCTGCTTTCGCGCGCGACACGATCGCCCGCACCCCATCCCCCACCAGAAAGCCCTTCCGCGTGACCGCTACGTCCCCTGCTGACTTCCATCCGCTCGCCGACTCCGTGCAGCCTGTCTTCGACACGGTGCTCTCCCGCAGCCCGCACGAGCCGGAGTTCCACCAGGCCGTCCACGAGGTGCTGCACTCGATCGCACCCGTCCTGGAGCGTCACCCGGAATACGTCGACGGCGGCATCCTCGAGCGCCTGGTCGAGCCCGAGCGCCAGATCCTCTTCCGTGTGCCGTGGATCGACGACGCCGGGAAGCTGCACGTCAACCGCGGCTACCGCATCCAGTTCTCCTCCGTGCTCGGCCCGTACAAGGGCGGGCTGCGCTTCCACCCCTCGGTGAACCTGTCGATCATCAAGTTCCTGGGCTTCGAGCAGATCTTCAAGAACGCGCTCACCGGTCAGGGCATCGGCGGCGGCAAGGGCGGGTCCGACTTCGACCCGCACGGCCGCTCCGACGCCGAGGTCATGCGCTTCTGCCAGTCGTTCATGAACGAGCTCTACCGGCACCTCGGCGAGCACACCGACGTCCCCGCGGGCGACATCGGCGTCGGCGGCCGCGAGATCGGCTACCTGTTCGGCCAGTACCGCAAGGCCACCAACCGCCACGAGTCGGGCATGTTCACGGGCAAGGGCACCGGATGGGGCGGGGCCGAGGTGCGCACCGAGGCCACCGGCTACGGCGCGGTGTTCTTCGCGCAGGAGATGCTCGCCGTGCACGGCGACTCCCTCGACGGCAAGCGCGTCGGCATCTCGGGCTCCGGCAACGTGGCCATCTACGCGATCCAGAAGGCCACCCAGCTCGGTGCGACCGCGGTCACGGCGTCCGACTCGTCCGGCTACGTCGTCGACGACGCCGGCATCGACCTCGACCTGCTGCGTCAGATCAAGGAGGTCGAGCGCGCCCGCATCGTCGAGTACGCCAACCGTCGCCCGAGCGCCCGCTTCGTGGAAGGCGGCAGCGTGTGGGAGGTGCCCGTCGACATCGCGGTGCCCTCCGCCACGCAGAACGAGGTCTCCCTGGCCGATGCAGAGGCCCTGATCGCCAACGGCGTGCGCGCGGTGTCGGAAGGTGCGAACATGCCCTGCGTGCCCGACGCCGTCGACGCCTTCCAGAAGGCCGGAGTGCTGTTCGCCCCCGGCAAGGCCGCGAACGCCGGTGGCGTCGCGACCTCGGCGCTCGAGATGAGCCAGAACGCCTCCCGTCAGCGCTGGAGCTTCGGCGACAGCGAGAACAAGCTCCGCGAGATCATGGGCGACATCCATGGCGCCGCCTTCGACGCCGCGGAGCGGCACGGCGTCCCCGGCGACTACGTGGCCGGGGCCAACATCGCCGGCTTCGAGCGCGTCGCCGCCGCGATGCTCGCTCAGGGCGTCATCTGACCTTCCGGTCGCGATATGTCAGCTGTTTCCACCTTTTGAGCTGACATATCGCGACCGGAGCGGGTCAACTCTCGTCGACCGGCACCTTGACCACCTTGTTGTACCCGGTCACCGCCTGGTTCTCGTCGAACGCGACGACCTTCTTGCGGAAGCCCTTGGTGATGATCGCGAGGTAGACCACCCCGATCGCGGTCCACACCAGACCGCCGCGCAGCGCGTCCTCGTGCAGGTTCGCCCACAACAGGCCGGTGAGCACCATGCCGATCCCCGGCATCACGATGAAGCTGAAGATGTCGCCCGGGGTCTTGCGGCGGCCCTTGCGGATCGCGAACCACGCGATCACCGAGATGTTGACGAACGTGAAGGCGATCAGCGCGCCGAAGTTGATCCACGCCGCGATCAGCTCGAGCGTGAAGGGGATCGCGAGCAGCGAGATGGCGCCCACCAGCACGATGTTGAACGTCGGGGTGTGGGTGCGGGGGTTGATGTAGCCGAACGCCCGCTGCGGCAGCACGTTGTTGCGCCCCATCACCAGCAGCATGCGAGACACCGAGGCGTGCGAGGCGAGACCGGAGGCCAGGGTCGCGCAGAAACCGGCCGCGGTCAGCACGGCCATGAGCACGGGGCCGCCGACCAGGTTGCCGATGATCGGCAGCGTCGAGTCCTCGACGAACTGCATGTCGCCGCCGGGGGCGAACTCGTTCCAGTCGGGGAAACGCAGCTGCGTGAGGTAGCCCGAGATCAGGAAGATCGCCCCACCCAGCAGCACGGTGAGAAGAATCGCCTTCGGCATGATCTTCGGATCCTTCGCCTCCTCCGCGTACATGGTGACGGCATCGAAGCCGATGAACGAGAAGCACACGATCGTGGCGCCCATCAGCACCGCCCCCATGGTGGCGCCGTCGTGGAAGATCGGCGTCAGCGAGGCGACCGTGCCCGCACCGTCGCCGCGCATCAGCTGTGCGACGACCATCACGACGAACACGGCCATCACGACGATCGAGAACACCAGCAGGATCATGTTCATGTTCGAGGTGCCGCGCATCGTCAGGTAGATGATGCTCGTGACGAGGATGCAGTAGAGCACCACCCAGATCCACCCGGGGATCTCGGGGAACAGCGCCTCGAGGTAGCTGCGGATGATGAGGCAGTTCACCATCGGCAGCAGCACGTAGTCGATGAGCGACGTCCAGCCGACCATGAAGCCGAGGTTCGGGTGGATCGACTCGCGCACGTACGTGTATGCGGACCCGGCGCTCGGGATCGCACCGGAGATCTTGCCGTAGCTGATCGCGGTGAAGACCATCACGACCAGGGCGACGAGGTAGGCCGCCGGTACGACGTTGTCGGTGTCTCGGGCGACCATGCCGAAGGTGTCGAACACGACGGTCGGCGTCATGTACCCGAGACCGAGGCCGACGATCGCCCACAGCCCGAGGTTTCTCTTCAGCGTTCCTCCGCCTTGCGCGAGCGGCTTCGTCTTCGTGGCCATGGGTACTCCTCGGGGGACAGCGCATGGGTCGGACTTCGGGTCGTCCGACGCTGAGCAACAGTATGGACCGGAGGGAATCATCTGCGCTACGGCGAATTCGGTTCGAAATGCGCTTTTAACAATCGGACCGACCGCGGGATTCGAAGACCCGTCGCGCGGTCACCATCCTTCGGCGAGCACCCGATCCAGCATCGCAACGACATGGTCGGCGCTGTCGGCTGTGAGGCACAGCGGCGGCTTGATCTTCAGGACGTTGGATCTCTCGGAGGTGGTCAGCACGATCACACCGAGCTCGCGCATCCGCTCGCAGATCGCCGCGGCCTCTGCGGCCGCCGGCTCCATCGTGTCGCGGTCACGCACGAGTTCGACGCCGAGATACAGGCCCTCCCCGTGCACGACGGCCACCAGCGGATGCCGATCGACGAGACCGCGAAGCCCCTCGGCGAGGCGGGCGCCGATCACGGCGGCGTTGCGCTGCAGGTCGTCCTCGACCATGGCGTCGAGCACCGCGAGTCCGACACGACAGCTGAGCGAGCTGCCTCCGGCCGATGAGAAGAACTGCCCCTGCGTCGACAGCGCGTCCGCGATGCGCTTCGACGTGATCACACCGCCGATCGGGTAACCGTTGCCCATGGGCTTCGCGATCGTGACGATGTCCGGCACGACGCCTGCGAGCTCGAACCCCCAGAAGGCGGACCCCATCCGCCCGAACCCGACCTGCACCTCGTCGGCGATGCACAGCCCGCCCGCCGCCCGGATCTGCGCATAGGCACCATCCACGTAGCCCTCGGGGAGCACCACGCCGCCCGCGTTGCCGAGGATCGACTCGCAGAGGAACGCTGCGACCTCCCGCCCCTCGTCCTGCAGCCGGTCGAGATCGCTCGCGAGGTCGGCGAGGTAGTCGGCGGCGACATCCGCCCCTCGATACGTGCCGCGGAAGCGGTTGGGCACATCCGCGACGTGCACCCAGTCGGGACGCGTCTCGAGCGCGGAGGGGTTGTCGTACGCGCTGGTGGTGACCGCATCGCTCGCCGCGGTCCAGCCGTGATATGCCTCGCGCAGTGCGACGACCGTGCGTCGTCCGGTCGCGGCCTGGGCCAGACGGATCGCCAGATCGACCGCCTCGGAGCCGCTGTTGACCAGCAGCACGGTGTCGAGCCCGCTTCCTTCCGGCATCAGGGCGAGCAGCCGTTCGCTGTACTCCGCGAGGTCGCGGAACAGGAAGCGGGAATTCGTGGCCAGGGTGCGCAGCTGGCGGCCTGCCGCCTCCGCGACCTTCGGATGCGCGTGACCGAGGCCGGCGACGTTGTTCACCATGTCGACATAGGTGCGCCCTGTGGTGTCGATCAGATGGTGCCGCCATCCGCGTTCGATCTGCGGAGGACGCTCGTAGTAGCGCTCCTGCGCGGAGGCGAAGATCCGCTCACGTCGCCGCAACTCCGCGGCCGCGTCGTCGCGCTGCACGAACGACGGCAGCCCGAGCAGCGGGGCGGGGTCGGCGGTAAGACGGCTCCACGCCGGGACGCGCTCGGGCGCGACGAGTGGCGCACCGTCCGCCTGACGTTCGGGAGCATCATCGCGGTGGATGCCGACGGTCAGGCGCCGCGGCTCGAATGCGGCAGCGATCCAGCCCACGGTCTCGCCGACGTCCACGGGGCGCTCGCGCCGCTCCTCCGCATCGAGCCCCGAGATCTGCAGCACCCAGTCGTGACCGTCGCCAGCACCGTCGTCGCCTGCACCGTCGCCAGCACCGTCGTCGCCAGCACCGTCGTCGCCAACACCGTCGTCTCCAACACCGTCGTCTCCAACACCGTCGAGATCGAGGACGAGACGGGCCACCCCGCCCCGTTGCGTCACCCGCCCGCTCGCCGGAGCCGCCACCCTCACACGAGGGCCCGGAGGGAGATGCAGTTCGCACGACGTCGCCCACGTCTCCCCCGACGCGGCCTCGTCGATGCGCGCCCGGGTGAGTCGGAACACCCCGTAGGGCAGCACCGCTACGGCGACCCCGAGCTCGATCGCCTCGGCGACCAGTTCCCGCTCCGACGTCTCCTCGAGCCAGCGTCCGCCGTCGAGGTCCGCCGACTCGACGCCCGGATCGATCACGGCGACGCGACCGGTGAGATCCGGCAGGAGCGCGGCCAGCGGAGCGGCGTCAGGATCGGTCACCACATCCGCCGCATCGAAGCCGGGGCCCTCATCGACGCCGACCGTGGCGAGCACGTGCTCTGTCATCTCGACGAGCGGCAGCAGTGTCGCGGCGTCGAAGATCGCCTGCTCGCCCGCGACCCTCTCACGCGCGTAGTCGTTGTCCCCGTCGATCTCCAGCTGACGCCACCCGCTCGCGACCAGCAGGGCAGCGCGCAGCACCACGAGCGGCCAGACCGCTCTCGCCTCCGCGTCCCTCAGAGGTGCATGACGGTGGAAGGCAGCGATGGTCTCGAGCACCCGCAACGGCCGCTCCGGCTCGTGATGCAGCATCGATGCCGCGCACACCGCCAGCTCGGCGACGCGCCAGCCGAGCCCGAGGTCGCCGAGATCGAGCACCGTGCGCGGGTGCAGCCGTGCGTCGTCGCCGCGCTCCCCCATCACGTTGTCGTCCGTGAGGTCGCCGTGGATCGCCTGCACGGGGAGCCGGTCGGCGAGAGGCTCGACGGCGGCATGCGCCTTGGCCGCGGCGCGCAGCACCCGTCCCCGGAGCGCGGCATCGGCGATCGACGGCGCGAGCGCATCGATCTGCTCGTACGCGACGCGCATGTCCCACATCTGCCGACGGTCGAGGCCGGGATGATCCAGCGCCGACAGCGCGTTCACGGATGCGCCGGCCAGCGCCCCGAACTCCGCGAGCACGACGGGCGCGAGGTATCCGGCATCCACCATCGGCTCGCCCGGCGCGCACTCGCTGCGCCGCGCGGCGAAGCCGTTCCAGCGCTGGGTGAGCGCGCCGTCGAGCCCCGGGAGGACCGCCGGGACCTCGACGCCTGCGTCACGGTAGGCATCGAGTGCGACGTGCTGCGCCTCGCGCTCGTCATCGCCGAACACCGGGTTGTCGATCCTCAGCACGCTCTTCGCCCCATCCTGCGTGGTGAGCAGGAAGTTCCGATCCTGGTTGCTGCCCAGCTCCTCCGCGGTCGCCGCGATCCCCCAGCAGTCGAGGGCGATCCGCGCGGCGTCGGCCGTGCTGACGGCGGGGCGGACCAGGCCCACGTCGCCCGTCATGCGTGGGACTGCCCGCGGTGCGCGTCGAGGCTCACATCCTGCGCATGCCGTGCCAGCGAGCTGCCGTAGCGCTCCGTCAGCTGCACCATCAGGTCGGGGGTGTCCCGGTCGACCCCGAAGACGTGCCCGGGGAAGTCGAGGTCGGGCTGCGCCGCCGCGATCTCCTCCTCCCGGTCGGGCGAAAACAGCTGCACCGGATCGCCGACAGCCACCCAGCCGATCGGCACGACGGTGCCCTCAGGCAGCACCGCGCGGCGGAGCACGATCGCATTGACGCGCACCTCGCAGCGCGATCCGATCAGGGAGCCGTTGAACACCCTCGACCCCGAGGCGAGGAACGTCTCCTCCCCCACGGTCGCACCGGCGATGCTCGACAGCGTGCCGATCAGGGTGTGCGATCCGATGTGCACCGCGTTCGCCGCAGTCGCCCGGATGAGCGCGTTCTCCATGACGATGACGTGCTCACCGAGGGTGATCGCGCCTCCCTCGGCGGTGATCACGGCGCCGTGCAGCACCTGGCAGCCCGGCCCGATCTCCACGTCTCCGGAGACGACGGCGGTGGGGGCGATGACGGCGGTGTCATGGATGCGGGGGCGAGCCCCGAGGTGCTCGTACAACATGCGGCCAGACTAGTACTGCCGCCCGGGGCCCCGCGCTACTCGGCCTTGACCGGTTCGGGGAAGATCGCCGTGAACAGCTGTCCGACCCACTCGAGCAGTTGCGCATCGGGCAGGGGTTCGAGCCCCACGCCGACTGCAGCAGGGACCGTGGGCATCGGCACGACCAGAGCCTCTCCCCCGGAGACGAGCTTCGCCTTCGGGTACAGACGCTGCAGCCGCACCTTGATCGAGTCCTCGAGCCGCGCGGGCGCGATGCGCAGGTTCGACCCCATCACCACGACGTCCGTCAGCCCCGCCCGTGCCGCACGACGACGAAGGCGCGAGACGGCCAGCAGCCCTTCGACCTCTTCCGGCGGAGTGCCGTAGCGGTCGACGAGCTCTTCGACGACGAGATCGATGGCATCGTCCTTCGCGGTCGCAGCGGATGCGGCGGAGAGCTTCTGGTACGCCTCGAGGCGCAGCCGCTCACTGTCGATGTAGTACTCGGGGATGCGCGCGTCGAGGGGCAGCTCGAGCCGCAGCTCCTGCCCGGTCTCGACCTCGTCGCCGCGGAAGGTCGCCACGGCCTCGCCGATCATGCGCAAGTAGAGGTCGAAGCCCACGCCGGCGATATGACCGGCCTGCTCGGCACCGAGCATGTTGCCCGCACCACGCAGCTCGAGGTCCTTGAGCGCGACCTGCATCCCCGACCCGAGTTCGTTGTTGACCGCGATCGTCTGCAGACGGTCGGCGGCAGTCTCGCTCAGCGGCTTCATCTCGTCGTACAGGAAATAGGCGTAGGCGCGCTCTCGCCCACGACCGACGCGGCCGCGCAGCTGGTGCAGCTGGCTGAGTCCGTACTTGTCGGCGCGGTCGATGATGATCGTGTTCGCGTTCGCGATGTCGAGTCCGGTCTCGATGATGGTCGTCGACACGAGCACGTCGAACTTGCGCTCCCAGAAGTCGTCGACGACCTGTTCGAGCTGGTGCTCGGCCATCTGACCGTGTGCGACCGCGATCCTGGCCTCCGGCACCAGTTCGGCGAGCTCGCTCGCGACCCGCTGGATCGACTGCACCCGGTTGTGCACGAAGAACACCTGGCCTTCGCGCAGGATCTCGCGTCGGATCGCCGCCGCCATCTGCTTGTCGCTGCGGGGACCGACGAACGAGAGGATCGGATGCCGGTCCTCCGGTGGCGTCGCCAGGGTCGACATCTCGCGGATGCCGGTGACCGCCATCTCCAGTGTGCGCGGAATCGGGGTCGCGCTCATAGCGAGGATGTCGACGTTCGTCTTCATCTTCTTGAGCGCGTCCTTGTGCTCGACGCCGAAGCGCTGCTCCTCGTCGATGATCATCAGGCCCAGGTCCTTGAAGATCACCTGATCGGTGAGGATGCGGTGGGTGCCGATCACCATGTCGACCGAGCCCTCCAGCAGGCCCTGCAGGGTGAGGCGCGCCTCCTTGTCGGTCTGGAAGCGCGACAGCGGCCGCACCTTCACCGGGAAGCCCGCGAAGCGCTCCGTGAACGTCTCGAGGTGCTGCTTCACGAGCAGCGTCGTCGGCACGAGCATGGCGACCTGCTTGCCGTCCTGGATCGCCTTGAACGCGGCACGGACGGCGACCTCGGTCTTGCCGAAGCCCACATCGCCCGAGAGCAGACGGTCCATCGGGATCGGCCGCTCCATGTCGGCCTTGATCTCGTCGATGGTCTGCAACTGGTCCTGGGTCTCGGCGAACGGGAAGGCTTCTTCGAGTTCGCGCTGCCACGGGGTGTCGGGGCCGAACGCGTGGCCCTTCGCGCTCATCCGGGCGGAGTAGAGCTTCACGAGCTCGACGGCGATGTCGCGGACGGCCTTGCGTGCTTTGCCCTTGGCCTGCGACCAGTCGCTGCCGCCCATCTTCGAGAGCGTGGGGGCCTCGCCACCGACGTACTTCGAGAGCAGGTCGAGCTGATCCGTCGGAACGAACAGCTTGTCGCCGGGGTACCCGCGCTTGGAGGGCGCGTACTCGAGCACGAGGTAGTCGCGGATCGACTTCGTGGCGTTGCGTCCGCCGGTGGACACCTCGCGCTTGGTCATCTCGACGAAGCGGCCGATGCCGTGGGTGGCGTGCACCACGAAGTCGCCCTGCTTGAGCTGCAGCGGGTCGACCACGTTCTTGCGGCGCGATGCGAGCTTCTTGACCACCCGCTGGTCACCGCCGATCGTGCGGCCGTAGAACTCGTTGTCGGTGAGGACCGCGAGCTTCGCCTCCGCCACCTGGAAGCCGGCTTCCACGGACCCGATGACCAGCGTCGCGACGCCGCCCTCCGGTGCATCGCCGAGCGTCTCGACCACTCGGGCGGCCAGGCCGCGGTCGGCGAGCACGTCGCGTGCGCGGTCGACCAGACCGCCACCGGCCGCGATCACGACGACGCGCCACCCGTCGGTCAGCTTCGCCTCGACGAAGGAGATCGCGCCGTCGACGTTGCCGTGGAAGGACGGGATGACGGCGGCGCCGAGGTTCGTGGCGTCCGCGTCGCCCTCGCCGAGCCCGGCTCCGAACGGGCTGAGCCGCCACCACACGCCGTCCCGATCCCGCACGACCTCGCGCAGCTCGGCGATCGTCAGGAAATCGCCGGCACCGAGGTCGATGGGAGCCGACGCCCCCGAGGTCGCGGCGCTCCACGCGGCATCGAGGAACTCGCGATTCGTGTCGCCGAGGGTGATGGCACGCGCACTCGAACGCTCCGGGTCGATGATCGCCGTGGCGCTGCCGACGGGCAGGTACTCGGCCAGCGACTTCAGCGGCCCTGCGACGGCGGGGAGCAATGACTCCATGCCCTCGACCGGGATACCCTCGGCCATCTTCTCGAGCATTCCCGAGATCGCGGGGAAGCCTCCGACCAGGGCACGGGCACGATCTCGGACCTCGGCGGTGAGCAGCAGCTCGCGGGTGGGAGGCAGATCGACACCGGTGACGTCGCCGGGCAACGAGCGCTGATCGGCGACCGAGAACGCGCGGATCTGATCGATCTCGTCGCCGAAGAACTCGACGCGATACGGATGCTCCGACGTCGGAGGGAAGACGTCGAGGATGCCGCCGCGCACCGCGAACTCGCCGCGACGGGACACCATGTCGACGCGCGAGTAAGCCCGCTCGACCAGCTGCTCCACCGCGAGGTCGAGTTCGTTCCCCCTGCTGCCGACGGCGAGTTCGAGCGGGGCGATCTCTCCCAGGTTGCCCGCGATCGGCTGGAGCGCGGCGCGCACGGATGCCACGACGACGAGCGGGTGATCGCCCGACCACTCGGCGATCCGGCGCAGGGTCTGCAGCCGCTGGCCGACCGTGTCGGGGCTCGGGCTGAGCCGCTCGTGCGGCAACGTCTCCCAGGCCGGGAAGGTCAGGACATCGGCCTCCGGAAGGTAGGCGTGCATCGCGAGCGCGAGGCTCTCCGCCCTCCTGCCCGTGGGGACGACGGCGAGCAGGGCGGCGGGGTGCCCTGCCGCGGCGCGCTTCTCGAGCAGCCCGGCGAGCGCGGGCGCATCGAGCCCGTCGACCAGGCCGAGATCGGCGTCGGTGCGCGCCCAGCTGAGGGCATCGCGGTACAGAGACGCCTCTTCCAAGGCGCGCAGAATCCCCGGAACAGTCACCGGACAAGACTAGTCGCGCCCACCGACACTCCGGCCGCTCCGCGTTCGCAGGGGCATCGTTCTCCCTAGGCTGTCGGGATGGAATCCGTCGTCCTCACCACCGAACGCCTCGTCCTCCGCGCCCCGACGGAGGCGGACATCGATGCGATCACGGATGCCTGCCAGGACCCGGAGATCCCGCGCTGGACGACCGTTCCGAGTCCGTACGGTCGCGAGGACGCCGCAGAGTTCGTGCGCATGGTCGCCGCGCAGTGGGACACCGGGTCGGAGGTCGTCTGGGGCATGTACGCGGATGGCGAACTCGTCGGCATGATCGGTCTGCACAACATGACCGAGCACTTCACCGGCGCGACTGCCGAGCTCGGCTACTGGGTGACGGAGGCGGCCAGGGGCAAGGGCTATCTCGCAGAGGCGGGGAGGGCAGTGGTCGACTGGGGGTTCGTCGGACTCCGGCTGGTGCGCATCCGCTGGCAGGCCGTCGCGGGCAACGTCCCCTCCGCCCGCGCTGCGCGCGCCCTCGGCTTCCGGTACGAGGGACTGCAACGGCAAGCGCTCACGGGCCCGCGCGGCCGGGACGACGGCTGGATGGCCGGGCTGCTGCCGAGCGACGACCGCACGCCGGTGGACTGGCCCATCCTCTGAGGTTCGTGACCGCGCGGCGAGCGATGACCTCGGCAGCCGAGGGTGACAGTGTCGGCGGCCGATGACAGGATGAACGCATGCCGGAGATGCCGGAAGTCCAGGGGCTGTCCACCTTCCTCGACGAGCGCGCCGTGGGGCACACGATCACGCGCGCCACCGTCTCGGCGATCGCCGCGCTGAAGACGTACGATCCGCCGATCCATGCGCTTCAGGGGCAGACGATCACGGCGTCGACCCGTCTCGGCAAGTTCGTCGTGCTCTCCTGCGGCGACGAACTGCACCTGGTGTTCCACCTCGCGAAGGCCGGCTGGCTGCGCTGGTACGAGACCCTCCCCACGACGCTCATCAAGCCGGGCAAGTCGCCGATCGCCCTGCGCGTCGCGCTCGACGACGGGAGCGGGTTCGATCTCACGGAGGCGGGCACGAAGAAGTCGCTCGCGGTGTATGTCGTCCGCGATCCGCAGGAGGTGCCGGGCATCGCCAGGCTCGGACCCGATCCGCTCGACGAGGCGTTCACGCGCGAGACGTTCGCCGCCCTGCTCGACGGCCGCCGCATGCAGATCAAGGGGCTGTTGCGCGACCAGGCGGTCATCGCCGGTATCGGCAACGCGTACTCGGACGAGATCCTGCATGCCGCTCGCATGTCGCCGTATGCGATCGCCGACACGCTCGACGGTGCCGAGATCGATCGCCTCTTCGATGCCATGCGCGAGACGCTCACCGAAGCGGTCGCCGAAGCCTCCGGCAAGCCACCGGCCGACCTGAAGGATGCGAAGCGCCGTGGGATGCAGGTGCACGCCCGCCGGGGGGAGGCCTGCCCGGTGTGCGGCGACACGGTCCGCAGCGTGTTCTTCGCCGACCGTTCGCTCGAGTACTGCCCCACCTGCCAGACGGGCGGCAAGGTGCTCGCCGACCGGCGTCTGTCCCGGCTTCTCAAGTGACGGCGAGCGCGTGGCGCACCCGGATGCATGTCTTGGAATGAAATCTGCGCAGATGCGTTGACTACACTCAGATCAACAACGTGCTCCGGGGTCGGTGGGAATCCGAACCGGCGGTGACAGTCCGCGAGCGTCTCGAGAGATCGAGATGCCGATCCGGTGGAATTCCGGGACCGACGGTGATGCGAGGGAGACCTCGCTAGTCCGGAAGGGAGGCAGCACGAGACGCATACGTGCGTCCGTTCCGCCATCCCTGCCCGAATCCGGAGCCTCAGAGGAGGACGACGGATGGCAGTGAACGCGGCAGAGCGCACCGCGATGGACCGCGCTCTCCATCTCGCCGCTCGCGGGCCCCGCGGGGCGAACCCGCAGGTCGGCGCGGTCATCCTCTCCCCCGACGGCACCGTGCTCGCCGAGGGCTGGCACCACGGCGCCGGCACTCCGCACGCCGAGGTCGACGCTCTCTCGAAACTCGCTCCCGGCGAAGCCGAAGGCGCGACGGCCGTGGTCACACTCGAACCCTGCAACCACACCGGCCGCACTGGCCCCTGCGCCGTCGCCCTGATCGAGGCGGGCATCTCACGGGTGGTCTACGCTCTCGACGATCCCGGCGCGGTGTCCGGGGGCGGCGCGGAACGTCTGCGCACTGCCGGCGTCGAGGTCGAGTCCGGCGAACAGGCGGATGCCGCGCACGCCCTCATCGCCGGATGGCTGACCGCCCAGCGACTCGGCCGTCCGCACATCACCGTCAAGTGGGCGCAGAGCCTCGATGGCCGCGCCGCCGCCGACGACGGGTCGAGCCGGTGGATCACCGGATCCGCAGCCCGCACCGACGTGCACCGTCGCCGGGCAGCGGCCGATGCGATCGTCGTCGGCACGGGAACGGTGCTCTCCGACGACCCCGCTCTCACGGCCCGCGACGGTGAAGCTCTGCACCCGCATCAGCCGATCCCCGTGATCATCGGAACGCGGCCCACACCCGCCGCGGCAGCGGTGCATCGCCACCCGCAGACGCCCCTGTTCTTCGACACCCGCGACCTGCATGCCGTCGCGGCCGACCTCCATGCCCGCGGCGTGCAGAGCGTGTTCGTGGAGGGCGGCCCGACGCTCGCCAGCGCCTTCATCGCGGCGGGGCTGGCCGACCGGGTGCTCGCCTACATCGCGCCCGTGCTGCTGGGCGGACGCCGGCTCGCCCTGACGGAGATCGGCGTCGGATCCATCGGCGAGGCGCGCCGCCTCGTCGTCGACGAATGGGTACCTCTCGGCGAGGACCTGCTCGCCGTCGCACACCCCGCGGACGCGGCGGACCCTGCGCAAACCACGAACCCCCAGAGCGAAGGAGCCGCCTGATGTTCACCGGAATCATCGAGGAGATGGGCGAGATCACCGCGATCACCCCCGCGGGCGACGGCTGGCGACTCACCGTGCGCGCGCCCCGCGCCGCTGCGGATGCCGTGCACGGCGAGTCGATCGCCGTCTCCGGCGTGTGCCTGACCGTGGTCGGCTCGACCGCGGACACCTTCGACACCGACGTGATGAAGCAGACGCTCGATGTGGCCGCGATCGGGTCGGCGACCATCGGCACCCGCGTGAACATCGAGAAGGCCATGCCGGTGGGCGCCCGACTCGGCGGACACATCGTGCAGGGCCACGTCGACGGGGTCGGCGAGGTGCTCGAGGTGCGGCCCGGCGCGCAGTGGAGCGTGCTCCGGATCAGTCTGCCCGCCGATCTCGCCCCACTCGTCGTCGACAAGGGCTCCATCTCGGTCGACGGCACCTCGCTGACGGTGAGCGCCGTCAGCGCCCCTGCAGACCCCTCTCCGTGGTTCGAGGTCTCGCTGATCCCCGAGACCCTCGCCGCGACGACCCTCGGCGTCCGCGCCGTGGGGGACCGCGTGAACCTGGAGACCGATATCCTCGCCCGCCACGTGGAACGCCTCCTCGCGTTCCGGGCTGCACCGGAAGGAGGCTCGCGATGAGCCTTTCCACCATCGACGAAGCCCTGGAAGCCCTGCGCGCCGGGCGACCCGTCCTCGTCGCCGACGATGAGAACCGCGAGAACGAGGGCGATGTCATCCTCTCGGCAGAGCTCGCGACGCCGGAGTGGGTGGCGTGGACCGTGCGCTGGTCGTCCGGTTTCATCTGCGCCCCGATGCCCGCCGACCTCGCCGACCACCTCAACCTGCCGCCGATGGTCGCCGCCAGCGAAGACGCCCGCTCGACCGCCTACACCGTGAGCGTCGACGCCGCGCAGGGGGTCACCACCGGCATCAGCGCCCATGACCGCGCCCACACGCTGAACGTGCTGTCGAACCCGGAGTCGACGTCGACCAGCATCATCCGCCCGGGCCACGTACTGCCTCTGCGGGCGGTCGACGGCGGCGTGCGCGAGCGCAGCGGCCACACCGAGGCCGCCGTCGAGCTCATGAAGCTGGCGGGGCTCCGCCCGGTCGGAGCGATCGCGGAGGTCGTCGCGGAGGACGGCAGCATGATGCGCCTGCCCGGACTCATCGAGCTCGGTGCGCGAGACGGCGTACCCGTGATCACGATCGAGCAGCTGATCGCCCACCTGAACGAGATCGACCCCGATGGCGCGACGCCCAGTGCGCACCACGGACGCCGCGTGAGCCTGCGCGCCGACGCCACCGTCCCGACCACGCACGGCACGTTCCGCTTCCTCGCGTACAAGGACCGCATCACCGGCACCGACCACATCGCGGTCGTCTCCGGCGAGCCTGGCGACACCGCGCTGGTACGCGTGCACTCGGAGTGCCTGACCGGCGAGGCGTTCGGGTCGCTGAAGTGCGAGTGCGGCCCACAGCTCGACTCCGCACTCGACGCGATCGAGAAGGAGGGCGGGATCGTCATCTACATGCGCGGCCACGAGGGGCGAGGGATCGGCCTGATCAACAAGCTGCGCGCCTACAGCCTGCAGGAGGAGGGCCTCGACACGGTCGATGCCAACCTCGCTCTTGGCCTGCCCGCAGATGCGCGCGACTACGCCGCGGCGGCCGGCATCCTCTCGGACCTCGGCGTATCGAAGGTGCGTCTGCTGACGAACAACACCGACAAGGTCGCGCAATTGCGCGAACTCGGCCTCGACGTGATCGAGCAGGTGCCGCTGATCGTCGGAGTGGGTCCGAACAACCACCAGTACCTCGAGACCAAGCGTGACCGGATGGGTCACATCATCGGCGAAGCAGACCTCGCAGAGGCACTCGCCCACGGAAAGGACGACGAATGAGCGGCGCAGGAGCACCCGAGACAGGAAACATCGACGGGCGGGGTCTGAACGTCGTCATCATCGCCGGCACCTGGCACGAGACGATCTCGAACGGCCTGATCGCCGGGGCGGAGCGCGTGCTCGACGCCGCCGACGCCACGCACCGGCTCGTGCGCGTGCCCGGCTCCTTCGAGCTCGCGATCGCCGCGCAGGCCGCTTTCGCCGGGGGAGCCGACGCGGTCGTCGCGCTGGGCGTGATCATCCGCGGCGGAACCCCGCACTTCGAGTACGTCTCGGCGGCGACCACCGACGGCCTCACTCGGGTCGCACTGGATGCCGGCAAGCCCGTCGGCTTCGGCGTGCTGACTCTCGACGACGAGCAGCAGGG
Organism: Microbacterium sp. Ag1; assembly: GCF_001005635.1. NCBI lineage: Bacteria > Bacillati > Actinomycetota > Actinomycetes > Micrococcales > Microbacteriaceae > Microbacterium > Microbacterium sp. Ag1. The sequence continues at coordinate 304,517 of NZ_LBCR01000034.1, forward strand.
ACTGGACCGCGCGGGGCTGGAGGGTTCCAAGGAGGACAAGGGCGCCGAGGCGGCCGATGCCGCCCTGCGCACCGCTCTCGTCACGAGGGAGCTCCGCGGCTGAGGTCAGCCTGCCCTTGCTAGCGCAGGAGGGCTCCACGCTCGTACGGTGAGGGCATGGAGACCCTGCGTCATATCGTCGTGTTCATCCACCTGATCGGCTTCGCCGTGCTTTTCGGCGCCTGGGCCGCGCAGGCCTTCGGCGGTAAGCGCCAGATCACGAAGATCATGGACTACGGTCTCGCGATCGCCGGTGTCGCAGGTCTCGCCCTCGCCGCGCCGTGGGGCATCGACTACGACCTCAACTACGTGAAGATCGGCGTCAAGCTGGTCGTGCTGGTCATCATCGGCGCGCTCCTCGGCATCGGTTCGGCGCGACAGAAGCGCGGAGACGCCGTGCCGCCGGCCGTGTTCTGGCTGATCGGCATCCTGGCACTCCTGAACGCGGGACTCGCCGTCATCTGGCGCTGACCGGCGCCACTTCCTCCCCCTCGAACAGCTTTCGCACGCGCGGCAGCACTCGCGCATAGGTCCGCTGCACCTCGGCGTAGGCTGCTCTCGCTTCGGGGTCCACGTCCACTTCCGCCCCCACCGCGACCATCGAGGCCATGGCAGCGTCCCACGAGGGGTGAATGCCGGTGCCGACGGCCGCGCAGATCGCCGCCCCCATCCCGGCGGCGTCGTGCACCAGGGGCACCCGCACCGGGACTCCGTACACCGCGGCGAGGATGCGCAGCATGAGCGTCGATGCGCTCCCGCCGCCTGTGACGAGCAGGCCGCTGCGGGGGCGACCGAGTACCCGTCTGGCACGGGAGTCCGCCGCCTCGGTCTCGATCGCGAGAGCCTCGAGGATCGCCCGGTGGATGTGGAAGCGTCCCTGCGTGCCGTCGAACCCGACGAGGGCGCCGCGTCGCCACGGTTCATCGGCGGGCGCGAGCCAGTCCAGAGCAGCGACCAGGCCGCCGGCACCGACGGGCACGTCCTGGGCGCCCCGGTTCAACTCCTCTTCGGAGATGGTGACGTCGGCGCCCGACAGCAGGTCACGGAACCAGCTCACCGTCCACATCCCACGGCGCACACCTCCGCTCTCGTAGAGGAACGCGCCCGGCTCCGCGGCGAAGTTCGTCCAGACGTCCGGGTGCTCCGGCAGCGGCCGATCACCCGGCGTCATGGTCGCCACGTAGGTCCCGAGCGACAACAGGGCATCGCCCTCATCGCGGAGGCCGGCGCCCAGTGCCTCCACGGCCTTGTCGTTCGAGGTCGCGATCACCGGAATCCCGGCGGGCAGACCGGTAAGCTCGGCGGCGCGCTGGGTCAACCGGCCGAGGGGCTCGCCCGGCGCCACGAGCTCGAACAGCATCGAGGGATGCATACCGGCGCGGGCATATTCATCCGCATCGTCGCTCCACCCCCAGCGATCCGCATCGATCGGCCAGACCCCCTGTACGTTCCCTGCGGCATCGCGCCTCTCCCCCGTGAGCCGGTGCCCGAGGTATCCGGACGACGTGGTGACGTACACCGCGTCTTCGACCTCCCTCTCGTAGGCTCGCGAAAGCCGCTCGTCCATCCAGCTCATGACGGGCTGCGCCAAGGTGCCGTCGGCGCGCAGTACCGCCCGGCAGAAGCGGATGGTGCACAGGCCCACACCGCGGATCTCCGTGGCGTCTCCGGAGAACTCCGCCATCGCCTTGCGGACGGCGGCCACGATCGAGTCCCACAGATCGTCGTCCGGGTGCTCCCATCTACCGGGCGCCGGCGAGGAGTACGGGCGCAGGGCTGCTCGCGCGCTGGCGTGCACGACGCCCGTCCCGTCGACGATGAGCACCTTCGTGCTCTGGGAGCCGTTGTCGATCGCGACGACGTAGCCCGGCGCCGTTGCGCTCACGCCGTCAGCTCGCCGTGCTCCAGCGGGTAGATGGTTCCCCGATTCATGATCCCCCTGGGGTCGAGCCCGTCCTTGAGCATCCGCAGCAGCCGGTACGCGCTGCCGTGCTCCTCGTGGGTCCACGGCGTGCGGTACTTGCCGATGCCGTGGTGGTGCACCATCGAGCCGCCCAGACGCAGCGCCTCCTCGACCACGATGGCGTTGAGGGGCTCGTGGTACTCGGTGATCTCCTCGCGCGGCTCGCACCGGATGTCGTAGTCGTACACGAAGTAGAGGTTGGTGCCGGTCTGGTAACTGTGCGACGAGTGCGCGCCGAGCAGCGTCAGGTCGGCCGCGCGTGGGAACTCGGTCCTGGCACGGAGCATCACGGACTCGAACAGCTCCTCCACGCCCGACCAGTCGATCGACACCTCTGTGGTGTAGCCGAGGCGTGCGTTCTGGAGCATCTCGCGCTTCTCGGCGTCGATCTTGTCCTGACCCCAGTTGAGGTTGTCGAACCATTCCTCGATCAGCGCCGGGTCGACCTTCTCGTGCGGGATTCCGGCGAAGATCTCCTCGACTCCCGCGGCCGTGGCATCGGCCACGCCCTTCGGTCCCTCGGCGACGACGACCACGACCGCTCTGCCCCCCGCGAAGTGCGAGAAGTGCTGCGCCGCATCCTCCTCGGAGTACGCGCGCGCGACGGAGGGCCGGTAGCCGGCGACGACGATCTCGCGAAGACCGGCCACACCGGCGGGGAGCGAATCGACCAGATACCCGAGGAAGCGGTTGTTCTCGGGCTGGTACGTGAACACCTTGACGGTGACCTCGGTGATGACCGCGAGCGCTCCCTCGTTGCCGATCACGATGTGGCGGATGTCGGGGCCGGCCGCACGACGCGGGACGTTCTTGACCCGCACGACGTCTCCCTCGGGGAGCACCGCCTCGAGCCCGACGACCATATCCTCGATCCCGCCGTACAGGGTGGAGAATTGGCCGATGGACCTGGTCGCGACGAGTCCTCCCATCTGTGCGAGAGGCTTGGACTGCGGAGAGTGCCCTGTCGTCAGGCCCCGCGCCCGCAACGTGTCCTCGAGCACCTGCAGGGGAACTCCGCACTGCGCGGTGACCATCATGTCGACGGGGTCGATCTCGAGGATCGCGTCCATGCGGGAGCCGTCGAGCACGAGGGAGTCCTCGACGATCGTCTCGAGGCCGCCCTCGGTCGCCGTGCGTCCGGTGCGGGGCACGACGTTGACGAGATTCTCCGCGGCGAACGCGAGGATCGCCGAGACGTCCGCCGTCGAGCGGGCATAGACGATCGCGGCCGGGATCGGGCCGTCGAAGATGCCGTGCACCGAGGTGTACTTCTTGAAGCGGTCGACGCTCGCCTCGCGCAGCGCCTGTGCCTCGGTCTCGACCTGGTCGGCGCCGAGGAGCTCCTGCATGCGGGTGACGATCTCCTCGCGTGAGAGAGCGGATCGTGAAGTGACCATGGGGAGGGTGTCCTGTTCTTTGGGTGTGGAGGCGCGCCGCTGTCAGCGCACCAGGTAGCCGCCGTCGACCGACAGCACATGTCCGTTGACGAAGTCGGAGGCGGGACTGGCGAGGAAGACGGTCGCCCCCATGAGGTCGGCGACGTCCCCCCACCTCCCCGCCGGGGTGTGGTCGACGATGCGGCGGTTCGCCTCGTCGTCGGCCCTGGTATCGGAGGTGAGGGGAGTCGCGAAATATCCCGGGGCGATCGCGTTGACCTGGATGCCGTGGCTGCCGAGCTCGTCGGCGTACGCCCTGGTGAGACCGGCGATGCCGTGCTTGGTCGCCGCGTAGGCGGGCGACCCGAGTCCGCCAAGGAACGAGAACAGCGAGGCGATGTTGATGATCTTCCCCGAACCCTGCGGGATCATCCGCTTGGCCGCTTCGTGCGACATCTCGAACGCGGCGGTGAGGTTGACCGCGACCATGGGGTCCCACTGCGCGCGGCCGAAATCGGTCACGTCCGCGATGCGGCTGATCCCGGCGGAGTTCACCAGGATGTCCAGCCCCCCGAACGCCTCGACGCATGCATCGATCACCCGGGCAGGTGCCCCGTCGGCGGTGATGTCGATGCGCAGCTCCCGGTAGCCGACCCCGGCCTCGGTGAGGAGCGCAGCGGTCTCGCCACCGTCATCGAAGAGGGTGGGGACGAACACGTCGGCTCCCGCCTTGGCGAGGGCGAGCGTGAACGCCTGACCGAGGCCGGTGTTCCCGCCCGTTACGATCGCTCGTCTGCCCTGGAGTGAGAAGTGATCGAGGGAGAATTCGGTGATGTGCACGATGATCCTTCAGGAAAGAGAGCCAGCGAACGGATCGGCGATGCCGATGTAGGTCGTCTCGAGGTATTCGTCGATCCCCTCGAACCCGCCCTCACGACCGATGCCGGACTGCTTGACGCCCCCGAACGGGGCAGCCGGGTTCGACACGAGGCCGGTGTTGAGGCCGAACATCCCTGTCTCGAGCCGCTCGGCCAGACGGAGACCGCGATTGAGGTCCTGCGTGTACGCGAAGCACACGAGGCCGTACTCGGAGGCGTTGGCGAGCCGCACCGCCTCGTCCTCGTCGCGGAAGGTCGTGATCGGCGCGACCGGGCCGAAGATCTCCTCCTGGAGGATGCGGGCGTCCCGAGGCACATCGACGAGCACGGTCGCAGGGTAGAAGTACCCACGACCCTGCGGAACGCTTCCGCCGAGTGCGATGCGCGCGCCGTCCTCGACAGCGCCGGACACGAGCTCGACGACCTTGTCCCGGGTCGACTGGTCGACGAGCGGGCCGAGCGTCGATTCCGGGTCGGTGCCGCGCGCATTCACGGAGCCGGCCATGCGGTCGATGAGGCGGGAGGTGAAGACGTCGGCCACGCTCTCGTGGACGAGGAATCGGTTCGCCGCCACGCATGCCTCCCCGCCGTTGCGCAGTTTCGCGAGGAGGGCTCCTTCGACGGCCGCATCGATGTCGGCGTCCTCGAAGACGAGGAACGGTGCGTTGCCGCCGAGTTCCATCGACACGCGCAGCACCTGGTGGGCGGCGTCGGCGATCAGCCGTCGTCCCACCTCGGTCGATCCGGTGAAGGAGAGCTTGCGCAGGCGGGGATCGGCGATGAGTGGCCCGGTGACCGCACCCGCGCGGCTGGTCGGGATGACGTTCACGACCCCGTCCGGCACCCCGGCCTCGCGCAGGACTTCGGCGAAGAGCAGGGCTGTGAGGGGCGTGAGCGCCGCAGGCTTGAGCACCGAGGTGCACCCGGCGGCGAGCGCCGGAGCGATCTTGCGTGTCGCCATCGCGAGCGGGAAGTTCCAGGGCGTGATGAGAAGGCTGGGTCCCACGGGGCGTTTCGCGACGAGCAGTCGATTGCGGCCGTCCGGTGCGGTGGCGTAGCGCCCCGAGATGCGCGGCGCCTCCTCCGAGAACCAGCGCAGGAACTCGGCTCCGTAGGCGACCTCGGCACGCGACTCGGCGAGCGGCTTGCCCATCTCGAGGGTCATGACGAGTGCGAAGTCCTCCGCGCGTGCCGTGACGATGTCGAATGCCCGGCGCAGGATCTCACCCCGTTCACGCGGAGCGGTCGCTGCCCAGGCCGCCTGTGCTGCGGCGGCCGCATCCAGCGCCGCCATGCCGTCCTCCGGCGTCGCGTCGGCCACCTCGGCGAGCACGTCGCCGGTCGACGGGTCGTGAACCGCGAAGGTATGCCCTGAGGCTGCGTCCCGCCACTGCCCGCCGATCAACAGGCCCTTCGGTATGGAGGCGATGACGTCGAGCTCGCGAGCGGCGCTCATACGGCCACCTCCCGACGCAGGTCGCGTCCGAGGACCTCTTCGTACAGGCGCACGGGTGTCATCTCGCCGGCACGGTCTCCGTAACGGGCGCGCGCCCGACGGAAGATCTGCTCGACGAGCGAGGACACCTCCACCGGCATTCCCACCGATCGAGCGAGGTCGATGGAGAGGCCCAGGTCCTTGCACGCGAGTGCGATCGCGAACCCCTCGTCGTAGTCGCCGTGGTCGAGGATGGACAGCACGTCGCGGGAGACGAAGGTGCTGTTCGCCGGGCTCGCGATGAGCGCGTCGCGAAGCACACCGAGGTCGACGCCCGCCGCGACGCCGACCGAGAGCACCTCGGCGGTCGCAACCAGGTGCGAGAACCACAGCTGGTTGATCATGAGCTTCACTGCGTACCCGGCGCCGTGACCGCCCACATGGAGGATCCGCTCCGGGTCGCCCATCGCCTCGAACACGGGGCGCAGCCGCTCGACGTCTGCGGCCTCCCCTCCCACGAAGATCTGCAGCATTCCGTTCGCCGCCCCCACCGACATCCCGCTCACGGGCGCATCGACCAGGTGCAGACCGCGGCTGGCGGTCGAGGCCCTGACGCCGTCCAGCACATCGGGCACGGAGGTGGACATGTCGATCCAGGTGCCGCCGTCGGGAAGCCCGGCGACGAGACCTTCCGGGCCCGTCGCCACGGCTTCGACGTGTTTCGGCGTCGGCAGCATCGTGATCACGAGGTCGCTGGATGCGGCGACCTCGCGGGGCGTGTCCGCCCACGTCGCACCGCCGGCGATCAGCGCGTCCGCCGACTCGCGTCGGAGATCGGTGACCACCAGGGGGAAGCCGGCAGCCTGCAGGTTGAACGTCATGCCGGAGCCCATGTTGCCGAGGCCGATGAAGCCGACGGTGGGCCGGGTCTCGACGCGTTCGGGGTCGAGGACGGGGGTGGGAGAACTCATCGGTCGTGCGTGTCCTTCGAGATCGGAGTGGAGGGGGTGAAGAAGGGATTACGTGGCTCGTGCCGCGCAGCGAGCACCTCGTCGAGGAGCGGCAGCCCACCGGCGCCGTTCACCAGTGCGGTGCGCGTGGCCTCGCGGTTGTTCCGGTAGACGGCCTCGGCGTCGTCGGCTGCGGGGTTCACCCACACCGCGGCGATGAGGGCGTGCGTCTCCGCGGACTCGGAGGGGATGGCCCCCTCGGCCACGGCATCCGCGACGCCGGCCGCCACGCCCGCCTGCGCGGGGCCCCAGATGAGGAGGCCGTGCTCGTCGCCGACCGGGGCCGCCTTGGTGACGAACAGGGTCATCGGCTTGACCGGTAGGGAAGGCCGGAGCACGGCGACGAAGGGCACGTGCCCTGCGCTGGGGCTGGCGAGGGCGGTGGCCCATGCCGTCCCCGCCGGGCCCTCGCGATGACCGAGCACGGTGTTGATGTGCGCCGCGTTCACGCCTTCTCCGACGAAGCTCTCGCCGATCTGGAGGGACGCGGTCATCAGATGAGTCCCTGCTCTTCGAGCCAGTCGATCGCGATGTCCTCGGGATCCTCACCGTCGACATCGGCCTTGGCGTTGAGCTCCTGCATGACCTCGGTGGTCAGCAGCGGGCTCAGCTTCGCCAGCACGTCGGCGATCGCCGGGTACTCGTCCAACGTGCTCTGCTTGAGCGTGAAGCCGCCCTGGTAGCTGGGGAAGAACTCCTTGTCGTCCGCCATGACCACCAGGTCGAGTGCGGGGATACGGCCGTCGGTCTGGAAGACCTCGCCGAAGTTGCAGTCGTCGCCCTTCTGGGTCGCGGTGTAGATGACCCCGGTGTCGAGCATGGTGACGTTCGCGTCCGGAGCGTCGAAGCCGTAGGCGGCCTTGAGTCCGGGCCAGCCGTCGTCCCGCGTCGAGAACTCGCTCTCGATGCAGAAGGTCTGGTCTGCGCCCGGCAGCTTCGCCACGTCGCTGAGCGTTTTCACACCCAGCTTCTCGGCTTCACTCTGGCGGATCGCGAAGGCGTAGGTGTTGTTGAACGGAGCCGGATCCAGCCATGCGATGCCGTTCTCGGCGTCGGCCTTCTTCACGGCGTCGAACTGCGCCTCGGCGCCCTGCACGGGTGCGGTGTTGCCGTTGTAGGTGATCCACGAGGTGCCCGTGTACTCCCAGTACCCGAGGAACTGGTCGTTCTCGAGCGCCTGCCGCACGTTCGCGGATCCGACGAGCTTGGTGTTGGCTTCGACGTCCGCGCCGTGGGCGTTGAGCAGCTCGGCCGTCATGTAGGCGAGGATGTACTGCTCCGAGAAATCCTTCGAGCCGATCTCGCCGGTGAGACCTTCGAGCTCGTCGCCCTGGGCGCCGGAGCCCCCTGCGGAGCTGGAGGAGCAGCCGGCGAGCAGCAGCGTGCCGGCGGCGATCGCGGCGAGCGAGGCGGATGCGATGGTACGGGAGTTCATTGCGGTTCCTTTCGGGATGAGGACGTGAGGAGGACGGTGGGTGTCACAGGCCTTTGGGGCGCACGATGTCTTCCACGACACCGGCTGCCCAGTCGATGAGCACGGCGATCGCGGCGACGAGGACCGCCCCGACGACGAGCACGGGATAGCGCTGGAGCTTCAGACCGTTGATGATCATGTCGCCGAGACCTCCGGCGTTGATGAACGTCGCCACCGTGGCGACTCCGACGGCGAACACGAGAGCGGTGCGAAGACCGGCGAGGATCACGGGTGAGGCGAGAGGGAGCTCGACCCGACGGAGGACCTGCGCGGAGGTCATGCCCATTCCCCTGGCCGATTCACGGATGTTCGGGTCGACCTGCGCGAGTCCGGCGATCGTGTTCTGCAGCACCGGGAGGAAGGAGTAGATCACGAGGGCCAGGAGGGCGGTGGTGAATCCGGTCTGCCACACGATCGCCAGCAGGATCACGACGCCGATCGCCGGTGTGGCCTGGCCGATGTTGGCGATGCCGATCACGATGCCGCGGAAGACCTTCGACCGCGAGCGGCTCACCGCGATTCCCACCGGGATGGCGAGCACGGCGACGAGGATCGAGGCGATGATCGAGAGCACCAGGTGCTCGCCGATCCGAGACGTGATGTAGCCGGCGTTGAGCGTGCGCTGCTCGATCGAGTCGAGCTCCAGGCTGGAGACCCACGCGTAGGTGAGCAGCAGCACGACCGCGACCACGATCAGCGGCATCGTCCGTCGCAGCAGCACGGGCATCCCCCGGCGCCGGACACCCTGCGTCTGCAGCACCGTGGTCGCCGAGGGGACCACCTGCGGGCCGGTCATGATCAGCCCTCCTCGGCGCGGCGCACGGGACCTTCGACCCCGAGCGCGGCGGAGATCGCTGCCTGGTCGACCGAGCCGACGACCTGGCCGGCACGCGTCACGTTGACCCGCGCGGCTCCCGTGACGACCAGGGTGTCGAGTGCCTCACGAAGGGAGGCGTGCTCGTCGACGGTCGCCAAGGGTGCCGCGGTGTCGGCCGCCCCGATGCGGGCATCGGCGACCGGGATGAGGGTGAGGCGCTTGAGCGCCGCACCCTCCCCGATGAACGAGCGCACATAGTCGTTGGCCGGTGCCGCGAGGATGCGCGCGGGGGTGTCGAACTGCTCGATCTGGCTCCGATCGCTCAGCACGGCGATGCGGTCCCCCATCCGGATCGCCTCTTCGAAGTCGTGCGTGACGAAGATGATGGTCTTGCCGATGTCGGCCTGGAGACGGAGGAACTCGGCCTGCAGCTTCTCGCGCGTGATCGGATCGGTGGCGCCGAACGGCTCGTCCATGAGCATGACGGGCGGGTCGGCGGCGAGGGCTCTGGCCACTCCGACGCGCTGCTGCTGTCCCCCCGACAGCTGCCGCGGATAGCGCTGTGCGAACGTGCCGGGGTCCAGCTGCACGGTGCGCAGCAGCTCGTCGACACGCTCGGCGATCTGGGACTTCGACCAGCCGAGCAGCTTCGGGACGATCGCGATGTTCTCGGCGATCGTGAAGTGCGGGAACAGACCGATCTGCTGGATCACGTAGCCGATGTGGCGGCGCAGCTCGTTGCCGTCGAGCGAGAGCACGTCGTCGCCGTTGATGCGGATGGATCCCGACGTCGGTTCGATGATGCGGTTGATCATCTTCATGGTCGTGGTCTTGCCACAGCCGCTGGGGCCGACGAACATGATCAGCTCACCGGGTTCGATGCGCATCGAGAAGTCATCGACGGCCGGTGCCGACTGCCCCTGGTACTGCTTCGTGATGTGGTCGAGCACGATGTCGACCCCGCCCTGCTGGGCTGCGAGAGAGGTGAGAACGCCGGTGTTCGTGGTGATGTCAGGCACGGAGACCCCTTGAGGTGGTGAGACGGGCGATGAGCACGAGGATGCCGTCGAGGACGAGGGCGAGGAGGATCACGGCGACGGTGCCCGTGAGCGCGTAGTTCAGAGCGTTCTTCGAGCCGAGCGAGCTCAGCCCCTTGAAGATGTACTCGCCCAGTCCGGGGCCGGCGACGTACGCGGCGATCGCGGCGATGCCGACCGTGAGCTGAGCGGCGACGCGGATGCCGGTCATGATCACCGGCCAGGCGATCGGGAGCTGGACCGTGAACAGGATGCGGGTCGGGCCGAGACCCATTCCGCGAGCAGACTCGAGCACCGGGAGGGGGACCTCCCGGAGCCCGACCACCGTGTTGCGGACGACGGGGAGCAGGGAGTAGAAGACCAGCGCGACGACGGTCGGAAGCCATCCGAGTCCGAGCACCGGGCTCAGCAGCGCCAGGAGCGCGAGGGACGGGATCGTGATCGCGACGGCCGCGGCGGTGAGGACGCTGGTGCGGGCGATGCGATGGTTGCGCACCAGGATGCCGAGCCCCACGCCGATGATCGCCGCGAGGACGACGGAGATGAGGACGACGACGAGATGATCGCGAGTGAGCTCGAGGATGTCGTCGGCGCGACGTGCGAGGAAGGCCATGAGGTCTTCCCAGTTGAATCCGGACAAGGGGGCTCCTGTCTCGTCTTTGAGGCCGGTACCGGGTATGTGATTCACCGTAGCCGGTGTAACCATTTCGCCAAAGTGTGTTGCGTATATGGCAACAGAAGCAGGTAGACTTCCGGTGTGAGCACGACTCCCTCCGCCCCACGGCGCAACTCCTCCGGCCTCGGCCGCGACATCGAGATCCTCGAGCTTCTCGGCGGTGACGACGCACTGAGGGCCGGTGGACTCGGCGTCTCCCAGGTCGCTCAGGCGACAGGTCGCGACAAGGCCGTCGTGTCACGGACGCTCGCCACGTTGGCCGAGACGGGCCTCGTCGAACGGGACGAGGTGACGCTGCGCTATCTGCTCGGTCCGCGGCTGTACGCTCTCGCGGCGCACACCGCCACCTCCACGCTCGTGCACGCCTCGCGCAGCATCCTCCGCCGCCTCGTGCAGTCCACGCGGGAGACCAGCCACCTCTGTGTGCTGCGCGGAGGCAACGTGCTGACGCTGCTGAGCGAGCTCAGCCCGCACGACGTGCGCACGACGGGCTGGGCCGGCACCACGACGGCTGCATGGCGGACACCCTCCGGTCGCGCGCTGCTGAGCGACTGGGACGAGGAGTCGCTCTCCCGCTGGTACGACGATCACGGACAGGATCAGCCGCTCGTCGGGCACTTCGATCAGGCGGACCCCTTCGGATTCCCTGTGCTCGACGCTCCGCCGCCCGGCAACTCCCCCGTGACAGACCTCGGCACCCTGCAGTCCGAGCTCGCGCGCATCCGCGATCAGGGCTACGCGCTCTCGGACGAGGAACTCGAGTTCGGAGTCGTCGCGGCGTCAGCACCTATCGTCGATTTCACCGGTCGTATCGTCGCCGCGGTGAACGTGAGCGCGCCGAAGGCACGCATCGGCCCTCGCCTCGACGCCCTCGGGGCGCTCGTCTCACGCGCCGCGCGCGAACTGTCCCTCCGCCTGGGCGCGAGCTGACGTCCGGAACCGATCCGCCTGTATCCCCGGGGAACGGTCAGTAGTTCGCGAGCCGTCGCTGCAGCTCGACGCTGGCCGTTGCAGCGTCCACGTCGCGGATCCGCTGCCAGTTGCGGCCCCCGCGGGCGAACGCCACCTCCACCCCCGGCGGCACGAGCGCAGCCGGCATCGGCGTCGCCAGCCAACGGCATGACCTGATGTGCATGAGGTCGACCTCGTGGGCGCCCGGAGAGGAGTCGAAGCGCCACGGCCCGTCGAGTGCGCCGAGCCAGAAGAGGCCGTCGACGTCGCGTGTCCACACCAGTGCTCCGTCCGGCGCCGCAGCGAAGCGCTCGACCTGTCGAGCCATGCGTTCGCCATGGCGGAGATCGACCGCGACGAGGGCGTCCCTCAGGCGTTCCGGGGCGGAGTCGAGTCGTCCGCCCAGCCCGCAGACACCGAGGAGGAGCGCACGCTCCACCGCCGCCCCGGCCGGCACGAGATCGTCACGTGACCGCATCGGCGCACGGTAGACGGGAATCTCGCTCACGACAGTGGCACCAGCGTCGCGTCCACCGCGGCACCATCGACCTCGACCCATATCATCGTGCGGGCGGGTCGGCGGCGACGGTCGGTCGGTGACCCGGGGTTCAGCAGTCGCATGCCCGCGTGCACGACGAGGTCGGCCTCATCAATCGCCTGCAGGACAGCGTCCGGCAGGCGCTTCGCCCTCTTCGGGACGTGCGTGTCAGCGAGCAGCAGCATCCTCGTCCCCATGGTGTCCTCCCCGCGTTCCGCCTCCCCGACTCTACGCACCACCATCGCCCTCCGGGATGACACGCGACATGCGCGTACAGCGAACACTCAGGAAGGCGTAAACTCGCCCGAGTCCCTTGGTATACCGGGGACTCGATCGGAGGAACACACATGAGCACTGCCACTGCGCCGGCGAATCCCCGCTCGCGCGTCATCACCGCGAGCCTGGTCGGCACCACGATCGAGTTCTACGATTTCTACGCGTATGCGACGGCGGCCGTGCTCGTGTTCCCGGTGCTGTTCTTCCCCACCGGCGACGACACGACATCGCTCCTCTCCTCGTTCGCCGTCTTCGGCGCCGCGATGGTCGCCCGCCCGATCGGCGCTGTGGTGTTCGGCCACTTCGGCGACAAGTTCGGACGCAAGGCCACGCTCGTGGCATCTCTGCTGACGATGGGCATCGCGACCTTCGTGATCGGTCTGCTGCCGACCTACCAGGACATCGGCTGGTGGGCGGCACTGCTGCTGCTGATCCTCCGCCTCGCGCAGGGCTTCGCGCTCGGCGGCGAGTGGTCAGGGGCGGCCCTGGTCGCGACCGAGAACGCCCCGAAGGGCAAGCGCGCCTGGTACGGCACCTTCCCGCAGTTGGGAGCCCCGCTCGGGTTCATCATCGCGAACTTCCTCTTCCTCGCGATCAACTGGCTGCTGCCGCACGCCGACAACCCGGCACTGAAGTCCGAGGCGTTCCTCGCCTGGGGCTGGCGCATCCCGTTCCTGTTCTCCGCCGTGATGGTCATCATCGGCCTGTGGGTGCGGCTCAAGCTCGTCGAGTCCGACACCTTCAAGAAGGCCGAGACGAAGGGCGTGATCCGCAAGCTCCCGCTCGCGACCGTGTTCCGCCACCACTGGAAGCAGCTCATCCTCGGCACGTTCATCATGCTGGCGACGTACGTGCTGTTCTACCTGATGACGAACTTCACCCTCGCCTACGGCACCAAGCCCGCGTCGCTGGAGACGGCCTCGGCTGCGGCGAAGGCGGCGGCCGAGGCGACCGGCGCCTCGTTCGATCCCACCAAGTTCGCAGCGCAGTTCTATCCGGGACTCGGCTTCGGCTACACCGACTTCGTGCTGATGCAGATCATCGGCGTGGTGTTCTTCGGCGTCTTCACCCTGCTCTCGGGTCCCATCGCCGATGCGGTGGGCCGGCGCAAGCTGCTGCTGTGGGTCACGGGAACCATCATCGTGTTCGGCCTCACCTTCAACGCGTTCCTGCTCCCGGCGATCGACCCCAAGTTCACGGGTGCGCTCACGCAGGCGTTCCTGGTGTTCGGCTTCATGCTGATGGGCGCCACGTTCGGGCCCATGGGAGCCCTGTTGCCCGAGCTGTTCCCGACGAACGTCCGGTACACGGGGTCGGCCATCGCCTACAACGTCTCCTCCATCCTCGGCGCGGCGGTGGCCCCGCTCATCGCTCTGAAGCTGTGGGAGGTGGCCGGCGGCGCGCCTTGGCTGGTCGGTCTGTACCTGTCGGCGATGGGTGTGCTGACCTTCATCGCGCTGATCCTCTCGCCGGAGACGAAGGACCACGACTACGACGACGACCTCGGCGTGGCCGCAGCCGTCGAGCTCTAGTCCGCCCGAGGGCGGGGATCAGAGGACGATGACGTCGCAGTAGCGTGCGGCCGATTTCGCGAGTCGACGGTCGAGCGTCAGCAGAGGCACGCCGAGCGCCTCCGCCAGTGCGACGTACCCGGCGTCGTAGGCGGAGATCTCGTCGCGCAGCATCCACACCCTCGGGATCAGACGACGCAGAGGATGGCGGGTGATCTCCAACTCGCTGAAGGCATCCAGCGCCTCGCGCGCGATGTGCGCTGGGAGACGCTGGTGGATTGCCTGCCGCCGCAGGACGGAGAGCACCTCGATGTCGAGACCGGCATGCGCATGGAAAATATCGCCGCCCAGCCACTCCTCAGTACCGATCACCGCCTCGATCGCAGCCGAGGCGTCGAGCACCGCTCCGGCGCTCACCGATCGTGCTCAGCATCCCGGTCGGCGCGCGCCGCGTCCCGCGCCTCGAGGACCTGGTCTCGGGTGAGGGCGCTGCCGCGCGCGGCAGCCCTTGCTCGGGCCGCCGCGACGATCTCCGCGTTCGTCCTGTACTGCACGAGGCTCGTGAGCTGAGCGGCGACATAGTCGGAGAGGGACATGCGCTCTGCGGCGGCTCGCTCCTTGAGCCGTGCGTGAACGTCGTCCGGAAGGTTTCTCACCTGCAGCATCCGACCCATTTTTCCAGCGTCGCATGTTTAGCACATGCGGTAAAGAGCAATCTGTGGATAACTTCAGCCGGCGAGGAATCCCTCGATCGCGGCGATCGTCGTCGCGTTGTCGACATGCCGCACGGCGCGGATCCCGACCGCTTCGGCTCCGTGGACCGACACCTGGTGGTCGTCGATGAACAGCACGTCTCCCGGCTTCGCCCCCATGCGCTGGAGCGCACGCAGGTAGGCCTCACGTTCCGGCTTGTTGACGCCCTGCTCGTGGCTGTAGCAGATCGGATCGAAGATCTCGGAGAACCCGAAGCGGCGTTCCTCCTCCTCTCGCGCGCCATCGGCCGAGTTGGAGAGGATCGCGGTTCCCGCGCGCGACGAGAGGGTTCGCGCGTACTCGATCAGTTCCCCGTTGGCGGTGCCGCAGTACGCGTCCCAGAAGTCGGCGCGCATGGCGCTGCGTTGCGCGGCATCGAGGTCGAGCGCTGTGCTCACCGCGTCCCAGAAATCCGACTCCGTCCCCGTGGTGACGTCGATCGCGGGAAGATGGGCGGCCGCGATGCGCGCATCGAAGACACCGCGGTCGAGACCGCTCGCCACCTGCCAGCGATCCCACCATTCCTGCTGCCATACGAAGTCATCGCCCCAGACTGTCACGTCAACATGTATTGACTTCCCGGCCCGCGTCAATGACTATTGACGCAGGAGGCTCATCATGACACTGCCGACGACAATCGCCCAGGACGACGGGAGCGAGCCGCTGGCCGCCCTGCACCGCCTCGCCGAGGTGCGGAAGGAGGTCGCCCGCGCCGAGGAGGCGAACGTGCGTCGCGCACGCAACCTCGGCTACTCGTGGCAGGCCATCGCCAGCGCTCTCGGTGTGAGCAAACAGGCGGCCCACCGCCGTTTCGGCCGCTCCTGAAGCTCTTACAGCCACTCCATAGGATCCGACCGCGAACGAAGTACGGTCGAAGTACCATCTCCAGATAGAGGTCCCGCATGTCCGGTTCGGCGACAGCACGCCGTCGCGGACGTGGCGCACAGCCCGAAGGCCCCCGCGCGACGTTCCGCCAGCTCCTCCCCTTCCTCTTCGAGCACAAGCGCACCCTCATCGTGGTCGCCGTGCTCAGCGTCATCGGCGCAGCGACGTCGCTCGTGCAGCCGCTCCTCGTGGGTCAGGTCATCGAAGCCGTGCAGTCCGATACGGGGATCGGGATCCTCGTCTGGCTCCTGGTCGGCTTCGTGATCGTGTCGTCGATCATCTCCGGCTTCCAGCACTACCTGCTCCAGCGCACCGGCACCGCCGTGGTGTATTCGAGCCGTCGCAAGCTGATCGCCCGCATCCTGCACCTGCCGACCTCCGAGTTCGACGCCCGCCGCACCGGTGACCTCGTCTCACGCGTCGGCACGGACACGACGCTGCTCTACGCCGTGCTCACTCAGGGCCTCGCCGATGCCGTCGGCAGCGCAGTGCTCTTCGCCGGAGCACTGATCGCGATGCTCGTGATCGACCCGATCCTGCTGCTGCTCATCGTCGTGGTGATCGGCATCTCGGTCGCGGTCGTCGTGCTGCTGAGCGGACGTATCCGCACCGCATCGACCGCCCAGCAGGAGAAGGTGGGTGAGCTCGCCTCCGGCGTGGAGCGTGCCGTCGGCTCGATCCGCACCATCCGCGCCTCCGGGGCGACCGAACGCGAGACCACCGCCGTCACCGCCCTCGCATCAGACGCCTACGGGATCGGCGTGCGCATCGCCAAGATCTCCTCCATGGTCGTGCCCGTCTCCGGCATCGCCCTGCAGCTCTCGCTGCTGGTGGTTCTCGGCGTCGGCGGCTTCCGTGTGGCGGCCGGAGCGATCACGATCGCCTCCTTGATCTCGTTCATCATGTTCCTGTTCCTGCTCGTGATGCCCTTGGCCACCACGTTCGGCGCCATCACCTCGGTGAACCAGGCCCTCGGTGCGCTCGGTCGCATCCAGGAAGTGCTCGATCTGCCGACCGAGTCGCAGGACGACGAGAAGATCGCCGCGTCGCTGCCTCGCGAGACGCCGACCCCCGACGCACCGGCCATCGAGTTCCGCGACGTGCGCTTCCACTACCCCGCGAACGTCGTCGCTGCCCGTGCGGCCGCAGCCGAGGAGGCCCGGACCCTGCTCGCGGATGCACACCTCGAGTCCGCAGAGGAAGCGACGTCCGCCGTGCAGGACCACGAGGTGCTCCGCGGCGTGTCCTTCGCCGTGCCCCACGGCTCCCGCGTCGCCCTCGTCGGCCCCAGCGGCGCCGGCAAGAGCACGATCCTGTCGCTCATCGAGCGCTTCTACGACCCGACGGGCGGCTCGATCCGCCTGCACGGCCACGACGCGCGCACGTATCCGCGCGACGAGCTGCGCGCCCACTTCGGCTACGTCGAGCAGGACGCGCCGACGCTGGCCGGCACTCTCTCCGAGAACCTGCGGCTCGCCTCTCCCGAGGCGACCGACGCCGACTGCGAGCGCGTGCTGCGCGCCGTGAATCTCGGCGACGTGCTCGAGCGCAGCCCCCTCGGGATCGAGGCACCCGTCGGCGAGGACGGCGTGATGCTCTCCGGCGGTGAGCGTCAGCGACTCGCGATCGCCCGCGCGCTGCTGACCGACGCCCCGATCCTGCTGCTCGACGAATCGACGTCGTCGCTCGACGGTGTGAACGAGCAGCGCATGCGCGAGGCCATCGATGCGGTCTCCACCGACCGCACGCTCGTGGTCATCGCCCACCGCCTGTCGACGGTCGTCGACAGCGACCTGATCGTGGTCCTGCAGGACGGCGTCGTGGTAGGCCAGGGCACGCACGCCGAGCTCGTGGAGTCGACACCGCTGTACCGCGATCTCGCCCGGCACCAGCTGCTCGCCTGATCCCCGCCCCACCCTCGCCCCACCCGCGCCCCACCCCCGCCCCCGCGGCGTCGAGACCCATCGTGCTCGTCGAGACCCATCCTCCCCCACGCTTGAGAGCGTGGGTCTCGACGACGAGCGTGGGTCTCGACCAGCGCCCGAACAACACGAAGGCGGGACGTCGGAGACCACTCAGCCATGGGTTCGTCTCTGATGTCCCGCCTTCGCGGGTTTGCAGGACACGAGGCCCTGAGGGTGCCGGCTCCCCCGAACCGGCACCGGTCTGGGGAGCTACGCCTTGTCGAGGCGGTAGCGCAGCGAGGCCAGTTCGGCGCGCAGCGCCGCCGGAACCTTGTCGCCGAAGGTGTCGTAGAACTCCTCGGTCAGATCGGCCTCGGTCTTCCACGCCTCGGCGTCGACGGAGAACAGCTCGTCGAGGTCGGCGGCGGGGATGTCGAGTCCGTCGAGATTGAGGTCTTCCACGCGCGGCAGGCGTCCGATCGGGCTGTCGACCGCGGGCACGTCACCGGCGATGCGGCGGATGATCCAGTCGACGACGCGCGAGTTGTCGCCGAAGCCCGGC
Source organism: Microbacterium sp. Ag1 (assembly GCF_001005635.1). Lineage (NCBI taxonomy): Bacteria > Bacillati > Actinomycetota > Actinomycetes > Micrococcales > Microbacteriaceae > Microbacterium > Microbacterium sp. Ag1. The sequence goes on from NZ_LBCR01000034.1 coordinate 322,602, forward strand.
CACAGGAACCGGCCGTCGTCGCCGCGGCGGAACCAGTTGACCTGGAAGATGCGCGGTGCGCGGTCGAAGCGCAGACCGCGGCCCACCTTGAGCCAGTGGCCGAAGTAGTCCGCCATGTTGTAGCCGCAGAACGGCAGCATCGCGAAGGGGTCGCGGCGGAGCTCCCCGACCGTGCCTTCAGCGGCAGCCGTGCGCTCGGACGAGATGTTCGAGCCGAGGAACACGCCGTGCGTCCAGTCGGTTGCCTCGACGACGAGGGGCACGTTGCTCGCGCGGCGTCCGCCGAACAGGATGACGTCGAGCGGGACGGCCTCCTCCCAGTCCTCGGAGATCTGCGGGCACTGAGCCGCCGACACCGTGAAACGGGAGTTGGGGTGCGCGGCAGGGCGTCCCGACTCGGGGGTCCAGTCGTTGCCCTCCCAGTCGATCAGGTTCGCCGGTGCCTCGTCGGTCAGGCCCTCCCACCACACGTCGCCGTCGGGGCGGAGCGCGACGTTGGTGAAGATGGTGTTGCCCCAGAGCGTCTCGACCGCGGTGACGTTGGTCGATTCGCCGGTGCCCGGCGCGACGCCGAAGAAGCCCGCCTCGGGGTTGATGGCCCACATGCGACCGTCTTCACCAGGACGGATCCATGCGATGTCGTCGCCGAGGGTCTCGACGCGCCAGCCCGGGATGGTCGGACGCAGCATGGCGAGGTTCGTCTTGCCGCAGGCCGAAGGGAAGGCCGCAGCCACGTGGTAGGCCTTGCCCTGCGGGTCGATCACGCGGATGAGCAGCATGTGCTCGGCGAGCCAGCCCTCGTCGCGGGCGATCACCGAGGCGATGCGCAGCGCGAAGCACTTCTTGGCGAGGATCGCGTTGCCGCCGTAGCCCGAGCCGTACGAGTAGACCTCGAGCGTCTCCGGGAAGTGCACGATGTACTTGTCGTCGTTGCAGGGCCACTCCACGTCCTGCGCACCCGGCGCGAGCGGGGCACCGACCGTGTGCACGGTCTTGACCCACGGCGCACCCTCGGCGATCTGACGCGTGACGGCATCGCCGACGCGGGTCATGATGCCGATCGAGGCGACCGCGTAGGCGCTGTCTGTGATCTGCACGCCGATGTGCGAGAGCGGGCCGCCGACGCGTCCCATCGAGAACGGGACGACGTACATGGTGCGCCCACGCATCGATCCCTCGAAGATCTCATCCATCTTGGCGTGCATCTCGGCCGGAGCCGCCCAGTTGTTCGTGGGGCCAGCGTCCTCCTCGCGCTCGGAGGCGATGAACGTCCGCCCCTCGGTGCGAGCGACGTCGCTGGGGTGCGAGCGCGCGAGGTACGAGCCGGGTCGCCACTCGGGGTTGAGCTTGATCAGCTTGCCCTCGTCGACCAGTCCGCGCAGCAGCCAGTCGTTCTCGGCCCGCGAGCCGTCGACCCAGTGCACGGAGTCGGGCTGGGTGAGCGCCCGGATCTCCTCGACCCAGGTGGCCAGCTCGGCCATGGCAGGAGTGTCATACGTCGGAGCCGCCCCGAACGTGCGCGTCGGGGAGACGGGAGACGTGCGAGGGGTGAGGACTTCGGCCATGGCCATGACTGCTCCTTAGAAGTGTGGGGCGTTGCACCTATCTTCTTCCGGTTCGAACGCGACTTTCGGCCATTTCAAGCGATAAGAAATGGAATTCTTTCGCTAGACTCAAGGAATGGCGTCCTCCGGCATCCACCTCACGACCCTCGGCCACCGCATCCGTCACCACCGACTGGAGAACGGTTACACGCTCGATGAGCTCGGCGCGCTGGTCGGCGTCGCCGGCTCGCAGCTGAGCCTGATCGAGAACGGCAAGCGCGAGCCCAAGCTCTCCCTCCTTCAGGCGATCGCGCAAGCGACCAAGACCGAGGTGACCGATCTCATCTCCGGTGAGCCGCCGAACCGGCGTGCCGCGCTCGAGATCGCCCTGGAGCGCGCGCAGGAGAGCCCGGTGTTCCGGCAGCTCGGCGTCGCCCCCGTGCGCGTCACCAAGGGGATGAGCGACGAGACGATCGAATCCATTCTCGGCCTGCACCGGGAGTTGGAGAGGCGGGAGCGCGAGGCGATCGCGACCCCGGAGGAAGCACGCCGCGCCAACACCGAGCTGCGGCTGCGGATGCGCGCCCAGAACAACTACCTCCCCGAGATCGAGAAGCTCGCCGAGAAGCACCTCAAGGCTGCGGGACACGTGCAGGGTGCACTCACCCACCGCACCGTGAGCATCATGGCCGAGAAGCTCGGGTTCGAACTGATCTATGTCAACGACCTCCCGCACTCGACACGGTCGGTCACCGACCTCGAGAACGGGCGGATCTACCTGCCGCCGGCCTCGATCCCCGGCGGTCACGGCCTGCGCTCGATGGCGTTGCAGGCGATGGCGCACCGACTTCTCGGACACACCCCGCCGACCGACTACGCCGACTTCCTGCAGCAGCGCCTGGAGATCAACTACTTCGCCGCATGCTGCCTGATGCCGGAGACGGCCTCCGTCGCGTTCCTGCAGCAGGCGAAGAAGGACCGCAACCTCGCCGTCGAGGACTTCCGCGACGGCTTCGGCGTCACGCACGAGGCGGCGGGCATGCGCATGACGAACCTGTTGACACAGCACCTCGGCATGGCGCTGCACTTCCTGCGCGTCGACTCCACCGGGGCGATCACCCGTGTGTACGAGAATGACGACCTGCCGCTGCCGATGGATGTGACCGGTGCCGTGGAGGGACAGCGGGTGTGTCGCAAGTTCCAGGCCCGCGCGGCGTTCACGCAGCAGAACCGCACGGTGGAGCACCACCAGTACACCGACACCCCGTCCGGCACCTTCTGGTGCTCGACGCAGACCGGGTCGTCGACCGACGGCGAGTTCTCGGTGACGGTCGGGGTGCCCTTCGACGACGCACGGTGGTGGCGTGGACGCGAGACGAACGACCGCGCGGTATCGACGTGCCCCGACGAGTCGTGCTGCCGTCGCCCCTCGGCCGAGCTGAGCGATCGATGGAGCGGACGGGCCTGGCCGAGCGCGCGCGTGCACACGCACATGTTCTCCCCTCTCCCCCGCGGCGCGTTCCCGGGCGTCGACGACAACGAGGTCTACAGCTTCCTCGCCCGCCACGCCAGCGAGTAGGCGCCACGCCAGCGAGTAGGGGCGGGTCGGGCTCGGGCGGCCGTCTCAGTCGTCGGCGAAGCGGGCGAACCGCGCGAGGGCTGCGGCGACGACCTCGGGATCCTCTGGCGCCTCGAAGAGCTGCGGCGGTTCACTCCTGGTCGCGCTCGCATGCGACCAGCAGCCGATGACGCGGCCCTGTTCGACGATCGTCGGACGCACCATGCCGTTCTTCCCCGGCCCGATCGCCGCCAGATACGCCGGGTCGCATACGGCCGTGCGATCGGCGTAGGAGATGTAGTACTCGTCGAACGCGCCGAGAGCATGGACCGACGCGGCGCCGCTCGCCCGACGCGGAGGCCGGCACGCGACGAAGAGCCCTTCGTCGACCTCTTCGACGCTGGAGGCCGCCCGCTCTGCCGCCTCACGCGACTGACCCAGAGTGAGGCCCGACCACCACGCGAAGTCAGCGACCCCGGCAGGACCATGGCCGTCGACGTAGCGGACGAACAGCTCGGCGAGCGGATCGTCGGGTGCTGCGTGCTCGCGGATGTGCTCCTCCACGAGGACGAAGCGCTGTTCGCGGGCGACACCGGCGCGGGCCACGACCGGTCCCTGGCAGATCAGCCCGGCGATCGTGAGGGTGAACAGCAGGTGGATGCCGCGCTGACCGGAGGAGTCGATGCCGATCCCCTCCAGCACCTCGAACACCTCCGCACGCGTGCACCCGCCATCGCGCAGGCGCGGCGTCAGGGCGCGAACGGCAGCGGCGACCATGTCGTCGTCGATGCCGAGGTCACGGTGACGGGTGGCTGCCTGCTGCCGCTGCCGCCCGGCGGTGACCTGGAGCATCCAACCGAGGTCTCGCGCCGGGACGGTGTGCAGGGTGCCGCGCATCGTCCACGCGCGCACGATGTCGCCGCGGTCGAAGGCCCGGTCGACGTCGCGCAGTGTCGGCTCACCGCGGGTACGCACGGCGAGCGCCCACCGACCGGCCGTGAAGTCCTGACTCTGCACGGCGAGCATGTGCTGCGCCGCATCCGTCACGGTGCGCGCCGGAGCGGTCAGGCGATGCGAACGGAGGCGTTGTGAACGGAGACGATCGGTGCGCTGAGCCGCGGTCTTCATGACCTCATCATGCCGGGTACTCCGGACGATACGACGAAACCCGGCGAACGGCGAGACTTAGCCCTGCAGGGTCACCTCGCGGCGCTCCGGCAGCACGATCGGGTGCGAGCCCGCCATGACCTCGAGCACACGGATGACCTGGCAGGAGTATCCGAACTCGTTGTCGTACCAGACGTACAGGATGAGGGTGTCCTCGTCGGCGATGGTGGCGAGGCCGTCGACGATGCCGGCACGGTGCGAGCCGACGAAATCGGTGGAGACGACGTCGGGGCTCTCCACGTAGTCGATCTGCTGACGGAGCTTGGAGTGCAGCGAGACGCGGCGCAGGTAGTCGTTGACCTCGTCCTTGGTCGCGGGACGCTCGATGGTCAGGTGCAGCACCGCGAGCGACACGTCGGGCGTCGGGACGCGGATCGAACTGCCGGTGAGCTTGCCCTCGAGCTGCGGGAGCGCCTTGGCCACGGCCTTGGCCGCCCCCGTCTCGGTGATGACCATGTTGAGCACGGCCGAACGTCCGCGTCGGTCGCCCTTGTGGAAGTTGTCGATCAGGTTCTGATCGTTCGTGAACGAGTGCACGGTCTCCACGTGCCCCTTGACGACGCCGTACGCCTCATCGATCGCCGCGAGCACCGGAGTGATGGCGTTGGTCGTGCAGGACGCGGCCGAGATGATGCGGTCGGAGTCGGCGATGGTGTCGTCGTTGATGCCGTGGACGATGTTCTTGAGCGGGCTCTTGCCGGGGGCCGTGAGCAGCACGCGGGCGACGCCCTTCGACTGCAGGTGCTGGGAGAGCCCCGCCTCGTCGCGCCAGCGTCCGGTGTTGTCCACGACGATCGCGTCGTGGATGCCGTGCGCGTTGTAGTCGATGGTCGCCGGGTCGTCGGAGTAGATCACCTGGATGCGAGTGCCGTTCGCGATGATCTGCTCGGCATCTTCGTCGACCGTGACCGAACCGGCGAAGCGGCCGTGCACGGAGTCGCGCAGCAGCAGCGACGCGCGCTTGACGAGATCGTTCTCGGCACCGCGGCGGACGACGATGGCACGCAGACGCAGCCCGCTCCCCCCTCCCGTGTGGGCGATGAGGATACGAGCGAGGAGGCGGCCGATCCGCCCGAACCCGTAGAGCACGACGTCGGTGGCCTCAGCGGCGACAGCTCCCATGGCCGGAGCGAGCACATCTGCGAGATAGGCCTCCAACGGCTGACCGCTCTCCGCGTGGCCGGCGACCAGGCGGGCGACGTCGAGGGAGGATGCCCCGGGCGCGAGAGCATGGATCGCTTCCAGCACCGCAAGGCTGTCCTCGATCGGCAGACGCTCGTGACCGAGCTGGGCGACACGCTCGTGCACCTCGACCAGCCCCGTCGCCGACAGGCCGAGCAGACGATGCCCGTGGAGCGACGTGACGACGTCGTGCTCCCGTCGGAGCGCCCCGATGAGCGGGATCATCCGCTCCGCCAGCTCTTCGCTCTCTGTCCAGTCGTCGCGGTGTGCCGCGGAATCGTTCATCTGCGTCCTTGCATGTGTGAGCGCGCGCCGAGGTCGCCGGCGCGCGAGTTGCCGGGTGGATCGGGGGATGCATCCAGCGTACAAGTCGCAGGAACACGTGCCGAATCCGACGGCTGCGGACCGGGGTCGAGCAGGCCCGGCTTCTCGCGGGAATCCCCCGGTCACCCGTCGCGTTCTCCCCCTCGGACGCTCCACGAAAGGCTCGCGATGACCCCCAGCCCCCGCCGCTCGGCATGGCCGCCCCTGCTGCTCGCGATCGCCCTCGAGGTGAGTGCGACCCTCTCCCTCCGCGCCGCCGAGGGGTTCACGCATCCGTTCTGGCTCGTCGTCGTGGTGCTCGGCTACACGGGGTCGCTCTGGCTGCTGTCGGTCGTGCTCGACCGCGGCATGGCCGTCGGCGTCGCATACGGCATCTGGTCGGCGATCGGCGTCGTGCTCACCGCCGCGCTCGGCACGGTGCTGTTCGGCGAGCTGCTGGGACCGGTGCAGATCGTCGGCGTCGGCGTGATCGTGGTCGGCGTGCTGCTCGTCGAACTCGGATCCCATACGCGCGATACGACGGAGGCGACGTCGTGACCTGGGTGTTCCTCGCCCTCGCGATCGCGAGCGAGGTCACGGCGACGCTGAGCCTGCGCGCATCCGAGGGCCTGCGCCGTCGCCGCTGGATCCCCGTGATCGTCGTCGGCTATCTCGCCGCCTTCACCCTGCTCGGCACGATCCTCGCGATGGGGATGCCGGTGGGCGTCGCCTACGGGATCTGGGCCGCCGCCGGTGTCGCGCTGACCGCGGTGCTCGGGCGGGTGATCTTCAAGGATCACTTCTCGACCATGATGGCGATCGGCGTCGCGCTGATCGCGGTCGGAGTGGCGATGATCGAGTTCGGCGGCGGCCACTGACGACAACGCGCCATGAGCTTCTCCTCGGCAGCAGTTTTGCGTCTACACTGGTGGAATAATGACACAGTCACTCCACGGCGACGATGCCGACCTGATCATCCGCGGCGGCCGCATCCGCACCCTCGACCCTTCCGACACGATCACGGAGTCGCTCGCCGTCCGCGACGGGGTGATCATCGCTCTGGGTGCGGAGGCGGAGGCTCTGGATTCGCGCGCGGTGATCGAGCTGGACGGGCGCACCGCGATCCCCGGCATCAACGACGCCCACCTGCACGCCGCATGGCTGGGGGCACGGTGGCCGCATCTCTTCTTCTCCGACACACCGCCGGAGGAGCAGCCGTCCGGACGGCTCGTGTCGACGTCGGAGGAACGCCGGTCGGCGCTGCGACGCGCATGGGCACTGCTCGCCGAGCTCGGCATCACGAGCTACACCGAGCCGGGGATCGGCCCCGGCGAGGACGACGGCGAGACCGGATGCTTCGGCTCCGACATGCTCGACACCTACCTCGAGCTGCATCGCGAGCGCGCCCAGACCTCCCGCGTGACCCTGCTGAGACTGTTCGGCACGATCGACGGTGAGAGCACGCTCGACGACTTCGAGCGCGGGGTGCGCATCCCCGCACCGCCCTCCGACCCTCGATGGCTCGCGATCCCCGGCGTGAAGATCTTCGCGGACGGCATCCCCCCGATGGCGACCGCCTGGGTCGATGAACCCTACGCCGACGGCACCACCGGCGGACTGCTCACCCGTGGCGAGCCCGACGCCCGCACCGCCTTCCGACGCATGCTCGAACTGGCCTCTGCCCGCGGGCTGCAGATCGCGGTGCACGCGACGGGAGACCGTTCGATCGCCGAGTTCCTGTCCGTGCTGGAGGGCCTGCACGCACAGCACCCCACGCCGTCGGGTCCGCACTATGTCGTGCACGGCGATCTCGCCACGACCGAGCAGATCGCCAGGATGGGGCACATCGGCGCGGGGTTCGCGGTGCAGCCGCTGATCGCGGCGCACACGCACTCCTGGGCGGCGATGCAACTGGGAGAAGCCAGACTCGCCTCCGCATGGCCGCTCGCCGAGATGCTGACCTCGGACGCGCTGACCACGATCACGAGCGACTCCCCCGTCGCGAGCCCGGACTGGCGGCTGGGTCTCGACGCGTCCCTCTCGCTGCTCACCGCCACGGGCGCCACGGACGACGCGGGCACCAGGAACCGGCTGCTGCGCTCCGTCACCGTCGACCCTGCTCGACAGGATGGCGCCTCGACATGGAAGGGCTCGCTGGCCATCGGCATGGTCGCCGACGTCACCGTCCTCGATGAGGACCCCCTGACGCCCGGCCGCGACCTCGCGACGATCGGCGTCGCCCGCACGATCGTGGACGGGCGCACGGTCTTCTCGCGCGGCTGATCCCGAAAGCGATGCACGAAAACGGCGGGCGGCATGTTCACGCATGCCGCCCGCCTCTGATCCCCCTCGGACCAGTCGTGTGCCCCGGCGCCGGTCACCCGGCGCCGGGACGAGTCTCACACCGCCGTCGCCACGAGCACCCGCGGGCTGCCGGGCAGCGCGACCTTGTCGCGCACCGACCAGCCGGCGTCGGCGAGCCATCCGCGCACCTCGGTCTCGGGATAGACGACGGTGCCGTCGATCACGAGGTACTCGCCCGCGTGCAGGGCGTCGAGCCCGCGCTGCTCCACATCCTCGTCCAGGAAGAAGTCGAGCACGGTCAGGGTCGCGCCGTCGACGGCAGCCGCCCGCAGGTTGCGGAAGATCTGCGCATTCTCCTCGGCGGAGAAGCGGTGGATCACGTGGTTCGCGAAGACCGCGTCGTACTCTCCCTCGGGAGCGGTGGTCGCCGTGTCGCCGACCTCGACCGTGGCACGCTCCTGCACTCCCGCAGCTGCGACCGCGTCGGCGATGCCGTCTTCGAAGCCGGGGGCGTAGAGGAACGTGGTGTGCAGCTCGGGGTTGTCCGCCATGACGGACAGCGCGAACTCGGCGGACAGGCCGCCGAAGTCGAGCGCCCTGGTCGCACCGTCGAGGTCGACGTGACGGCCGAACTCCTGCGCGTGCAGACGGTTGTACGTCATGACGCCGGCCATGAAGGTCGCCCAGCGGGCGTCGTCCATCTGCAGGTCGCCCGGCTCGGTCGTGTCGACCGTATGCGCGAACTGCAGCCAGTGCGGGTAGCTGATCTCGTCGAGGAACGTGAGGAAGGGAGCGAGGTCGATCGCCGCCTCGTCGCCGACCAGGTACGCGGCGGCATCCTCGGCGAGCGCGTAGCGTCCGCCGGTCCTGGTGAGCAGGCCCTTGGCGGTCATCGCATCGGCGAGCAGCGTCGCGATGCGCTCGCTGACCGCGCACCGCTCGGCGATCGCGGCCGTCGTGTCCGCCCCGTCGGCGATCGCGGCGAACAGGCCGACCCTGCTGGCCTGGAAGAGCTGCTTGGAGGCCATGTAGCCGGTGGCGATGTCGAGGATCCGCGCCGCGTCGGCGGTGGGGGTTTCGGTCATGAGCGAGCCTTTCGAATTATCTACGAATGTTGGAAATAAAGATCATGGTTGAAGCCGGATGTCGAGGGGGCTTCAATCCGCGAGGAACTCCCGCACCGCGGTCCGGAACCCCGGTGCGTGCAGGGCCGCGAGATGGTCGCCGGGAATGCGCCGTGTCCGCGCATCGGGTAGCAGCGCCGCGAGGTCGTCGATCCCCGCCGCCATCCCGTCGTCGACTCCACCGATCAGGAGGACCGGAATGCTCGGCCCGCCGCGATCGGCGACGAAGGGCTCCGCCGCCAGACCCTCGATCAGATCGAGCAGGTCGGCAGGACGGTTGCCCGGCATCGACACCATGCCGAGGATCATGCCCGTGAGCGGATCCCTCGGCGCGCTGCCGTCCGCGAGGGAGGCTCGCGCGGCCGGGAGGTCGACGAAGGAGAAGGGCTCCCCCGCGCTGAGTCCGCCAAGCACGAGCCGCCGAACGGCGATGTCGTGACGGGACGCGAGGTCCCATGACAGCCGCGCCCCGAGCGAGTAGCCGACGAGGTCGACCTCCTGCTCACCGACGGCCGCACGGATCGATGCGGCGATGGCGTCGGTCACGGCCGATGTCGTCGCGGTCCCGAGCGCGATGCTGTCGCCGTGAGCCGGAAGGTCGATCACCACACGCGGTCGATCGCCGAGCACGGCGTCCCACTCGCTTTCGGGCCAGTCCAGACGCCCCCTCGAGGCCAGGCCGTGCAGGAACACGACAGGACGCCCCGCTCCCGGATGGTGCGAGACGGACAGTGGTGCGGTCATGAGGCGCCTTCCTCTCGAATGCGGCGCCTCGCGGTCAGCGGAGTCGCGCCAGGAACTTCCGGATGTAGTCCTCGTAGTCGGCGATACGCTCGCCCTCGGGATACATGAGGTTGATCACCGTCGCTCCGACGGCGACCGAGATGAACTCGTTCGCGAGGGCCGCATAGTCCTGATCCCGGATGGATCCGGCATCGCGCGCCGCCTCCATCCGCTCGACGAGCATCGCGTGCCACCGCGCGAGATGCGTGCGGTAGAGCACCGTGAGCTGATCGTTCGACATCGCGTACTCCCAGAGGGCGAGGAGCACACGCCCACTCGCGATCTCCCCGACACTGCTCGGCAGCGTGCCCTCGAGCACCTGCTGCAGCATCCGCTCGGGCGTCGCGCCCTCGGAGATCGACTCCTGGAGCCAGGTGTCGTGCTCGAGCAGCACGGTCTCGAAGGTGGCGGCGACGATGCTCTCCTTCCCGGGGAAATAGTGCTTCAGGGCACCGTTCGCGAATCCGGCCTCGGCGGCGATGCTGCGCATGGTCGCCGCCTCGAATCCGCCCTTCAGGATGATGCTCTTCGCCACCTCGACGATGTCCCGTCGACGCTGGTCGTGGTCGATGATCTTCGGCATGTCGTCCTTCCGGCCGATTCTGCTGCGTGGAGTGTTCCGGCCTGGAGCTACCGTACCGCCGCATCGCGCACCTCCCGCAGAGCGAGCCACTGCGCGCGACGTTCGCGCTGGGCGCGCGGGTCGGCGACAGGCGAGGCCAGCCGAAGGCGCTCGGAGTAGGGATGCTCGGGGGCACGGGTCACCTGCTCGCCCTCCCCGACCTCGACCAGCTCACCGCGGTACATCACCGCGACCCGATGGCAGACCCGTCGCACGACGCCCAGGTCGTGGGAGACGAAAAGGTAGGCCACACCGGTGTCGCGCTGCAGCTCGATGAACAGGTCGAGGATCGTCGCCTGCGTGGTGAGGTCGAGCGCACTCACCGGCTCGTCGCACACGATCAGGCGAGGGCCCCGCACCAGCGCGCGTGCGATCGCGACCCGCTGCCTCTGCCCGCCGGAGAACTCGCTCGGATACCGGTCCACCGACGTCGACGGCAGCCGCACGCGATCGAGCATCTCCCGCACCTTCGCCTCTGCGGCCTTGGCACCGATGCCGGTGGTGAGCAGCGGCTCAGCGAGGATGTCGCCGATCGTCATTGCGGGATTCAGCGAGCCGTAGGGGTCCTGGAAGACGACCTGCACGTCATCGGCGAGCGCTCGGCGATGACGGGTGCCGAGGTGGCTGATCTCGCGCCCGTCGAACCGGATGCTGCCGGCTGTGACGGGAGCGAGCCCGAGGATGGCCTTGCCGAGCGTCGACTTCCCCGACCCGGACTCTCCGACCAGACCGAGGCACTCCCCGGGTGCGATGTCGAGCGAGACGCCGTGCAGTGCCCGGTAGGCCTGCCGTCCGCGACCGTATTCCACGACCAGGTCGTTCACCTCGAGCAGCGGGTTCATGCGGGGACTCCCGTCTTGCGGCGGTCGAGCTCGGCTCTGCCCTCGGCGTCGTCGAGCGACGCGGCGATCAGTTCTCGCGTGTAGTCGACGGCGGGGGCGGCGAAGAGGTCGTCGACAGGGCCCGACTCCACAATGTCGCCGCCGCGCATCACAATCACCCGATCGCAGATGTCCGCCACGACGCCGAAGTTGTGCGTGACGATGAGCAACGCCATCCCGTACTCCGCCTGCAGCTCGCGCAGCAGCTCCAGCACCTCGGCCTGCACCGTGACGTCGAGCGCGGTCGTCGGTTCGTCGGCGACGAGGAGCGACGGCTTGCCGGCGATAGCCCCCGCGATCAGCACCCGCTGCGCCATGCCTCCCGACACCTGGTGGGGGTAGCTGCGCATCACCCGGTCGGGGTCGGTGAGGCCCACTCGCACGAGCATCGCCCTGGCGCGCTCCTTCGCCGCAGCCTTGCTGAGCCCGTGCGTGCGGCGCAGCGGCTCGACCAGCTGATGGCCGATCGTGTACGAGGGGTCGAGGTTGCTCATCGGCTCCTGCGGCACGTAGCCGATGGAGCGCCCCAGCAGGGCATGGCGCTGCGCGGGTGTCGCCGGCGTGACGTCGACACCACCGACCCAGATCGCGTCGGCGGTCGCCCGCCCGGTGGCCGGAAGCAGGTCGAGCACCGAGAAGACCGTCTGCGACTTGCCGGATCCCGACTCGCCGACGATGCCGACGACCTCGCCGGGCGCGACGTCGAGGGTCACCCCGTGCACCACCTCGGTCTCGCCGTTCGGTGTGGCGTGCACGACCCGGAGGTTCTCCACGCGCAGAGCCGAGGCCTCCGCGGCGTGCTGCGCCGTGCCGGACGGGGAATCCGGTCCGGAGAGGGCAGCGGACCCGGCAGCGGAGACGGCGACGTCCTTCCGACGACGGGACACCCGTGGCGTGCGCACCTGCACCAGCTCGGCGAGCGTCGACCCCATGATCGCGAGCACCGCGATCGTGAGCCCGAGGGCCGCCGACGGCCACAGCAGCATGAGCGGATACGTGAGCATGAGACGGAAGCCCTCCAGCATCATGGCTCCCCAGCTCGGGACGTTGGAGTCGCCGATGCCGAGGAACTGGAGGCCTGCCTGCATGCCCATCGCGATACCGGCGGTCAGCGCCGTCTGGATGATCACGGGCGGATAGACGGCCTTGATCACGTGGCGGAAGATGATCCGTCCGTCGGAGAGTCCGGAGACCCTCGCGGCGTCGATGTAGGGCTCGCTGCGCACGGCGAGCGTCTGCGAGCGGGCGATGCGGAAGTAGCCGGGCACCATGAACACGCCGACGGTGGCCATCAGCAGTTCGAAATTGTTGCGAGACCCTGCGGCCACGACGAGCAGGATGATCATGCCGGGGATCGACTGCAGGGCATCGCTGATCCATGTGGAGACCCGGTCGAACGCTCCCCCGAAATAACCGGCGGCGACACCGGCGGGCACACCGATCACGAGGGCGGTGACGATCGTGATGAGCGCGCCCCACAGCGTCGTGCGGGTGCCGTAGATGAGGCGGCTGAGGATGTCCCGCCCCGTGGAGTCGCCACCGAGCAGATGCTCCGGTCCCGGTGCGGCCTTCGCGGCGGACAGGTCGACGAAGTTCGGGTCCATCGGTGCGAGCAGCGGGGCGAACACGCCCACCAGCACGATGAGCACGAAGATCGCGAGCGGGATGTACCCGCCGGGGTGACGGAGGAACCGCCGGAACAGGCTCGACCTCCGCTTCTGCGCCGCGCGGTCGAACGCGACCCTGATGTCTGTCGTGGTCATGCGACGCGCACCTTCGGATTGATCCAGCCGAGCACGAGGTCGAGCAGGAGGTTGATGAGGACGACGAAGACGACGGAGACGACCGTGATGCCGAGCAGCATGGGGATGTCGCCGTTCTGCGATGACTGGTTCGTGAGCTGGCCGAGCCCCGGGAGGCTGAAGATCTGCTCGACCACGATCGCGCCGGAGAGGAGGCCGACGAACATGAGCGCGATCACGGTGAGGGCCGCCGGCGAGGCGTTTCGCAGGATGTGCAGGTTGACGCGGGCGGCGGAGAGTCCTCGGCTGCGGAGAGTGCGTACCCAGTCCTGTCGGCTCTGCGCGATGACGGCGTTGCGCAGCTGCTCCGACACCGCGACGATGCCGCCCAGCGCGAGGGAGATCGCCGGAAGGGTGATGGAGCGCAGCCAGCCGTCGACGGACTGCGTCGGGGGCACGTAACCCACGGCCGGGAACCACTTCAGCTGCACGGCGAGCCACATCACCAGCACGAGGCTGACCCAGAATCCCGGGAGTGCGAACAGCACGACGGAGATGCCCTTGATGATGCGGTCGAACCAGGTGCCGGGTCGGAGTCCGGTGATCATGCCGAACCCGATGCCGACGACCGCGGTGATGAGCGTCGCGAAGGTCACGACGCTCAGCGTCACCGGGACCTTGATCGCGAGCTGCGCGCTCACCGGTTGGAAGTTGCGCCAGGAGACGCCGAAGTCGAGCAGCACGGCGTGTGAGAGCCAGTCCCAGAACTGCACGAGGAGCGGACGGTCGAGACCGATCTTCTCGGCCAACGCCGCCTGCTGCGCTGGGCTCGCCGTGGTGCCGAGCAGGGATGCGGTCGGGTCGCTGATGGCCAGGTGCGCCAGGAAGAAGGTGCCGATCGAGACCGCGACGAGCAGGAGGATGCCGGACAGCACCCGCTTCGCCGTGAACACAAGCATGAGAACCTCGGGAGGGGTCGGAGGGGGCAGGACCCGGGGGCGGCCGTGTCGTGGCCGCCCCCGGAGGGCATCAGCCCTGGGTGATGTAGCGCAGGGTGGGGAACATCATCCCGACGACGGGCTGCAGCTGGATGCCGGGTGCCGTGTAGTAGATGTTGTTGGCCTGGTACCAGACCGACCACCACGCCTGATCGACGAGGGCCTTGTTGAGCTCCTTGACGGCGTCGGTCTGCGCGTCGCCGCGTTCCTTCTGCACCTTGTCGACGAGCGGGGCGATGACCTCGTTCTGGGCATAGTCGGGTTCGGGGTTGAACCACTGCACGCTGGTGACCTGACGGGCCACCGTCGCGACGTCGTTGCCGTCCATCGCGAGGAACGAGATGAACATCGGGTAGTTCGGCGCGTTCAGCTGGTAGTCGGGCATCTGCATGTTGTCCCAGGTGACCGTGACACCCAGCTCGTTGAGCGCCTGCTCCGCGGAGGGCTTCCACATCTCGAAGATCGGCGACATGGGCATCGAGATCGCGAACCCGTCGGGGTAGCCGGCGTCGGCGAGCAGCTTCTTGGCCTTGTCCATGTTGTAGGCGTAGGTCTCGTTGAGGGCGGGGTCGTTGACCGTGCCGCCGTCGGGGAACACCTGGTTCGTGGCGACGCCGGCACCGCTGCCGACGGCGGCCAGGATCGCGGCGCCGTCGAAGGCGTAGTTCAGGGCCTGGCGCACCTCGAGCTTGCCGAGGGGCTCGCTCTTCGCGCCGGTGTGGTCGGTGATGACGAGTCCGGCCCAGCCGGAGACGCGCTCCGCGGTGTTCCAGCCCTGCTGCTTCGCCTGCTCGAGGTTGGCGACGTCGCCGTACTGCACGTTGATCTGGCCGCTGAGCATCGCGTTGTGCCGGGCGGTGGCGTCGGTGATCGGGTAGATCGCGAGCTCGGAGAACGGATAGGTCTCGGCATCCCAGTAGTCGGCGGTCTTGGTGAAGTGGTACTCCGCACCGGCGACGCTCGTGGCGCTGTCGAGGACGTACGGGCCGGAGCCGATCGGCTCGCTGCCGAGTGTTCCCGCCTCGATGGCCGCGGGCGAGGCCACGTAGCTGCGGCCGAGGCCCATGAAGTAGAGGATCGTGTCATCGCGCTGTGTAAGCACGATGCGCACGGTGTCGTCGTCGACCTTCTCGAACGAGGCGACGTTGACGTAGGCCTCCCCGGAGCGCGCTCCCGCCTTCAGGTACTCGAGGCTGGTGATGACGGCGTCGACGTCGACCGGGGTGCCGTCGCTGAACACGGCGTCGGTGCGGATGTCGAGGTCGATGCTCAGGTCGTCGTCGGCGACCGTCCAGTCTGTGGCCAGCGACGGGATCGGTTCGCCGTCGGCGTCGAGGGCGATCAGGGCGTCGTAGACCGCGGAGAGGTACGGACCGTCGAAGCCGATGTCGGCGAGGGAGGGATCCCACGACGTGATGTCGAGGAAGTTGCCGATGTTCAGGGCGTCGGGGCCTTCGGCAGCGCTGCCGTCGGACGGGGAGGGCGTTGCGCCGCCGCTGCAGCTGGTGAGCGCGAGGGTCGCGGCCACGGCTGCGGCGAGCGCGAGGGGCATTCGTTTCATGGTTCCTTCTCTCGGGTGCAAGGGTGGTGAAGAAGGCTCGGAGTGCCGCTGGCCGGTAGCCGGATCCGGCGTCACCTCGATGTGTCGCGCTGGTTAGTCTACAGGTGTGGAAAAAGAGCGCAAGGGCGATTCTTGCTGCGGATGCCCCACCCCATGCCCGAGGGCGCACCGGGCTTGTCCGAGCGCGCAGGCATAGCGGCAGATCGGCACCCCGTTCAGGTGACGCCCGCCTCAGGCAGCGCCCCTCTCAGGCAGCACCCCTCTCAGGCAGCACCACCCTCAGGCAGCACCACTCTCAGGCGACGACATCCCCAGGCAGCGACATCCCCAGGCAGCACCACCCTTAGGCAGCACCACCCTCAGGCAGCACCACCCTCAGGCAGCACCACCCTCAGGCAGCACCACCCTCAGGCAGCACCCCTCTCAGGCAACGACATCCTCAGGCAGCGACATCGAAGCGTGCTCGCCCACCCAGCCGCGGAGTGCGCGCCGGATCAACCGAGGCGGGCGGCAGGAACCACACCTTTTCGCGACCACCGCCACCGCCACCGCTACCGCCACCGCCACCGCCACCGATGCGGATGCCCCACCCGTTGTCGTGGATGCGGTGATGACAGGTCTCGCACAGCAGCACGCCGTTCGAGAGGTCAGTCGGCCCCTGGTCGCGTCTCCACCAGCGGATATGGTGCGCCTTCGTCATCTCCGGGGGGAGTCCGCACATGGCGCAGCCGCCGTCCCTCTCCACGAGGGCCAGTCGTTGCGACCGCGTGAAGAGGCGCTTCTCCCGCCCCCAGTCGAGCACCTCGCTCACGGTACCGAGTACGCACGGGATCACTCCCCCGCCCGCAGCCATCCGCCGCGCAGCTCCGATGCTGACGGGCTGCTCGATTCCGTCGATCTCGGCCGATCCCGCACCCGCTTCCAGGGCGTCGAGACCCACCCGCACGATGACGGTCGCGCCCGCCAACGGCACGCGAGCCTCACAGTCGAGCACATGCCCGGCGAACACCGCGAGCGCATCGGCCTGGATCATCGGCACGGTGCGACGATCGGCATCGGGCGCGTCCGGGGCCGTCGCATCCTTCCGGGCGGCGAATGCGGCGCTCACGTAGCCGCGGATGGCGGTCACGACGGGCGCGGCAGTCTCCGCATCGAGGACGGCGTTCAGATGCACCATCCCGCCGCGCTCGTGGATGGTCAGGGATCGTCGGGAACGCTGCTCCTCGAGACGCGACTCCACCCCATCCGGGTCCAACCAGGCTTCCGCCCGCACGACCAGCTTCCGTACGTCGTCGACCGCGAGCGCCGCCGACTTCTCGACCAGCACACGCTCCGCTTCGGCGACACGCTCGACACCGACCACCACGCGGCATCGGTCGAGCAGCGCGATGATCACCGCTGCCGCCTGAGCGCTGAGTGCGCCCGCGTCGAGCGCCTCCCGAATCAGCGGATACCTCGCCGGCAGCGGTCCACCGAGGAGACCGGCGCGTGGTGCGACCGCCTCTCCGACCTTCACCAGCCGATGCGCCTCACCGCGCGACACCCCGACAGTCGCCGCGATCAAGGTCGCCGGATTCCGGAAGCCCTGCTGCTTCGCAAGGCTCTCCGCCCCCAGCTCCGGACGCGACTCCCGCGAGATGCATGCGGCGACCTCGATGTGCACCGCGTCCAGCCGGCGTTGCAGCACGCCGATCGAGGTGCTCACCGTGATCAGCTGCTCACGCGAGAGGTCTTCCGAACTCTCGGCGTCGGCCCACGCCGCATCGAGGCGGGACATCGCCTCGTGCAACACGGCCAACTTCGACATGCCTCGATTCTACCGAATCAGCGCTCGACATTCGAAGTTATGTTCGATCTCATTCCGGCATTCCGCGCCTCATCGACCAGCGCACGATACCCGGGGAGGAACGGCTCGACGAGCTTCGTCTCGAGCTGCGACTCCAGATCCCAGAGCACGCGCCGCTGCGCCTCATCCACCACGAGCGCATCACTTTCGTTGGCAGCGGCCAGCCATTCGAAGAGCACCAGCGCTTCGCCAGCCGTCAGCTGCACCTCGACGGACTCGCTCTCTCCAGTTCCCGTCATGCGCATCATGCTCGCATGGTTCACTGGAGCAACCGCACCGGACGACAGATAACCGGACGACAGCGCACCGTACGACAGAGAAGAGAACGACGTGGGCACCTGGGGACCGGGGAACTTCGACGACGACACCGTCGCGGACGGACTGAGCGCGATCACCGACGACCTGATCGCGAAGATCGCCGAGGTGTTCGCGGACGAGGACGACGACACCGAGCTGCAGCCGGACGAGTGGGGAGGATCCATGGCCCCGGCGTGGCTCGAGATCCTCACCGACATCGCGTCCGCAGGTCGCGTGGGGGCGACCTTCCCCTCCCGCAGCACGCTCGAAGGGTGGCGGGATCGATACGTCCGCGTGTGGGACGAGTACATCGACGAGCTCGAACCCGACGACGACTATCGCATCGACCGGCGACAGGTCATCGTGTCGACCTTCGACCGCGCCGTATCACTCGCCCGCGAGCGCGAGTCGTAAGCACGACCCGCACCCCCCCACCACTCACCACGCTCCATCCGCCCGCACTCCGCGGTCGACCCAGCAGTCGGCGAGGGCGGTGCGCACCTCGTCGCCGTGGTCGCGCGCCAGCGCGAGGGCGGCATGGTTGAGCTCGAGCTGTGCGACGCGTGAGGCGCCGAACAGCACGTTCGCCGTCGCGGGGTTGGACAGGCAGAAAGCGATGCCGAGTGCTGCCGGCGTCACGCCGAACCCCTCGGCGACCCGCGCGACCTCGGGGTAGACGGCCGCGATCCGCTCACGGATCCCGCCGACGTCGGCACCGATCTTCCGTTCCGGCATCCGTCCGGTGGCGAGGATGCCTCCCTCGAACACGTCCGACGCCTGGAGGGTGAGCGTGCCGTCGGCGAACAGCGGCCCGTAGGCGTCGCCTTCCGCCATCGACCGGCGAGCGATGCCGTACTTCAACTGTGCGAACACCGGTCGGGCCACCCCCTGAGCCTCGGATTCCGCGAGTGCCTGCCGCGTGTGCTCGATGCGCCAGTTGTTGATGCCCCAGGAACCGACGAGACCTTCGTCGATCAGCGCGTTCACGTCGGCCACGAGCCGCGGCAGGTCGGGGGCATCGAGGTAGTCGCCCACCACGAGGGTGTCGAACCGGTCGAGGCCGGCCCGCTGCAGCGACTCCACGAGTTGCGCACGGAACCCCTGGTTCGGCCAGTCCCACAGCCAGAGCTTCCCGCACAGCACGATGTCCGCGCGGTCGACGCCGCTCGCCCGCAGCGCCTCGCCGAACAGGATGTCGGTGCGGGAGTTCTCGGCGTGCGGACCCATGTTGTAGTACGCGACGTCGAAGAACCCCGCATCGAGCTCCACCGCGCGCCGGATGAGGGCGACCGCCTCGTCCCGCTCCATGCGATCCCAGGTGTTCCACGACCCCAGGGCGAGCGGCGGCACCGGCGCTCCGCCCGAGAACAGGGGTGTGCGGGGATATGTCGGATCGGGCATGAGGGCTCCTTCGCCGTCTCGTGGCACGGGGTTGTGTTTTTCTATGTTTGTAGAATATAACGGACTCATCCCGTCAGAACACCCGTCAGTGAGGACGAACATGACCGTTTCCCCCCGCCGCATCCTGGTCACCGGAGGGGCGTCCGGGCTCGGCCGCGGCATCGCCACCGCCTTCCGCACGGCCGGCGACGAGGTGTTCATCGGCGACGTGGACGCCGACGCAGCCGCCGCCGTCGCCGCCGAGATCGGCGCCACCCCGCTCCCCCTCGACATCGGCGACGAAGCGTCGGTGCGAGCGGCGGCCGAGCGGGTCAGGGAGTCCGGCGGCATCGACGTGCTGGTCAACAACGCCGGCATCGTCGCTGGTGGCGGCACGCTGCAGGAGGTACCGGTGGATGTGGTGGATGCCGTCCTCCGCGTCAACGTGCGCGGCACGTTCCTCATGCTCCACGTCTTCGGCGCACTGCTGGCCGAGGCGGGGCACGGTTCGATCGTCAACATCTCCTCGATCGGCGCCCGCCAGCCCACCGCGGGCCTCGGACACTACGAGGCGACGAAGGCCGCGGTCGACGCCTTCACCCGCACCGCCGCCCTCGAGCTCTCCGCCTCGGGAGTGCGCGTGAACGCCGTCGCACCGGGTCCGGTCCTCACCCCGCTGACGGCCGGCTTCGCCTCCGACCCCGACGCCCGAGCCGCCTGGGAGTCCCGCATCCCCCTCGGGAGCATCGCCGAGGTCGACCAGATCACGCCGCTCGTGCTGTTCCTCGCGAGCGACGCCGCCAACCACATCACCGGAGTCTCCGTCGCCGTCGACGGTGGCCAGCTCCTGGTCTGAGAGGACCCCCATGTCGATACCCACCCTCACCCGCGCCGCCGTGCTCACCGCCCACGGCGAACCCCTCACACTGCAGGAGCTCCCCCTTCCGAGCGAGGTCGAACCGGGCGCCGCGCTCGTGCGCATCGCCTGCACCACGCTCTGCGGCACCGACATCGAGATCTGGGAGGGGAGGATGACCTTCCCCGGCATGCTGCCCATGGTCCTCGGGCACGAGATGGTCGGCGAGATCGTCGCCGTCGGCACGGATACCCGCGATGCGCTGAGTCGACCGCTCTCCGCCGGCGACCGCATCGGCTGGTCGGAGTCGACCTGCGGGGAGTGCCACGGCTGCGTCGTGCTGCGCGAACCCGTCGCCTGCTCGCGCCGCGGCTACGGATTCCTGCAGCGCGCCGATGTGCACCCGTTCGCCACCGCGGGGCTCTCCGAGTACGCCTACGTCACCCCCGGTGCAGCCAAGCTGCTCCTGCCGCCGACGGTCAAGGACACGTGGGCGTCGATGGCGGGATGCGCGGCGAAGACCGTGCTGCGCGCCTTCGAGCGCGCGGGCCGCATCCGTCCAGGCTCGACCGTCGTGGTCCAGGGGTCCGGAGCCCTCGGCATCTTCGCCACCGCCGTCGCGAAGATCGCCGGTGCGGGTCGCGTCATCACGGTCGGCGCTCCCGCCGTCCGCCTCGAGCTCGCCGCGCGCTTCGGTGCGGATGCCGTCGTCGACTTCCGCGACGGACCCGTCGTGGATCAGGTTCTCGAGCTCACCGGCGACCTCGGCGCCGACCACGTCTTCGACTTCGCCGGGGCACCGAGCGTCGGCCCCGACGCCGTCGGCATGGCCGCGCAGCGCGGCACTATCGCGATCGTCGGCTCCACGGGACCAGCGGGCGACGGCTTCGCCCTCAGCACGATCATGGGCAAGGAGCTCACGGTGGTCGGCTCGCTGAACGGCGACATCTCGGACTACGCCAGGGCTATCGACTTCTTCGCCGCCTTCGCCGATCGCTACCCGTGGGACGCCCTGTTCAGCGCCCCCGTCGGTCTCGCCGACGCCTCGGACAAGATCGCCCGCATGCACCACCTCGATGAGGTCAAGGCCGTCATCGACCCGAGAATGTGAGCCTCCGATGACCACTCCCCTCCGCACCGTCCCCCGCCGCGAGATCGGTCGCAGCGGCATCGACGCCTCGCTGTTCTCCCTCGGCTCCTGGCACACTTACGACCGCATGGACTTCGCCGACGCGGTGGCCATGCTGCGGGAGGCCGTGGAGCGCGGTGTCAACCTCTTCGACGTCGGCGTGTACTCCGCGCCCGGCGCCCCGCCCGTGTTCACGGATGTTATCTTCTCCGCCATGGTCCGCGCCGCCGGTCTCGCCCGTGAGGACTGGCTGCTGTCGTCGAAGCTGTGGCTCGAGGCCTTCGACGCCGACGGCTTCCGCCCGCAGCTCGAGAACGCCCTGATGCGGGTGGGCGTCGAGCACGCCGACCTCGTGATCCTGGGCGACCTGCGGCGGGACGACCTCGACCTGCGCGACCTCGTGATCGATCTCGCCCGACTCACCGAAGCCGGACTCATCCGCGCGTGGGGCGTGAACAACTGGTCGGCCTCGAGCATCCAGACCCTGATCGACCTCGCCGCACGAGAGGGGGTCGCCGGCCCGCAGATCGCACAGCTGAAGTACAGCGTGTCCCGACGCTCGATCCCCGACGGCGCCCCGTTCGCCCGCCTGTGGGAGCAGGGCCTCACCCTGCAGGCTTCGGACTGCCTGGAAGGCGGCGTGCTCGCCGGAAAGGTGAACGGCGACCGGCAGATCGGCCGCGACCCCGGAGACATCCGAACGCGGATCATCGCCGACGTGCCCGCGTTCACGGCGCTCGCGGAATCGCTCGACGTCTCGCCCGCACAGCTCGGCCTGGCGTTCACCCTCACGCATCCCGCCCTCACGACCACGCTCTTCGGCGCATCGAGCGTCGCGCAGCTGCGGGCGAACCTCGACGCCGCCGCGCTGGTCGAGCGCGTCGGCGCCACGACGCTCCGCGAACTCGTCGAACCGTTCTGGGCCGACCGCGACGTCGTCGACCCCGAGGGCCCCTGAACATCGCCCCGCGACCGTGCCCGCCCGAAGCCTCGCAAGGAGACCCATGACCACCCCCACCGCCACCGCCACCGCCGCCGGACGCCCCACCCTCACCCCCGTGCCGTTCGACCCCGAGGTGCAGGCCGTGCTCGATGAGCTCGACAGGAACCCGCAGCCGGCGCTGACCCGCGACACCCTCCCGCGCGAGGGCACCGACCGCATGTTCCCCGACAACGACGCCGTGATTGCCGGACGTGCGATCGAGTGGGAGGACCGGATCATCCCCGGCCCCGCCGGCGCCCCTGACATCGAGATCACGGTGTTCCGTCCCGTCGGCACCGCGCACGAGGTGCTCCCCGGCTTCGTGAACATCCACGGTGGGGGCATGATCGTCGGACACCGCTCCTGGGAGACCGGCCGCGTGGTCGACATCGTCGCCGAGCACCACGTCGTCGCAGTGAACGTCGAGTACCGTCTCGCGCCGGAGGACCCTTTCCCGGCCGGAGTCGAAGACTGCTACGCCGCCTTCCTCTGGGTGCACGTCCACGCCGCCGACCTCGGGATCGACCCCGATCGCATCGTGGTCGGAGGCGGCAGCGCCGGTGGTGGCCTCACGGCGGCCGTCGCGCTGATGGCCCGCGACCGGCGCGGACCGGTCATGGCAGGGCAGCTGCTGCTGTGCCCGATGATCGACAACACGAACACCACCGTCGCGAGCCGCCAGTACGACGGCATCGGAACCTGGCAGCGGGAGATGAACCTGCTCGCCTGGTCGTGCGTGCTCGGCGACGACCTCGCCTTCAGCCCGGAAGCCCCGGCGTACGCCGCTCCGAGCCGTGCGACCGACCTCGCCTCCCTCCCACCCGCCTTCATCGAGGTCGGCGAGGCGGAGGCCTTCCGCGACGAGGACACCGAGTACGCCCTGCGCATCTGGGCCACCGGCGGTCAGGCGGAGTTGCACGTGTGGGGCGGTGGCGCGCACGGCTTCGACATGTACATGCCGGATGCCGAGATCTCGCGCGCGGCCCTCGCCACCCGCGCCTCCTGGCTGCGCCGGATCTGGCGGGAAGCCCGATGACCGCCCCCGCGCCGGTGCCGTACGACCCCGCGCTCGTCCCGGGGCTGACCGCGTTCGTCGACCTCGTCGAGGTGATCCCGCTGCGCGCCGAGACGATCCACGCCAACCGCGACCACTTCGCGACCATCATCCCGCCCATGGCGACACAGGCCGCCGGGCGGGCGGTCACCTGGGAGGACCGGACCATCCCGGGCCCCGACGGCGCACCCGACATCGAGGTCACGATCGTCCGCCCGACCTCACCCGCGTATGCACCGGCGCCGGCCGTGCTGTCGATCCACGGCGGCGGCATGGTCCTCGGCACCCGGTTCTTCGGCACGGGCGAGCTCATCGACCTCGCGGAACGCCACGGCGTGATCGGCGTCGCCGTCGAGTACCGCCTGGCCCCCGAGCATCCCGGTCCCGCACAGGCGGAGGACTGCTACGCGGCATTGGAGTGGATGGCCGCGCACGCCGACGAGCTCGGCATCGACCCGGACCGCATCATCGCCTCCGGCATGAGCGCGGGCGGCGGGCTCTCCGCTGCCGTCGCCCTGATGACACGTGACCGCGGCGGCCCACGCCTGGCAGGACAGCTGCTCGGCTGCCCGATGCTCGACGACCGCAACGACACCGTCTCCAGTCGCCAGTACGACGGGTTCGGCGCCTGGGATCGCCACAACAACGACACGGCCTGGAACGCCATCACCGGATCCGACCGCGGCACGGACCGGGTCTCCCCGTACACCTCGCCCACGCGCGCCGACGACCTGTCCGGCCTCGCGCCCGCGTTCATCGAGGTCGGAGCGGCCGAGACGTTCCGAGACGAGGCGGTCGACTACGCCCTGCGCATCTGGGCGACGGGAGGCCGCGCGGAGCTGCACGTCTGGGCCGGCGGCTATCACGGGTTCTCCGGCTTCTCCCCCGAAGCGGAGGTCTCACGGGCGGCCGTCGCCGCTCGCGACAGCTGGCTGCGGCGCACCCTGCGCCTGGACGGATGAGCATCACCTCGTCCGGACCGACCCCGCGCCCGCGGATGGGAACGCTGCGGGCCATGCTCGTGCTCGGCATGCTGGAGGCGTTCGGTCCGCTGTCGATGGATCTGTATCTGCCCCAGCTGCCGCAGCTCGCCGCGTCCCTCGACACCACCGGGGCGCTCGCTCAGGCGACGATGTCGGCGTGCATGATCGGCCTCGGCCTCGGCCAGCTCGTCGCCGGGCCGCTCAGCGATCGTCTCGGCAGGAGGCTCCCGCTCATGGTGGGCGTCTCGGCCTTCGCCGTGCTCTCCCTCCTGTGTGCTCTCGCCCCGTCGATCGAGGTCCTGCTGGTGGTCCGCTTCCTGCAGGGTCTCGCGGGGTCGGCCGGCATCGTGATCTGCCTCGCGATCGCCCGCGACCAGTTCGAGGGCGTCGAGCTGTCGCGCATGCTGTCGCTGTTGTTCCTGGTCTCGGGCACCGCGCCGATCGTCGCACCCGTGGTCGGCGGTCAACTCGCACTGATCATGGATTGGCGAGGCATCTTCGGCGTGCTCAGCGCGGTGGGTGTCGTGCTGCTCCTGGTCGTCGTGCTCGCCCTGCCGGAGACCCTGCCTGCCACCGCCCGTCACGGCGGAGGTCTGCGCACGCTCGGACTCCATGCCGGGGCCGTCGTCCGCGATCGTCTGTTCGTGGCCGTGCTGTGCGCCGCGGCAGGAGGCGGTGTCGCCTTCTTCACCTACCTGTCGATGTCGTCGTTCGTGCTGCAGGACGAATTCGGCCTGAGCCCGCAGTCGTTCAGCCTCGCTTTCGCGGCCGGAGCGCTGGCCAGCATCGCCGGCAGCCAGCTCAGCCGTCTCGTGGTCGGCAGATGGGGCCCGCTGCGCGTGTACCTCGGCGGCATCTCGGCCACGCTGGTCGCGACGACCGCATTCCTGGCGCTCGCCCTCTCCGATGTCGGCGTCACGGGCATCGTCGCCGCGTTGATCGGCTTCATGCTGTGCTCGGGGCTGGGTGGCCCCAACGGCCAGACCCTCGCGCTCGCCCACCACGGAGCACGAGCGGGCACCGCCTCTGCCCTGCTCGGCATGTCGACGTTCCTGTTCGGCCCCGTGCTCGCGCCGATCGCCGCGGGAGTCGGCGGCACGAACGCGGTCACGATGGCGGTGACGATGACCGTGGCTGCGGCCGTCGCCGCGGTCGCCGCGTGGGCGTTCGTGCGCCCGGCCGCGGTCGTCTGAGAGCTCCGCTCAGAATCCGAGGCACATGACAGCGACGCCGGCAGCCATCGCCCACGACTCGACGGTGAGCAGACGCGCCGTGCGACCTCGATGCACGGGAGCGACGAACCACTCCGCGACGACCGTCCACAGCACGACCCCGACGACTCCGACCAGCACGAGCACCGACAGCACTCCCGACAGCCCGTGCCCGCCGTGACCGGACGACACGGATGCCGAGGCGCCTCCTCCGACCGGATCTGCCGCCACCGCTCCGTCGAACGCGCACATCGCCATCACCAGGGAGACCAGCGCTCGATGACAGCAGCTCGCCGCCGCCGCCGTGCCGCGCACCCCCATCGTGCCCACCATGGCCGAGGCCAGCAGCACCGCACCCAGGACGAGCCCGACCAGCGGGTTGCGGCCGTCGGTCGCCGCGAGCACGAGCATGGCTGCAGCCATGATGAGCGATGCCTGCCGCCCCTGCCAGGGCACGGCGCGCCAGAGCGCCGCTGTAGCGGCGGCCGAGACGATCGCCGCCGCGGCCATCAGCCACGATGCTGCGGGGAGGAGGTGATCCACAGCCGCAGTATATTGATCAATCGCTCAATAAAGCTAGACCGCAATGCCGCAGGTCTCGACGCCATGCGCCAGGATGGAGTCATGCCCCGCATCGTCGACCACGATGAGCGCCGCAGGCAGATCGCCGAGGCGCTGCTCGCCGTCGCCGCTCGCGACGGACACGAGAGCGTGTCATCGCGGGCGGTCGCGAAGGAGCTGGGCGTCGCGACGGGTGCACTCTGGCACTACTTCGACGGCTTCGACGAGGTCGTGCGCGCAGCCGCGACCGAGGTGACCCGGCGCACCGAGGAGCGCATCGCCGCGGCCACGGCAGGACTTCGCGGCCTCCCCCGCCTCCACGCACTCATGCGCGAGGTGCTCCCGATCGATGAGCGCACCCGCACCGAGGCGCACGTCGTGGTCGGATTCTGGGGGCGCCTCGCAGCACTCGCCCCCGCGCCGGACGCGGCGGTACCCACCCTCGCCACCTGGCAGGAGAGCACCCGGCTCGCGCTGCGCGAGGCGGTCGAGGACGGCGAGCTGCGCACCGACACCCCGACCGAGACGATCGTTACGCTGCTGCGCTCCATCACCTACGGGCAGCAGATCGTCGAGGTCACGGAGCCGCAGTCCGCCGCCGCGCACCTCGCCGTGCTCGACGCCGCGCTCGCCCCCTGGCGCGCCTGAGACCCCCTCCGCACGCCTCGTCGGTAAGACGCCCCGTTGCGAAGGACGGGCTGTCGGCCCTATCATCGTGCCAACCCGTTTATTGAGCAGTCGCTCGAAAATAGTGAGGTCGATGATGTCCCACCATGCTCCGCAGCCCGTGTCGATCGGGAAGATCGCCGCTCCGCACCCGCACGATCCCCTCACCGGAACCGAGATCGCCGCCGCCCGTGAGGTGCTCGACGCCGCTGGTCTGATGACGGCGACCACCCGCGTGCCGATGCTGCTCCCCGACGAGCCCACCAAGGACGAGCTCGCGACGTGGACCGCCGGATCCCCCGTCGACCGCCGCGTCGACGTGACACTGCTCGACATCGCCACCGGGATCGCCACGGAGGTCGTGGTCTCGATCACCCGTCGTGAGGTGCTGCGCACGCACCGGGTGCCGAACGACGCCCCGCCCTACGGACAGCCGCAGTATCTGTTCGAGGAGTACGAGCGCGCGGAGAGCATCGCGAAGGCCTCGCCGGAATGGCAGGCCGCGATGAAGCGTCGGGGGCTCGAGGAGCACATGGCTCTCGCCTTCTGCGGCCCCCTCGCTCCCGGATACACCGGGCGTGCCGACGAGGTGGGCCGCCGGGTGATCCGCTCGCTGACGTTCCTCAAGTACGACGAGCACGACTCCCCGTGGGCGCACCCGGTCGAAGGTCTCATCGTGCACATCGACCTCACCTCGAACAGCGTGATCCGCGTCGAGGACCACGGCGACGTGCCCGTGCCGGCCGGACACGGCAACTACTACCCCGAAGTGCAGGGCGAGGCGCGCACCACTCTGAAGCCCATCGAGATCACCCAGCCGGAGGGGCCCAGCTTCTCCGTCACCGGGTCGCTCGTGGAGTGGGAGGGCTGGTCGATGCGCGTCGACTTCAACGCCCGCGAGGGACTCGTGCTGCACGACGTCACGTTCCAGGGACGATCCGTGCTGAGCAGGGCGAGCGTTCCGGAGATGGTGGTCCCCTACGGCGACACCGCTCCCGGACGCTTCTGGATCAGCTACTTCGACGCCGGCGAATACCTGCTCGGCAAGAACGCCAACCACCTCGAGCTCGGCTGCGACTGCCTCGGTGTGATCCGGTACGTCGACGGCTACGTCGCCGACGACCACGGCCACCCGGTACGGATCCCGAACGTGATCTGCATGCACGAGGAGGATTACGGCATCCTCTGGAAGCACACCGACCTCGCCGGTCGCTCCGACGTGCGCCGCTCCCGTCGGTTCGTGGTGTCGTACTTCTCCACGATCGGCAACTACGACTACGGCTTCTACTGGAACTTCGGCCTCGACGGCTCGATCGAGGTCGTCGCCAAAGCCACGGGCATCGTGTTCGCCGGTGCGGGTGAACCCGGCGTGCGGCAGAGGCATGCGACCGAACTCGCGCCCGGCGTGTTCGCCCCGGTCCACCAGCACCTGTTCTGCGCGCGCCTCGACGTCGCGATCGACGGCGAGGACAACCGGCTCGTCGAGGTGGATGCCCAGCGCATCCCGATGGGCGAGGACAACCCCTTCGGCAACGCCTTCACATGGTCGGAGACACCGCTGCGCACGGAGTCGGATGCGCAGCGCGACGCGGACTCCTCTGTGGCGCGGGTCTGGGAGGTGCAGAGCGCCTCGCGGACGAACCACGTCGGCCGACCCACGGCGTACCACCTGATCCCGGAGCCGACCGCGCTGCTGATGGCCGACCCGGAGTCCTCCGTCGCCGCGCGCGCCGCCTTCGCGACGAAGCACCTGTGGGCGACGCGCTTCGAGCCGGGGCAGATCTGGCCGGCCGGTCGCTACCCGAACGCCCATCAGGGCGGCTCCGGACTGCCGGAGTACGCCGCCGCGGACCGTGACATCGACGGACAGGACATCGTGCTCTGGCACACCTTCGGCCTGACGCACTTCCCCCGCCCCGAGGACTGGCCCATCATGCCCGTCGACTACGCCGGCTTCTGGTTCAAGCCCGCAGGGTTCCTCGATCAGAACCCGGCCATGGACGTGCCGGAGTCCTCGCAGGCGCACGGAGGTGCGGCATCGGCCTGCTGCGGCGGAGGGTCTTGCACCTGCGGGCACTGATCCTGCGCCTGCGGAGCCGAGCCTGCAGGGCACCGGCACCGGCACCGGCACAGGTACCGGCACAGGCACCGGGCCCGCAGGTCGCAGGCCCGGCGTCAGTCAGTACTGCGCCGAGAAGGCCCCGTCGGACTTCAGCAGCTGCCCCGAGATCCAGCGACCCTCGTCGGACACGAGGAACTCCACCACGGCCGCCACATCCGCGGGCCGGCCGAGGCGTCCGAGCGGGGTCATCCCGGCCAGGCCCGTGCGCGTCTCGTCGTCCATCCAGCCGGTGTCGACGGGTCCGGGGTTCAGCACGTTCGCGGAGATCCCCCGGGGGCCGAGCTCGCGCGCCGCGGAGATGACGAGGCGGTCGAGCGCCCCCTTCGACGCGCCGTAGGGGAGGTTGCCGGTCACGTGGTCGCTGGTCAACGCCAGGACCACTCCCCCGTCGTCGCCGACCTGACGGGCGAAGGCCGCGATCAGCAGCAGGGTCGCTCGCGCGTTCACGGCGACGTGCAGGTCGAAGCTCTCCGCTGTGGTGTCGAGCACTCCTGACTCCACATCGTGCGCGTGACTCAGGATGAGCGCGGTGATCGGCCCATGAGCCGCCGTCACCTCCGCGATCAGCGCTTCTGGTCCCTCGACCGTGGAGAGGTCGGCGGGGTGGTCGGCATCGTGTAGGTCGCTGGTGACGACGGTCCAGCCGGCGGCGCGCAGTCGGGGGACGATTCCGGCGGCGATGCTGTCGGCGCGCGCAGCGCCGGTGATCAGAGCGAGGGGCATCCGCATACCGTATCGGACGCGCGGGAAGCGCGCCGATCAGGCGAGCGCGGTGATGGCGTCGCGAAGGATCCCGTCGGCCTCGTCGAGCGCGGACGCCGCAGCATCCGCCGTCGCATCGGCGGCGAGCATCAGCAGCGCGAGCTTGACCGAGCCGTCCGCCGCCTGCAGCGCCGTGGCCGCCCCCTCGGTGTCGACGCCGGACAGCTGCGACACCGTGCGGATCGAACGGGCGTGCAGCTTCTCGTTCGTGGCCAGCAGATCGACCATCACGCCGCGATACGTCTTGCCGAGGTTGATCATCGACAGCGTCGTGAGCATGTTCACGACGAGCTTCTGCGCCGTCCCGGACTTCAGCCGCGTGGACCCGGAGATGAACTCGGGTCCGGTGACGACCTCGATCGCGACCTCGGCCGCGGCCCCGATCTCGGAGTCGGCGTTCGACGCTATCGCCACCGTGAACGCGCCGATGCCGCGCGCATACGTCAGGCCGCCGACGACGTATGGAGTACGGCCAGAGGCCGAGATGCCCACCACCGTGTCGCGCTCGGTGAGTCCGAGCTCGCGCAGCGACGCCTCGGCGGCCGCGTCATCGTCCTCGGCGTTCTCGACGGCGGAGCGGATGGCCGTCTCACCACCCGCGATCAGACCGACCACCATCGAGGGATCCGTGCCGAACGTCGGCGGGCACTCGCTCGCGTCGAGCACGCCGATGCGGCCCGCGGTGCCCGCTCCGATGTAGATGAGGCGTCCGCCGCGACGGAACCGCTCGGTGATGCCGTCGACGGCAGTCGCGATCTCCTCCGCGCGCTCGGCGACGGCTTCCGGCACCCGGCGGTCCTCCGCGTTCATCCGTCGCACGAGCTCGGCCGTGCCGAGCAGGTCGAGGTCGCCCCGCTCCGTCGTCGAGGCCTCGGTGTCGAGGCGCTCCAGCACGGAGAGGAGGGCGGTCAGGCGGGAGTCGTCATTCGGCACGGTGGACGAACCTTTCATGGGGGAGGTCGGTGCGGCGCGCGAGAAGCAGCGCCCCGTCGAGGGCGTCGCCGCGCGCGGGCACGACCCGACGCTCGGCTGCCTGCAGGGACGACGTGAGCTGCGGGCGGAACCAGACGTGGTCGGTCAGACCGCCGTGGATGACGGTGTCGGCGGTGAGCGCGGAAGCGGCGGTGGCCGTCGCCGTGAGCAGACGGACGCCCTCGTCGACGATCGCGGAGGCAGCCGCATCGCCGTTCTGCGCGGCATCGAGCACGAGGGGCGCGAGCGTCGCGAGGCGCCGCGGAAGGGGCTCGCCGCCGGCGAGCCACGCCTGGATGTCGGCGACGTCGCCGACCGGATCGGCGATCGCCGCGGTGAGGACCGTGCTCGGCCCCAGCGAGTCGTTCGCGCGCAGTACGGCGCGCAGCGCTTCCCGTCCGAGCCACGAGCCGCTGCCGAGGTCGCCGAGCTCAGGGCCCCAGCCGTCGACGAGGCGCGCGCCGTCGGAGTCGATGCCCAACGCGGCCGCCCCGGTCCCGGCGATGAGGAGCACGCCGGCGCCGCCGTCGAGGGCTCCCGCATGAGCGGTGACCACGTCGGACGCGACAGCGGTCTGCGCTCCGGTCGCCGCGGCGAGCGATGAGGCCAGATCCCGCGCAGCATCGGGTGCGAGCCATGCGCCGGCCGCACCCACCCCGACCAGCTCCAGCCCCTCGTCGCCCGACAGGAGCCGCAGGATGGCCTCGAGCGCGCTCTTCACCCCGCCCGCTGCGGCGAGTCCGGGCGCTCCGACGCCGTCACGCTCGATCCGGCGGTCGGGGCCGGTGACGAGGACGCGGCACCGCGACTTGCCGAGGTCGACGGATGCCGTGACGCGTGCGTCCATGGGCCCTCCTCCGGATCGGCGACAAAGTCTGTGAAAAGAGCCTACATCGGAAGTAGACTCGGCAAAAAGAATTTACACCGTGCACCTCGCACCTCACACCTCGCACTCACCACGACGGAGGACGGCATGAGCATCCAGTCGACGATCGAGGCGGCAGCATCCACGCTGACCCCTTCCCTCGCCCGCATCGCCCTCGTCGTGCGCGAGAACCCCTCCGTCGTGATCGACAGCACCATCAACGAACTCGCCACGGAGTGCGGCACCTCGGTCGCGTCGGTCGTGCGCTTCTGCCGGGCGATCGGCTTCAGCGGGTACGCCCCGCTGCGCATGGCCCTGGCCTCCGAACTCGGCAAGGAGGCCGCCCAGTTCTCGGCACGGGGCGCCTACGGGTCGGAGATCTCGGAGTCGGACACTCTGCAGGAGGCGGTATCGAAGGTCGCATCACTCGAACTGCTGGCGATCGAGGAGACCGTCGCGCGGCTCGACTTCGAGGTGCTCGAGGCTGCCGTCGACGCGATCGACCGCGGGGAGCGCATACTCCTCTACGGCCTCGGTGCCAGCCGCTTCGTGGCCGAGGACCTCAGCCACAAGCTGCTCCGTGTCGGACGCAACGCCCACATGCCCGCCGACCCCCACGAGGCCGTCGCCGTGTCGGCGCTGCCCACCGCGGGCACGGTCGCCATCGGCTTCTCGCACTCGGGTTCGACCCTCGAGACCGTGCGGTTCCTGGAGACCGCGCGTGCGAGCGGCGCGACCACGATCGCGGTCACCTCCGCCAAGGACTCTCCGCTCGCCCGCGCGGCCGACCATGCGCTGTTCACCGAGGTGCGCGAGTCGAGCTTCCGCGCGGGGGCGATGGTGAGTCGCATCGCCCAGCTCACCCTCGTGGACTGCCTGTTCCTCGGCGTCGCCAAGCGCCGCTACGCCGAGACGGTCGACGCGCTGCAGCGCACCGGCCAGGCGACCCGAGAGCTTCGCGGCTGAGCGATCTCACCCGAGTGCCGCCGCCGTCGGAATGTCGGTGGCCCATGATGGACTGAGTCCATGAACGCACTGCTCGACGCGACGGACACCCAGATGGCGATGCTCGCCGATCTGGTCGCGTCGCTCGAAGCGGCGGAGGCCACGCTGAGCAGCATGCACGCCGCTCGCGACGGCATGCTGGCGATGGCAGGGCGCCTCGCCGTCGACATCGCCCGCGCCGCGGAGCACCCCGACCGGGGAGACATGGCAATCCGCGCCGTGGCCGCCGAGATCGGGGCCGCACAGCGCGTGAGCGACCGCACGGTGGAACGGCGGATGGCCGACGCCTCCTGGCTGGTCGAACGCTTCCCGGCCGCGTGGCGGGCCCAGGGCGAGGGGCGCATCAGCGCGGCGCATTCGCGCGTCATCGTCGATGCGGGCGCGCACCTCGAGCACGCGGCGGATCGACAGGCGTTCGCTGACGAGGCGGTGGAACTGGCCGCGGGCGAATCCCCCAACCGGCTGCGCAGGCTGGCCCGCCGGCTCGCGGAGCGGTTCCAGGAGCGCACGCTCACCGAGAGGCACCTCGATGCGCGGGAGAAGCGTCGGGTCTGGGTGCGCGACCTCGATGACGGCATGGCCGAGCTCGGCGTCCAGGCTCCCGCCGTGCTCGTGCACGGTATGTTCGATCGGCTCTCGCAGATGGCTCATGCGGTGAAGCAGCAGAGCGCCGTTGTTGATCAAGGCACCGCTGATGAACGCACCGCTGATGAAGGCACGGCTGATGAAGGCACCGCTGATGTGAGCACCACCGAGGAGCACGACCGCGAGGCGCGTACGGTCGATCAGCTGCGCACTGACCTGCTGACCGACCTCGTGCTGACCGGAACGCCCACCGGACACGACACCGCCGACGGCCTGCTCGGAGAGATCGAGGCCCGCGTCGAGGTCACGGTTCCGGTGATGACGCTGATGGGCCGCGACGATGCCACACGACAGGGGCTCCCGTTCGTGCCCGGTTCCGTGCCGCCGCGAGCAGGTTCCGTACCGCCGCCGGCCGAGCTCGACGTTGTGCCGCCGCCGGCCGAGCTCGACGGTGTGGTTCCGATCGACACGGCGACTGCTCGAGCACTCGCCGGTCTCGTCTCCGGGTGGGATCGGGTGCTCACGCATCCGATCTCCGGCGAGATGCTCGCGGTGGATCGCTACCGACCGAACGCGCGGCTGCGACGACACCTTCGAGCGCGAGATCAACGCTGCCGGTTCCCCGGGTGCGGGATCGTCGCCCGAAAGTGCGACCTCGATCACAATCATGCGGCCTCGAGCGGCGGTGCCACCTGCGAATCGAACCTCTCCGCGTTCTGCCGACGACATCACATGCTCAAACACCATTCCCCCTGGAATGTCGAGCAGCGCCCCGGTGGCGTCTTGGAATGGACGAGCCCGACCGGGCGCGAGTACATCGACCGCCCACCGCCCCAGAACACGGTGGTGTTCACCGACGAGTCACCGCCAGACCAGCCGGCACCGGACGAGCCAGTTCGCCCGCGCTTCTGAGACACCTCGCAGGAGCACGCTTCAGGAGCACACTTCAGGAGCACGCTTCAGGAGCACGCTTCTGATCAGAATGCCGACCTGAACGGACTGCCGCGTTCCCAATCGGCCCGTGACAAGTGGAACCGCAGGTACCGCGAATCGGCGCCGAGAAAGCTCTCCGAAGTGCCGTGGCCCGTTTCCGTCATCCCGATCCGGCGAAGCACGCGGACGGAACCGGTGTTCGCCTCCACCGCCTCAGCCCAGATCGACGACAGTCCCAGCTGCGTGAATCCGTGATCGAGGCCGGCGAGGGCGGCCGCCGTACCCCATCCGTGTCTCCACCGACGAGAGGGCCCGATCAGGAACCCGAGTTCTCGAGGTCCTCCCTCCGCATCGTGCAGGCCATCCGTGTCGTGAAGGTCGACATGACCGATCAGCTCGCCCACCTCGTCTACGGCCGCGAGCCGCACCAGGCGGGGGTCGCGGTGTTCGATGATCTCGCGCCACCACGAGGCGACTCGATCGACCGTCATGTCCTGGCTCCACCCCGCGTGTGCGCGGAACACCGGATCCTCGGCCCACGACGCGAACGTCTCCGCATCGGCGGGGATCATCGGACGCAGAGCGAGCTTCACACCTTCACCGTAATCATCGGAGCCACCCGACGCGAGCACCCTCGAAACGCGAACGAGCCGCCCGGACCCGAGGGTCCGGACGGCTCGTGTTCCGCGACGACGAGCGTCGCGGAGCGATGTGTCTTACTGGTACGACTTCACGATCTCGAGGAGGCTCGGGACGTTGGCGTAGGCCTCTGCCGCGTTCTCCTTGGTGACGATGATCGGGTCGAGCAGGTAGGCCGGAACGACCTTCACGCCGTTGTCGTACTGCTCGGTGTCGTTGACGTCGACCTCTTCGCCCTTCTGGAGCTGGCCGACCATCTTGATCGACTGCTCGACGAGGAGCGTGGTGTCCTTGTTGATCGTGGAGTACTGGACGCCCTCCATGATCGACTTCACCGACTCGACCTCGGAGTCCTGACCCGTGACCACCGGGACCGGCTTGCCCGCACCCTGCACCGAGGTGATGATGGCGCGAGCGAGGGTGTCGTTCGGGGACAGGACGCCGTCGAGCGTCTCGGAGCTGTACGTCGACGTCAGGAGCGAGTCCATGCGGCGCTGAGCGTTCTCCGCCTTCCAGCCCTCGGTCGCCGTCTGGGCGATCTCGGTCTGACCGGAGACGACCTTCAGCGTGCCGTCATCGATCTTCGGCTGCAGCACGTCCATCGCACCGTTGAAGAACACGGCCGAGTTCGCGTCATCGGGCGAGCCCGAGAACAGCTCGATGTTGTACGGAGCCTCGTGACCCGCGCGCTCGGCGAGCCCGTCGAGCAGAGCCTGACCCTGCAGCTGACCGACCTTGAAGTTGTCGAACGCCACGTAGTAGTCGACGGCTTCGGTGTTCTCGATCAGACGGTCGTACGCGATGACCGTGACGCCGGCGTCACGGGCGGCCTCGACCTGGGTGGCGAGCTGCTTGCCGTCCTTCGCGCCGATGATGATGACCTTGGCGCCACCGGTGACCATCGCCTGGATCTGGTTCTGCTGCTCGGCGACCGTGTTGCTGGCCGGTGCGTACTGCACGTCCGGCTTGAATCCGGCCTTCTTCAGGCCGTCGGTGAACAGCTGACCGGCGAGAACCCAGTTCTCCGAGGTCTTGTCCGGAAGGGCGACACCGATCGTGGCGTCGGCGGCGAAGCCCTTGGCGGTCTCCTCCCCCGCTCCCGATCCGGTGCCACCGCGCTCCGAGGAGCAGCCGGTGAGGGCGAAGGCGCCCGCGACGACAAGCGCTGTCGCCGACAGAAGAATCTTCTTCATGTGATCTCTTTCTCTGGTGTGTGAAGGACCAGGTGCGCGTGCGGTACGCGCCTGGGCCCCTACTATCCGCGCGTCTCTTCGACGGCGGGGGCTTCGTACTTCTGGCTGGTGGGGTAATTCGTCTTGGTCGGATCGAACGTGTCGGTCGCCGGGTCCTGCTTGCGGCCGAATCGACGCGTGAGGAATCCGATGATCGACGGGCGGCCCTGCTGCTTGTTCCAGACGTCGACACCGACGGCGAACAGCAGCACGAGGCCCTTGATCATCGACACCACGTCGGCACCGGCGCCCAGGAGGGCGAGACCGTTGTTGAGGAAGGCCATCACGAGACCACCGATGATCGAGCCGATCACGGTTCCGATCCCGCCGGAGACGGCCGCGCCACCGATGAAGACCGAGGCGATCGCATCCAGCTCCCAGCCGTTGCCGTCCTGGGGACCGGAGGCGGTCGCCCTGGCGACGTAGATCATGCCGGCCAGCGACGCCAGCACCGACATGTTCATCATCACGAAGAAGTCGACCCAGCGGTCCTTCACACCCGACAGGCGCGCAGCCTGCCGGTTGCCGCCGACCGCGTAGATGTGGCGACCGAAGACGGTGTTGTTCGTGATGAACGAGTAGAGGATGACCAGGGCGAGCAGGATGATGCCGGAGATCGGGAAGCTGGTGCCCTCGCGCCCGGTGGCGAACAGCCAGCCCGCGATCAGGATCACGGCGGAGATCAGCACGACCTTGGTGACGCTCACCCACGCCGGCGCCATCTCGGCACCCATCTTGCGCTGGATGCGACGCGTGCGGAACTCCCAGAACACGATCCAGGCCACCCCGAGAAGGGCGAGGAGCATCGTGAACACGTTGAACGGCACCGGGATGAACGGCAGCTCGGGCAGGTAGCCGGCACCGATCACCTTGAAGCCCTGCGGCACCGGCACGGACTGCGAGTCGCCGACCCACTGGTTCGCGCCTCGGAAGAACAACATGCCCGCCAGCGTCACGATGAACGCCGGCACCCCGACGTAGGCGACCCAGAACCCCTGCCAGGCACCGACGAGCACGCCGACACCGAGACCGAGCAGGATGCCCAGCGGCCAGGGGAGGTTCCAGTCGGCCATGGCCTTGGCCACGACGATGCCCGTGAACGCGGCGACGGATCCGACGGAGAGGTCGATATGACCCATGATGATGACCATCACCATGCCGATGGCCAGGATCAGGATGTACGAGTACTGGTTGACGACGTTGATCAGGTTGCCGGAGGACAGCGTCAGGCCGGTGCCCTTGAAGATCCACGTCAGCACCTGGAAGACGACCAGGATCACGACGAGGCTGCCGAGGATGCCGAACTGACGGAGGGTCGACTGCCCTCCCCCGAACATCTTCGTGATGTCCTTGAAGTGGAAGCCGCGCTTCGTTGCGGTGGTGTCGGTGGTCATGCGGATGCTTTCTGGTTCGTGGAGGTCATGCTGCGCATGAGGTCCTCGGGTGTCGCCTGATCGGCCGGGATGCAGTCGGTGACCCGACCCTCGAAGACGGTGTAGATGCGGTCGGAGATGCCGAGGAGTTCGGGAAGCTCGCTGGAGATGACGATGACACCCTTGCCCTGGGCGGCGAGCTCGTTGATGATCGCGTAGATCTCGTACTTCGCGCCCACGTCGATGCCGCGGGTCGGCTCGTCGAGGATCAGCAGGTCGGGATCGGTGAACATCCACTTGGCCAGCACGACCTTCTGCTGGTTTCCACCGGAGAGCTTGCCGACGCCCTCTTCGACCGACGGCGTCTTGATGCGCAGCGCCTTGCGGTAGCGCTCAGCCACCGAGAACTCCTCACGGGAGTCGACGACGCCGTTGTGGGCGATCTTGGAGAGCTTCGCCGCGACGATGGACCGCTTGATCGTGTCGAGCAGGTTGAGTCCGAGCACCTTGCGGTCTTCGCTGACGTACGCGAGCCCGTGCTTGATCGCCGAGGCGACGTCGTGCAGGGCGACCTCCTGGCCGTCCTTGATCAGGGTTCCGGAGAGGAAGGTGCCGTACGAGCGCCCGAAGATGCTCATGGCGAACTCGGTGCGACCCGCTCCCATGAGACCGGCGATGCCGACGACCTCGCCGCGGCGCACGTTGATGTTCGAGCCCTTGACGACCATGCGCTCGGGCACGGTCGGGTGCTGCACCCACCAGTCCTTGACCTCGAAGAACACCTCGCCGATCTCGGGGGTGCGATCCGGGTAGCGGCTCTCGAGGGAACGACCGACCATGCCGCGGATGATGCGGTCCTCGTTGATCTCTCCGCGCGAGATGTCGAGCGTCTCGACCGTGCGGCCGTCGCGGATGATGGTGATCTCGTCGGCGATCTGCTCGATCTCGTTGAGCTTGTGGCTGATCATGATCGACGCGATGCCCTTGGCCTTCAGCCCCAGGATCAGGTCGAGCAGATGCTGCGAGTCGTTCTCGTTGAGCGCGGCGGTCGGCTCGTCGAGGATCAGGAGCTTGACGTCCTTGTTGAGCGCCTTCGCGATCTCGATGAGCTGCTGCTTGCCGACGCCGAGGGTCTTGATCTGCACGTCGGGGTCTTCGCTCAGCCCGACGCGGGCGAGGAGCTCGATGGCCCGCTCCTTCTGGGCCGTCCAGTCGATGCGGCCTCCGCGCTGGATCTCGTTGCCGAGGAAGATGTTCTCGGTGACCGAGAGCTCGGGGATGAGGGCGAGCTCCTGGTGGATGATCGCGATGCCCGCCTGCTCGCTGGCCGCGATGTCCCTGAACCGCTGCTCCTCTCCGTAGAGCAGGATCTCGCCGTCGTAGGTCCCGTAGGGGTACACCCCGGACAGGACCTTCATCAGGGTCGACTTCCCGGCGCCGTTCTCACCGCAGATCGCGTGGATCTCGCCGGCTCGGACGGTGATGGAGACGTCGGCCAACGCCTTGACCCCGGGGAACTCCTTGGTGATGCTGCGCATCTCCAGGATGGGGCCTGACACGGTAGGCAACGTTGCTGTGGTGCTCACGGATCTTCCTCGCGACGTGCGGTCACCTTCGATGTGACCGTTCACATCGCTATATCGTCGTCTTCGTCGGGACCGCTGTCAAGTCGGCATCGGCATTTCGAATCCGGACCGTGACACTGCCGAGATGCGCGCGATCGCAAGCCCCCGGGCGACAGCGCGGATCGAAAGGATTCGATGCGTTCGCGAGCCTTCGCGCAGCGCCGCAGGGAACGAGTCAGCGGGCGACGGCGGATTCGCGGGCGCGCAGGATCGTCTGCAGCGGACCGAAGGCCGGCACCTGCTCGCCGCGGATCTCCGCGAGCAGGATCCGCACCGCCCGACGACCGAGCTCGGGGAAGTCCTGGTGCACGGTGCTCAACGTCGGAGCGACGTGTGCCGCGACGGGGATGTCGTCGAAGCCGATGACACTCACGTCGTGCGGCACCCGCACCCCCGAATCCCGGAACCCGTGCATCAGACCGATGGCCATCAGGTCGTTCGCGGCGAACACCGCCGTGAAGTCGCGTCGAAGCGAGAGCTCCTTGCCCGCGAAATACCCGAAGTCCGCCGTCCAGTCGCCACGGATGGGCGGAAACGTGGGCAGATCGGCCTCACGCAATCCGTCGAGATAGCCCCGCATGCGCGACTCGGCCTCGATCCAGTCCTGGGGACCGGCCAGGTGCAGGATGTCGCTGTGCCCGAGGGAGATGAGGTGCTCCGTTGCCGCCTTCGCACCGGCCACCTGGTCCGCCGACAGACTCACGCCGTCGGATCCGGACGCCGTCTGCAGCGTCACGAACGGCATGTCGACGGACATGCCGCGCAGGACATGGAAGACCCGCACCTGGGGGGCGAGCACCACGATCCCATCGGCTTGCTCCCGCGACAGCTGCCGCACCGCATGGCCGATCGCCTCCGGCGTCGTGTCGGCGAGGTTCAGCGTCGAGACCGAATAGCCCTCCTCCCGCGCCGCATCCTCGATGCCGGCGATGGACGAGGTGGGTCCGAACTCGCCGATCGTCGCGGACAGGATCCCCAGCATGTTCGACTTGCTGGTGACCAGGGCGCGCGCGGCGAGATTGGGCCGGTAGTCGAGGACCGAGATGGCGTCGAGCACCTTGGCCTTCGTCTCCGGCCGGATGCTCGGATGGTCGTTGAGCACGCGGGACACGGTCTGATGCGAGACACCGGCGAGGCGGGCGACGTCGCGGATACTCGGCAGGCGGGCGCGCTCGGAGGCGGTGGACATCACTTGCCTCCTTGCGTGTGCACGGTCACATCCCCAGTACATTATGTCTGTCGACGCCTTCCCGTGCACCTCCCCGTGGACCGGGGCGCGCAGAACGGGTTGTACGACGGCACCGGAACCACCACCCGGTTTCGTCGCACCGCACCGGATCGCCCCCGTCCCGCATGGCAGGGTGACAGCGTGGACACTCTGCTGCGCGGCGGGCGCGTCATCGACCCGAAGACGGAGACCGACCGGATCACCGACCTCCTCCTCGCCGACGGGCGCGTGGCCGCTCTCGGCGACGGACTCACGGTTCCGGCCGATGCCGAGGTGGTTGACGCCACCGGTCTCATCGTCGGGCCGGGGTTCGTCGACCTGCACAGCCACGTGCACTCCATCGCGGGACAGCGGCTGCAGGCGATGGACGGCGTCACCACGGCACTCGACCTCGAAGCCGGACTCATGCCCATCGCCGAAGCCCTCGCCCGTGCCGCCGCGGACGGCCGACCGCTGAACTACGGGTTCTCGGCCTCCTGGTCGCAGGCGCGGGCGTACGCGCACCTCGACCGGGTGCCCGTCGCCGACTTCACCGCGTCGATGGATCTGCTCGGCAAGCCGGAGTGGCAGCGCTCGTCCTCCCCCGCGGAGCGCCGCCGCTGGCTGGGGTTGTTGGAGGACGAGCTGGGGGCCGGTGCCCTCGGCATCGGCGTGCTCATGGGGTACGCGCCGCGCTCCGATCCGGACGAGTTCCTCGACCTCTCTCGCCTCGCCGCCGCCGCGCACGCTCCGACCTTCACGCATGTGCGAGAGCTGATCGAAGCCGACCCCCGCACTCCGATCGACGGCTCTGAGGAGCTCGTCCGCGCCGCCGCCGAGACGGGTGCCGCGATGCACCACTGCCATGTGAACAGCACCTCGCTGCGGCACGTGGACCGCGTGCTGGGGCTGATCGACCGCAGCCGCGCCGCCGGGTCCCGCGTCACGGTCGAGGCCTACCCCTACGGCGCGGGCAGCACCGCGATCGGCGCGTTCTTCCTCGCCCCCGAGAAGCTCCCGGGCCTGGGCATCACCCCGAGCTCGCTGGTGCTCGTGGACACCGGCGAGCGCATCGCCGACGAAGCCCGGCTGCGGGAGGTGCGGGCGACCGACCCCGGAGCGACCTGCATCGTGACGTTCCTCGACGAGGCCGATCCGTTCGACCGCGCGCACCTGCACCGCGCACTCGCCTACCCCGACGCGATCGTGGCGAGCGACGCGATGCCGGTCTCCTGGACGGGGATCGACGGCCGCACGCTGTACGAGCAGCGCGACTGGCCGCTCCCTCCCGGTGGGCACACGCATCCGCGCACCGCCGGCACGTTCGCCAAGTCGCTCCGGCTCATGGTGCTCGAGAGCGGCACGTGGAGCTGGCTCGACGCCTTCCGCCGCTGCTCCTTCCTGCCCGCCCGCGTGCTGGACGAGGTCTCGTCCGGGATGCGGAGCAAGGGGCACCTGACCGTCGGAGCGGATGCGGACGTGGTGGTGATCGACCCGACGACGCTGAGCGACAGGGCGACCTACGCCGATCCGACCCGACCGTCGCAGGGCGTACGGGAGCTGTTCGTTCACGGCACTCGCGTCGTGCACGAAGGAGAGCTCGTGACCGCTGCGCTTCCGGGGCGCGCCGTACGGGGGGATGCATCATGAGCACAGCACAGGGGACGAGCGCAGACCTGCAGGGGTTCCTCGATGAGACGGCCGCTGCCTTGAACGTGCCTGGTGCGGTCGTCGGGGTGATCGACGGGGACAGGGAGATCGTCTCGACGACCGGTGTCGCGGCGGTCGACACGGGCGCAGCCGTGACGGAGCGCACCCTGTTCCAGATCGGCTCCACCTCGAAGACCTTCACCGGGACGGTCGCGATGCATCTGGTCGAGATCGGGGCCATCGACCTCGACACCCGCGTGGTCGAGGTGCTCCCCGGCCTCCGGCTCGCCGACGAGGAGGCGCTGGCTGAGCTGCGCATCCGGCATCTCCTCACCCACTCCGGCGGCTTCCTCGGCGATGCGGATGAGCGCCCCGGGTGGGACGACGACGCCCTCGCCCGCAACGTCGCGACCTTCGCCGAGCTCCCGCAGCTCTTCCCTCCCGGCACCATCGCTTCGTACAGCAACGCGGGAATCCGGCTGCTCGGCCGTGTGATCGAGCGGGTCACCGGCGAGACGTTCGAACGTGCCGTGCAGCGCGTCGTGTTCGATCCACTGGTCATGTCGGAGACGTTCTTCTTCCCCTGGGATGTGATCGCCCGCCCGCACGCGGTGGGTCACATCCCCGACGGGTCAGGAGCGGCGACGACGTTCCCGCACTGGCCGCTGACCCGTGACATCGCACCGGAGGGCGGGATCGTGTCGTCCGTACGCGATCAGCTCGCATACGCCCGCTTCCAGATGCGCGGCGAGTCCTCGGGAACGACGCCGGTCAGCGACGCCACGCGACTCCTGATGCAGCAGCCCCACCTCGCGGCCGGCCCGCCCGTCGATGCGATCGGTCTGCCGTGGCTGCTCGGCCATCACGGTTCGGCGCGGGTCGTGATGCACGGAGGGAACATCGCCGACACGCAGCTCAGCGAGTTCGTCCTCGCCCCCGACGAAGA
Organism: Microbacterium sp. Ag1; assembly: GCF_001005635.1. Lineage (NCBI taxonomy): Bacteria > Bacillati > Actinomycetota > Actinomycetes > Micrococcales > Microbacteriaceae > Microbacterium > Microbacterium sp. Ag1. The sequence continues at coordinate 365,252 of NZ_LBCR01000034.1, forward strand.
CCTCGCGGTCACGGTCCTGACCAACAGCGGTGGCGGGAAAGCGCTGGGGACGGCCGTCGTCGACTGGTGCTTCCGCAACCTTCGCGGCATCGAGAAGGCGCCGGAGAAGGTCGAGCTCGGCCCCGCGGACAGGCTCGACGACGTGGTGGGCATCTACGACGCCGGGCAGTGGCACTACGACGTGACCCGCGCGGGTGATGCTCTCGAGTTCGCGATGGTGCTGCGCGCGGACATCGCCGCGCTCGGCATCCCTCCGCGGCCGCCCCTGCGACTGCGTGTGCGTGCCGACGGCGCCCTGATCACGGATGCTGCCCAGCCCGTCGGTCGTCTCCTCGACGAGACGGAAGGCGGCCCCGAACTGCTCCATGTGGGCCTGCGCGCCGTGCGGCGGCGCTGACTCGGGGAACGTTCGTCCGGCCGCACCAAGGTCTGCGCAAGTCTCGTCGCCGGGAACCAACGAGGCGTCGGATCGCCCGAATAGTCTCGGCCCCATCGCCGTCGCCCGAAGACGACGGCCTACTCGACGAAGAGGAGCGCACGTGTCCGACCTGAACGAAATCGGCAGCTGGGTGCGGGAGAACCTTCCCACGATGCTGGCCGACGCGCATATCCCTGCCGCATCCGTCGCGATCCTGGCCGGTGGCGAGATCTTCACCACCGCAGCCGGGATCCTCAATCGCAACACCGGCATCGAAGCCGACGAGGACTCGGTCTTCCAGATCGGGTCCATCACGAAGACCTGGACGGCCACGCTGATCATGCAGCTCGTCGACGAGGGTCTGCTCGACCTCGACGCCCCGGTGCGCGAGGTGGTACCGGAGTTCACGATCGGCGACGACACGGCGGCGAGCGCGATCACCCCTCGTCAGCTGCTGAGCCACGTGAGCGGGTTCGAGGGCGACCTGTTCAACGACACCGGAGTGGGCGACGACGCGGTGGAGAAGTACCTCGCGACGATCGCCGACGCCCCGCAGCTCTTCGCTCCCGGCGAGCGGTTCTCGTACAACAACGCCGCGTTCGTGGTGCTCGGCCGCATCGTCGAAGTGCTGCGCGGCACGTCCTACGATCAGGCGCTGCGTACCCACCTCGCTGCTCCCCTGGGGCTCACTCACGTCGCCACCACGGCCGCGGAGGCGATCATGTTCCGCGCGGCGCTCGGGCATATCCCCGCGGAGGGCAGCGACGAGCCCGTGCCGGCGCCGGTGTGGAGCCTGGTGCGCTCGAACGCCCCCGCGGGATCGATGCTCGCCATGACGGCGCGAGACCTGGTGACCTACGCCCGCATGCATCTGGACGGCGGCGTCGCCGCCGACGGCACAAGGGTGCTCTCGGAGCAGAGCGTGCTGGCCATGCAGGAACGGCAGGTCGACCTGCCCGAACTCGGACTGATGGGCGACGCCTGGGGTCTGGGCTGGGAGATCTTCGACTGGGACGGCGGACCCGTGATCGGCCACGACGGCGGCACGATCGGCCAGAACGCATTCCTGCGCATGGTGCCGGGCGCGGGAGTCGCGGTGGCGGTGCTCACGAACGGCGGACGCACGGTCGATGCGTACCATGCCATCACGTCGAAGGTGCTGGCCGCCCTCGCCGGGGTCACGGTCCCGGAGCTGCCGTCGATCCCCGACTCCCCGGTCGCGATCGACCTCGAGCGGATCCTCGGCACGTACTCGTCGTCGGTCTCCGACTCCACCGTGCGGGTCGACGACGATGGCCGCATCTGGCTGGAACGCACCATGAAGGGGATCTTCGCCGAACTGGGGCCGGCACCGGAGCCCGTCGAGCTGATCGGCTGGGTTCGGCGACACCCTGCTCCCCCGCGAAGCGCAGAACGGGATGCGCATGCCGCACGCCTTCGTCGGCGACGACGGCAGCGGACGTGCTCTGTACCTGCACACCGGACGAGCCGACCGCCGGGTGGACGCATGAGCAGCATCGCGGCCGCCGTACCGGAAACGGACACGACGGGCGTCGAACGACGGATCGCCGAGATCTTCGCAGATGCAGGGGCCACGGGCTTCCTCCATGCCAGGGAGATCGGTGTCGAGGGCGGTCCTGAGGTGACCGTTGGCGCCGATGAGCCGGTGGTGCTCGCCTCGGTCTTCAAGATCCTGGTGCTGACCGCTTTCGTACGCGCGGTCGCCGCGGGAGAGCTCGACCCCGCGGCGCGCACGACCGTGACGGCGCGCTACCGCATCGGAGGGGTGGGCACGGCCGGCTTCGCGGACGACGTGGAGATGAGCTGGCGCGATCTGGCCCTGAACATGATGACCATGAGCGACAACGCGGCGACCGACGTCATCTACCACCGCCTGGGCGCAGAGGCCATCGATCGCGTCATCTCCGAACTCGCGCTGCGGCAGACCCAGCTCGCGGGATGCTGCGAAGACCTGTTCGCCTCGGTGGTCGCCGACCTCGGCGGCGCGGCCGACAGCGACCTGGACGACCTGTTGACCGGAGCGAGCGCGGAGCAGATCCTCGCCCTCGACGCCGTGCAGCCGCTGCGGACGTCGCACTCCACGCCGCGCGAGGTGACCGCCGTGCTGAACGCGCTGTGGACCGACGCCGCCGCCGCACCGGAGGCCTGTCGTCAGGCGCGCGACATCATGGCACTGCAGATCTGGCCGCACCGACTCACCTCCGGGTTCCCTGCCGAGGTGCGCATCGCCGCGAAGACCGGCACACTCCCGACCTGGCGCAACGAAGCCGGTGTGGTCACCTACCCCGACGGCCGTCAGTACGCGGTGGCCGTGTTCACTCGAGCAGCATCGCTGAGCGACCGACAGCCGCTCGTGGACGCCTCGATCGGACGCGCCGCCTTCGCCGCCGTCGAAGACCTGCGCGCGCGCTGATCCCCGACCCGTATCCCCCTGCACCACCCACCTGCACCATCCCGAACACTGCTGGAGGCTTCTGATGCGTTCTCGTACCCCGCTGGTCGCGCTGCTCGGCGCTGCGGCGCTCGCCCTGACGTCCTGCGCCGGAGGCGCCCCGCCCAGCGGGGATGCCACGGACGGCGTGCTCGCCGACGGCAAGACCTTCACCTCGGTGATCTCCACCGATCCGGGCAGCCTCGATCCCTTCGTCACCGTGATGTCCGTCGCGCGCTCGATCGACCGCTTCCTGTACGCGCGGCTCGTCGAGGTGCTGGAGGACGGCAGCATCGCCTCCGGCCTCGCCGACTCCTGGGAGGCGGACACCACGACCGCGACCTTCACGCTCCGTGACGGTCTCACGTGCGAGGACGGCACCCCGCTCACGGCCACCGACGTGGCCGCGAACATCACCCACATCGGAGACCCGGCCAACGGCTCGCCCCTGGTCGGGCTGCAGGTGCAGCCGGGCACCAGTGCCGTGGGCGACGACACCGCCGGCACGGTGACCGTCACCAGCGGAAGACCGGACTCGTTCCTGATCGAGAACATCGGCAGCATCTCGATCGTCTGCGGATCGGTGATCGACGACCCGGATGCGCTCGCCAAGGGCGAAGGGGCCACCGGCATGTTCACCATGACCGAAGTCGTCCCCAACAGCCAGTACACGCTGACCCGTCGCGACGACTTCGCCTGGGGCCCCGACGACTGGGACCCGAAGCAGAAGGGGCTCCCCGACTCCGTGGTCTTCCGCGTCATCCCGAACGAGACGACCGCCACGAACCTGCTGCTCTCCGGCGAGGTCAACGCCGCCCTCGTGATCGGTCCGGACAACAAGCGCCTCAAGGACGCCGGGCTGTTCCACACCGAGATCCCGACCCCGGCAGGACAGTTCATCTTCAACCAGGCGGAGGGGCGCCCCACCGCTGACCAGGCCGTGCGCGAGGCGCTGCTCGAGGCACTCGACCTCGACCAGATGCGCCAGGTTCTCGGCAGTGGATCCGCCAGCGTGCCCACCGGGCTCGTGACCGTGTCGCCGAACCCCTGCCGTGCGGACGTGCTGAAGGGCTTCATGCCCGAGTTCGACGCGAAGGCCGCAGCCGCAGCGCTCGACGGGGCGGGGTGGAAGGCCGGCAGCGACGGCGTGCGCACCAAGGACGGCGAGACGCTGACCCTGCGCATGATCTACTCTTCGCAGCTCGGCGACGCCGGCAACGCCGCAGCGGAGCTCGCCCAGGCCGCCTGGAAGGAGCTGGGCGTCGACATCACGGTCGCCGCCGTGGACTCGCCCACGCTGAGCGAGACCCTGTTCTCCACGGGCGACTGGGACATCTCGGCCGCGCCGCTCACCGTCTCGCTGCCGAGCATGCTCGTGCCGTTCTACTCGGGCCCGACGCCGCCGAACGGCACCAACTTCGCCTCGATCGACAATCCGGAGTACACGGAGGCCGTCACCGCGGCATCCGCGAAGGCCGGCAGCGAAGGGTGCGACGACTGGGGCACCGCCGAGCAGGCCCTGTACGCGACGACCAGTGTCATGCCGTACGCGAATATCGACCGGTCGACCTTCGCGACCAAGGCGACGTTCACCGAGGGCGACGGCATCGACCCCACGTCGATCCGCATGTACGAGTAATCGGAGACCGGAGACAGCCGATGGCCAGCACCACCGCCACGCAGGCGATACTGATCAGATCCGCCCGGTCGGACAACCCCTGGTTGTCCTTCCTGGTCCGGCGCGGAGGGCAGTTCCTGCTCTCGGTGTGGGTGCTGGTCACGGCTGCCTTCCTCATGATCCACCTCGTGCCGGGCGACCCGGTGCGCGCGGCGCTAGGGCTGAACGCCCCGGCCGAGCTCGTCGAGGCCCGGCGCGCGGCTCTCGGCCTCGACCAGCCGCTCATCGTGCAGTACTTCCGCTACATCGGGGGGCTGTTCACCGGCGACATGGGCTCCTCGATGATCACCAGCCAGCCCGTCTCCGAGATCATCGCCACCCGGCTCCCCGCGACTCTCCAGCTCGCCCTGCTCGCGGTCGTGCTCGTGCTGCTGGTCTCGGTCCCGCTCGGGGTGACCATGGCCGTCGCCACCCGCGGCGGTCGCCGACGCGGGCTGGAGCTGGCGTTCGCGACCGGTTCGGTCATCCTCGCCGCGATCCCCGAGTTCCTCCTCGCTGTCGGCCTCGTGTACGTGTTCGCGGTGTCGCTCGGGTGGTTCCCCGTCGCCGGGAACAGCGCTCCGTTCGCGCTCGTGCTGCCGGTCGTGGCGCTCGCGGTCGGCCCGATCGCGGTGTTCTCACGCATCATCAGGGTCGAGGTGCTCTCCGTGCTCGGCCAGGACTTCATCCGCACCGCGCGGGCCAAGCGCCTCGCCCCGCGCCGCATCTACTCCCGCCATGCGCTGCCGAACGCCATGACCGCGACCCTCACCCTCACCGGACTGCTCCTGACGGGGATGGTCGCCGGCACGGTGCTGGTCGAGAACGTCTTCGCCTGGCCGGGGCTCGGCACCATGATCGTGCAGTCGATCCTCACCAAGGACTACTCGGTCGTGCAGGGCATCGTGCTCGTCTACGGCGTGGGGGTGCTGGTCGTGAACCTCGTGATCGACGTGATCCTCGCGCTCCTCGATCCTCGCTCCACCATCAGGGAGGCATGATGTCCGCACGCACGGCATGGTCCGGCATCGTCCGCTCGCCCCTCGGCATCACCGCCCTCGGTCTGATCCTGCTCGTCACGCTCGGCGCGATCTTCGCCCCGATGATCTGGGGCGCCCAGGCCGAGCAGGTGGACCCGACCGCGATCACGCAGGGACCGAGCGCGGAGCATCTGCTGGGAACCGACGCCCTCGGCCGCGACGTGCTCGCCCGCGTACTGGTCGCGACCCGACTCTCTGTGGTGCTCGCCGTGGTCGCGGTGGTCATCGGCGTGGTCGCCGGAACGCTGCTCGGCACGGCACCGTCGGTGCTCCCCCGATGGGTCGGACGCCCGATCGTCGGCTTCGTCAACATCGCCGTGGCCTTCCCCGGCCTCCTCCTCGCCCTGTTCTTCGCCGTCATCTTCGGCGTCGGCTCCACCGGTGCCGTGCTCGCGATCGGCTTCGCGATGGCGCCGCAGTTCGCCCGTCTCACCCAGACCCTGTCGGCGGCGATCGCCGGTCGCGACTTCATCTCCGCCGCCCGGGTCGCCGGAGTCTCGCGCCTGCGGGTCCTCATCCGCCACATCCTGCCCAACATCGGCGAGCCGCTCATCGTGAACGCGACCGTCGCGGCCGGTTCGGCACTGCTGGCCTTCGCCGGACTCTCGTTCCTCGGTCTGGGCGTGCAGGTGCCGGAGTACGACTGGGGCCGCCTACTCGGCGAGGGCCTCAACCGCATCTACCTCAACCCCGCGGCGGCGCTCGGACCGGCCGTGGCCGTGGTGATCGCCGGCCTCGCCTTCAACCTCCTCGGAGAGACGGCGGCTGCAGCCCTGGGCGGACGGTCGGCTCGGCGCCGCCATCGCCTTCCCGCCGTCGCGCTCCCCGGAGCGACCGGACTCGATGCCAGCAAGCCCGCGCAGGTCGACGGTGAAGAAGTGGTGCTCCTCGTCGACGACCTGCGCGTCTCCTTCCCCACGGCCGCCGGGTGGGTCACCCCGGTGCGCGGCGTCTCGTTCACCGTGTCGCGCGGCGAGGCGATCGGCGTGGTCGGCGAATCCGGATCCGGCAAGAGCCTGACCGCCCTCGCCGCAGCCCGCCTCATCGAGCGTCCCGGCCATGTCGCCGCCGCGCAGCTGGACTTCTGCGGCATTCCGCTGCTGACCAGCTCGGATCGGGCAGTGCGAAGCCTGCTGGGCACGTCGCTCGCGATGGTCTTCCAGGACCCGATGACGTCGTTCAACCCGACCAGGCGCATCGGATCGCAGCTCGCCGAGGCAGCCTCCGAGCACCAGGACATCACGCGGAAGCAGGCCATGGACCGGGCGATCGAGCGCCTGCAGTCGGTGCGGGTGCCCGCGGCCGCCCGCCGCGCCCACCAGTACCCGCACGAGTTCTCCGGCGGCATGAGGCAGCGCGCGATGATCGCGATGGGTCTCATGAACCACCCGCGGCTGATCATCGCCGACGAGCCGACGACGGCGCTCGACGTGACGGTGCAGCGACAGGTGCTCCAGCTGCTCGCGGGAGTGCGGCGCGACACCGATGCCGCGATCCTGCTGATCAGCCACGACATCGCCGTGGTCGCGCAGACCTGCGACAGGGTGCTCGTCATGTACGCGGGCCGCATCGTCGAAGACCTGCCCGCGGCGACCCTGCACACCGACGCCAGGCACCCTTACACCCGGGCACTGCTCGAGGTCGTACCCGAGCTCGACGCCGACCGCAGCGAGCCGCTCAAGATGATCCCCGGCCGCCCGCCGGCGCCAGGGGCCTTCCCCGTCGGATGCGCGTTCGCCGCCCGGTGCCCCCTCGCCACCGATCTCTGCCGCGAGAGCGACCCCGAACTGGTGGCCGACGCAGCGGGACACCGGGTCGCGTGCTGGCACCCGGTCGACGGCGAGGCTCCGGTGCCGGTGGCGGTGGCGATCGACACGAGCACCGAAGAGGAAGAGACGGTCCTGAGATGAGCGAACTGCGATTCGATCGGGTCAGCGTGCGCTACGGAACGCACCGCGCCGGTCTCACGGCCGTCGACGACGTCTCCCTCGTCGTGCCGTCCGGCTCCGTGGTCGGGCTGGTCGGCGAATCGGGGTCGGGCAAATCGACGCTGGCTCGCGCGGCGATCGGCCTCGCGCCGATCAGCGAGGGAACGATCACTCTCGACGGTGCGGATGTGCGGAGCTTCCGTCGTCGGCGCCCCATCCAGATGGTGTTCCAGGATCCGTTCTCCTCACTCGACCCCCGGATGACGATCGGCGAGTCCATCGCCGAGGCGCTCCCCCGCGACATCCGCGGCACCACTGCCCGACGCGCCGAGGTCGCCAGACTGCTCGACCTGGTGAGCCTGGACCCCGACCGCGCCCCGTCTCTTCCGGCAGCGCTCTCCGGCGGTCAGCGACAGCGCATCGCCCTCGCCAGAGCGCTCGCCGCGAGGCCGGAGGTCGTGATCGCCGACGAGATCACCTCGGCGCTCGATGTGTCGGTGCAGGGCTCGGTACTGAACCTCGTGCGGGAGCTGCGCGGTGAACTCGACCTCACGATGCTGTTCATCTCGCACAACCTCTCGGTCGTGCGCTATCTGAGCGACCACATCGCCGTGATGTATCTCGGGCGGATCGTGGAGTTCGGCCCCACCGAGCAGGTGCTCGCCGACCCGCAGCACCCGTACACGAGGGACCTGTTGCAGGCGGCGCCCACCAGGAACGGTGACCTGCTGGCGGTCGACCCGCTCGCCCCGGTCGACGTGGAGCCCGCCGACCCGCATGCGCCTCCCAGCGGATGTCGGTTCCACCCGCGGTGCCCGATCGGTCCCGCGGCACGACCCGATCGTCAGATCTGTGTGATCGCGGATCCTCCCCTGCCCTCCGGTTCAGCCGGAGCCGCATGCCATTTCGCCGGCACGCACGCGGACCTCGCGCTCGGAACTGTGCCCACCTCCCAAAGCATCCCCCTGGTTTCGGCCGCGACCACAACACCGTCCCCGCTCTCAGCGGACACAGTGAACTGACCATCGATTGGAGCTCTCATGAACCGCGTCACCGTCGACGACCTGCTCTCCGTCCGCACACCGGAGCAGCCCGCGCTGTCTCCGGACGGCACCCGCATCGCCTACGTGCTGCGGACGACCGACCGCGACGGCGACCGCGACACCCGCGCGCTCTGGCAGGTGGCGTCCTCCGGCGGAGCCCCCTCCCCGCTGACGCACGGCACAGGGGATTCTGCCCCCGTGTGGAGCCCCGACGGCGCGCAGCTGGCATTCCTGCGGGCGCAGGACGGACCCGCGCAGCTCTGGGTCCTCCCTGCGGGCGGCGGCGAGGCCCGCAGCCTGACCGCTCTCCCTCTCGGCGCCGGCGCCGCGGCCTGGAGTCCGGATGGTGCACGCATCGCCTTCACCGCCCCGGTCGACAGCGCGGCCCTCCCCGGAGAGGGCAAGGACACCATCCTGGCCCGTCGTTCGGCTCCCACCGGCACCGACCGTCTCGGCTACAAGGCGGATGGCGCCGGAACCCTCGGCACGCTCGTGCAGCAGCTGCACGTGCTCGACGTCGCCTCCGGGAAGATCACCGTGCTCACGCGTGGACGCTCGCACGCCTCCGAGCCCTTCTGGTCGCCGGACGGCACCCGCATCGCCTACTCCGCGAGCGTCGGGGACGATGCGGACCTGACGATGCGGATCCCCGTGCTCGTGTGCTCGTCCACCGACCCGAACAGCCCCCCGGTGCAGGTCAGCGCCGCCGACGTGCAGGCGACGGCGGTGGGCTGGACCCCCGACGGTCGCCACGTGCTCGCGGCCGGACGCACCGACACCGAGGTCGGCAACGCGGACCTGCTGCTGTTCCCCGTCGACGGCGGAGACCCGCGGAACCTCACCGCCGGCCTCGACCGCAACGTGATGCCCGGTGGTCCGGGCTACCCCGGCGGCATGCCGCAGTTCACGGAGGACGGCGACATCGTGTTCTGCCTTCGCGACAACGGCTACTCGCACGTGTACCGGGTCGCGCAGGACGGCTCCGGTGCCACATCGCTCGTGAACGGCACCGCGAACGTCTCGGGGCTGTCGGTCGCAGGATCGTCCGCCACGATCGTGCTCGCCACACCGGAGTCGTTCGGCGATGTCTCGCTCCTGGACCTCTCCGACGGCACGGCGCGCACCCTCACCGACTACGGCACTCCCGAGTTCGAGCTCGTGCCCGCGGAGGAGCGCCGATTCACGATCTCCGACGGTACGGTCGTCACCGGCTGGCTGCGCCGCGACCCCGACGCCGCTGGCCCGCTCCCGCTCCTGCTCGACATCCACGGCGGGCCGCACAACGCCTGGAACGGGGCAGCGGACATCGCCCACCCTTATCACCAGGTGCTCACGCGACGCGGCTGGGCGGTCCTGACCCTCAACCCCCGAGGAAGCGACGGCTACGGCGACGCGTTCTTCTCGGCGGTATCCGGCGGCTGGGGAGTCAACGACGCGAACGACTTCCTGGAGCCGATCGACGCTCTCGTGGCGGAAGGCGTCGCGGATCCGGCGCGCCTCGCCGTCACGGGCTACAGCTACGGCGGCTTCATGACGTGCTTCCTCACCTCGCGCGATGACCGCTTCGCCGCCGCTGTCGCCGGTGGCGTCGTCACCGACCTCTTCTCGATGGGCGGCACGTCGGACTTCGGCCACTACCTCTCCTCCAAGGAGAACGGCGGTCTGCCGTGGCGCGACGAGGAGCGCATCTCCGCGCAGTCGCCGTTCACGCGGGTCGATCAGGTGAAGACGCCGACGCTGATCCTGCACGGCGCAGCCGACGACCGCTGCCCGGTGGGTCAGGCGGAGCAGTGGTTCACCGCGCTGCGCGAGCGCGGGGTGCCGACCCGTCTCGTGCTCTACCCCGGTGGCTCGCACCTCTTCGTGCTCTCCGGTCCGCCGTCGCACCGCGCCGACTTCTCGCAGCGGGTGATCGATTGGGTGGAGCAGTACGCCCCGCCAGCGGGGAAGCCGGTGCGCGCACGACTCGACGCCCGGCACTGGCAGCAGCGACTGAGCGCCCTGGCCGAGGCGCACAAGGTTCCCGGGGCGACCCTCGGCATCCTCCGTCTCGGGGAGGAGCCCGTGTATGCGCACCACGGCATACTCAACGTGCGCACGGGGATCGAGACCACCGACGACTCGGTGTTCCAGATCGGCTCGATGAGCAAGGTGTGGACCACCTCGGTGGTGATGAAGCTCGTCGACGAGGGCAGGCTCGACCTCGACACCCCGATCGTGGAGTACGTCCCGGAGTTCGCCTCGTCGGATCCCGAGGTCACCCGCACCGTGACGATGCGTCACCTGCTCAACCACACGAGCGGGATCGACGGCGACGTGTTCACCGATACCGGCCGCGGAGACGACACCCTGGAGAAGTACGTCGCGCTGCTCGACGGCATCGCGCAGAACCACCCGCTCGGTGCCACGATGTCGTACTGCAACTCCGGATTCGTGCTGGCCGGTCGGGTGATCGAGAAGATCACGGGTACCAGCTGGGACCAGGCGATGCGCGACCTGTTGATGACGCCCCTCGGTCTCACGCACTCCTGCACGCTCCCCGAAGAGGCCATCATGTTCCGTGCCGCCAGCGGCCACACCGAAGTGGGTGATGACGGACCGACCCTCGCCCCCGCCTGGATGCTCCCGCGCGCGATGGGTCCGGCGGGGCTGGTGAACTCCACGACCGCCGACGTGCTCGCCTTCGCCCGCATGCACCTCACGGGGGGACTCGCAGCCGACGGCACGCGGGTGCTGTCGGAGGAGAGCGTGCGACGGATGCAGCAGCGGGAGGTCGACATGCCCGACCCGTACTCCCTCGGCGATGCCTGGGGCGTGGGGTGGATCCTGTTCGACTGGGACGGGCGCCGACTCTACGGCCACGACGGGAACACCATCGGCCAGGCGGCGTTCCTGCGCATCCTGCCGGACGAGCAGCTCGCGGTGACGATGCTCACCAACGGCGGCAACACGCACGACCTGTACGCCGAACTGTTCGACGAGATCTTCTCCGAGCTCGCGGATGTGCACGTGCCGGCGGGCCTCACCCCGCCTGCGGAGCCGTTCGCCGACGACTTCTCCGAGTTCGAGGGCATCTACGACCGCTCAGGGGTCCGTACCGAGATCTTCCGCGACGACGAGGGCCTGCGCATGCGCACCACGCTCAACGGCCCGCTCGCCGCCCTCCTCCCCGATCCGGTGCAGGAGCACCCGCTGGTCCCGGTGCGTCACGGCGAGTTCGTGATGCGACCGGAGGGCGAGCAGGGGTGGCATGCTGTGGTCTTCTACTCCCTGCCCAGCGGCGAGCGCTACCTGCACCACGGTGTGCGCGCAGCGCCGAAGGTGTCGTGATGCGCGTGCAGGCGGACGCGGACCTCGACCTGGTCCTCGCCGACATCGAGACCCTCGTCTCCTGCGAGTCGCCGTCGGACGACCTCGAAGCCGTCTCCCGCAGCGCCGACGTCGTCGCTGCCCTCGGTGAGAGGCTGCTGGGGGTCGCCCCGGAACGCATCGTCATCGACGGGCGCACGCATCTGCGCTGGCGATTCGGCGATCCGGTCGTGCTGCTCCTCGGCCACCACGACACGGTATGGCCGCTCGGCTCGCTGCGGCGGTTGCCGTTCACCGCCGAGGACGGTGTGCTCCGCGGACCCGGATGCTTCGACATGAAGACGGGCGTCGTGATGGCGCTGCATGCCGTCGCCGCACTGTCCGATCGCACCGGCATCAGCATCCTGATCACGGGTGATGAAGAACTCGGTTCTCCGAGTTCGCGCGCCCTGATCGAGCAGGAGGCGATCGGCTGCGCTGCGGCGCTCGTGCTCGAGGCCTCGGCCGACGGCGGTGCCGTGAAGATCGCACGCAAGGGCGTCTCGCTCTACCGTGTGCATGTCACGGGGCGCGCCGCCCATGCCGGGCTCGAACCGGAGCGTGGCGTGAACGCTGCCGTCGAGGCGGCTCACCTCGTGCTCGCGATCGCGCGGCTCGACGACCAGTCGGTGGGGACCAGCGTGACGCCCACGCTCCTGCGCGCCGGCAGCACCACCAACACGGTGCCGGCCGAGGCGGAGTTCGCCGTCGACGTGCGCGTGCGCACGGTCGCGGAGCAGGACAGGGTGGATGCCGCCCTCCGTGCGATCCCTGCCACCGTCCCCGGTGCCTCCGTACGCGTCGACGGCGGTGCGAATCGTCCGCCACTCGAGCCCGAATCCTCGGCACCGCTGTTCGCGCTGGCGCTCGAGATCGCCGAGCGTGCCGGTCTCACTCCGTTCCACGGCGTCGAGGTCGGCGGCGCGTCCGACGGCAACTTCACCGCCGCGCTCGGGGTGCCGACGCTGGACGGGCTCGGCGCGGTCGGCGGCGGCGCCCATGCCGACGATGAGCACGTGATCGTCGCACTGATCCCGGAGCGCATCGTGCTGCTGCGGGAGCTGATCCTCGCCGTCAGAGAACGCACGCCGGCGCGGAACGGAGGACGGGCATGAGCCTGACGGACGCCGCGGCCTTCCCCGCGTCGCCGGAGGAAGCCGCCGATGCCGCGAACGCCGCCGCGTCGAAAGCGGGGGTGGAGATCCGCCTGCTGGAGGATGTGGACGACTTCACCCTGGTCGCCGAGCTGTTCCAGAGCATCTGGACCAAGCAGGGCGAAGCCTCCCCCGTGAACGTCGAGACGCTGCGGGCGCTGTCGAAGGCCGGCAGCTACGTGGGCGGAGCATTCGAGCACGACGAGCTCGTCGGCGCATGCTTCGGCTTCTTCGCCGCTCCCGAGCAGCGTGCGCTGCACAGCCACATCGCGGGCGTCTCGTCGCGGATGCGCGGTCGCAGCGTCGGCTTCGCCCTCAAGGTGCACCAGCGCGCGTGGGCGCTCGAGGAGGGTCTGGACGAGATCTCCTGGACGTTCGATCCCCTCATCAGCCGCAATGCGCACTTCAACCTCGTGAAGCTCGCCGCGACCCCGACGTCGTATCACCGCAACTTCTACGGACACATGGCCGATGCGCTCAACGGGGCGGACGACACCGATCGGATGCTCGTGACCTGGTACGTGCGCGACCCCAGGGTGGTCGCCGCCTGTCACGGGGGGCCGGTGCCTGAGATCGTGGAGATCGACACCGAGGAGATCAACGCCGAGGAGATGTCCGTCGAGCCGCTGCTCAGCGTGGGCGGCGACCTCGGGCCGCTGCGGCATCGCACCGACGCGCGCCTGGTACGGGTGGCGCTGCCACGCGACATCGAGACCTTGCGCCTGACCGAACCCGCACGGGCGACCGCATGGCGTCTGGCGTTGCGCGAGACGCTCGGATCATCGCTGGAGGGTGGAGGGCGCGTGCTCTCGTTCGACCGCTCCGGCGCCTACACCATCGACAGAGGAGAACAGGGATGAAGCTCACCGGATTCGAGCTGCGCGTGATCGAGATGCCGCTGGTGTCGCCGTTCCGGACGTCGTTCGGCGTGCAGACCGTGCGCGAGGCCATGGTGGTCCGCGCCCTCACGGACGAGGCGGAGGGCTGGGGCGAAGGCGTTGCCATGAACGACCCGCTGTACTCCTCCGAGTACGTGGAGGCGAGCGTCGACGTCATCACCCGGTTCCTGCTGCCGGCGCTCGCGCAGGTCGAGGACCTCGATGCGAGCGGCGTCGCCCCGGCCCTGGCGAAGTTCAAGGGTCACCGCATGTCGAAGGCCGCGGTCGAGCTGGCGATCCTCGATGCCGAGCTGCGGGCCGCCGGAGTTCCGCTCTCGCGCGAGCTGGGAGCGGTGCGTGAGCGCGTCGACTGCGGCGTGTCCGTCGGGATCATGGACTCCGTCCCCGAGTTGCTCGAAGCCGTCGGCGGCTACCTCGACGAAGGCTACGTGCGCATCAAGCTCAAGATCGAGCCCGGGTGGGACATCGAACCGGTGCGCGCCGTGCGGGAGCGCTTCGGCGACGACGTGCTGCTGCAGGTCGACGCGAACACCGCGTACCACCGCGGTGATGCGCGGCACCTCGCCAAGCTCGATCCGTTCGACCTGCTCCTGATCGAGCAGCCGCTCGACGAGGAGGACCTTCTCGGACACGCGCAGCTCGCCCGGGCGATCACCACCCCGGTGTGCCTCGACGAATCGATCGTGTCGGCCAGGGCCGCGGCGGACGCGATCGCCCTCGGCGCCTGCTCGATCGTCAACATCAAGCCTGGCCGTGTGGGCGGGTACCTGGAGGCACGACGCATCCACGACGTGTGCGCGGCGAACGACATCCCGGTGTGGTGCGGCGGCATGCTCGAGACCGGGATCGGGCGTGCGGCGAACGTCGCCCTCGCAGCCCTCCCCGGTTTCACCCTGCCCGGCGACACCTCGGGATCCGGACGGTACTACGCGCACGACATCACCGAGCCGTTCGTCGTCGAGGACGGCACGCTCACGGTGCCGACCGGCCCGGGGATCGGGGTCACCCCTGACCGGGAAGCGCTGGATGCGGTGACGATCCGCACCGAGTGGATCACCTTCTGAGAGCGGGCTGACGGCCCGTGCGGGGCACGACGATCCTGTCGAGATCGACCAAGAGTCGATACGATTTCGTCGTGCCCCACAGCTCCCCCACCCGTGGTCGCCCCCTAGCCTGGGCGCTGTG
Organism: Microbacterium sp. Ag1; assembly: GCF_001005635.1. Lineage (NCBI taxonomy): Bacteria > Bacillati > Actinomycetota > Actinomycetes > Micrococcales > Microbacteriaceae > Microbacterium > Microbacterium sp. Ag1. Next base: position 380,376 of record NZ_LBCR01000034.1, read on the forward strand.
CTCATGTCCGTGACGACCAGGCCCCGCGCCAGCCTCGGCCGGGTCATCGAAGACCTCGGCACCACCCTGCTCGAGGTGGTGAGCGGCGCCGTCGACGACGAGGCCGAGATCGAGACCGTGGTCATCCACGACGTCCTCGACGACGCGATGCCGATGCGCGGGGCACTCGTGCTCGGTGTCGGGCTGAGCGATCCCGATGAGATCGCCGAACTCCTGCAGAACCTTGCTGCCCAGCACGCCTCCGCCCTCGTGCTGCGCGCTCCGGTGCGGGCCGAACAACCGGTGCGCGATGCGTCCGAGGCCACGGGCATCCCGGTGCTCGCGCTCACCCGCGGGGCGTCGTGGGCGCAACTGGCTGCCATGCTGCGCTCGCTCATCGCCGAGGGTGACGTCGGCGATCAGGGAACGACGACGCTGGGCGGCATGCCCTCCGGCGACCTCTTCGCCCTCGCCAACGCGATCGCCACGCTGCTGAACGCACCGGTCACGATCGAGGACCGCAACTCGCGGGTCGTCGCGTTCTCGGGTCGCCAGCACGAGGCCGATCCGGCGCGCATCGAGACGGTGCTCGGTCGGCAGGTTCCCGAACGGTTCGCGCGGCAGCTCGAGGAGCGCGGCGTGTTCCAGGAGCTGTACCGCAGCGAGGATCCGATCCACGTCGGACCGGTGTCCAACACCGAGGGTCTGCCGTCGTTCCCGCGCGTAGCGCTGGCCGTACGTGCGGGCGACGAGATCCTCGGATCCATCTGGGCGGCTGTGCAGGAACCGCTCTCGCCCGACCGCGTGCGAGCGCTGAAGGACTCGGCCGGGCTGGTGGCCCTGCACATGCTGCGTCTGCGCGCCGGCGCCGACGTGGAGCGCCGACTGCGCGCCGACCTGCTCTCCACGATCCTGGAGGGAGGGCCGGGGGCTGCGGATGCGACGGCTCGTCTGCGCCTGAGCGATCATCGGTGCGTCGTGCTCGCCGTGTCCGCCACGGAGGACATCGACGACGAGCCCTCCGCCGGGGCACGAGGTGTCGCGGAGAGGCAGCGGATCGCCGATGCGTTCGCCGTGCACCTGGGGGCCGTGTACCTCCGCTCGGCTGTGGCCGTGATCGGCGATGTCGTGTACGCCGTCGTCGGGATCCGCCCAGAGCAGGGCGATGCCGATCCCGGATCGGAGCATCCCGACGCGGACAGCCGCGCCGCGCGCGTCGCCACGGACTTCCTGGGCCGGCTCGGCGCGACCGCTGAGATTCGCATCGGCGTCGGCACGGTGGCGGAGGCGGTCGCAGACATCCCTTCCTCGCGCGCGAATGCCGACCGCGCTCTGCGCGTGGTCCGTCAGGCGCCTTCCGGCGAACCGGTCGCACGGTTCACTTCGGTGCAGATGGAGGCGCTGCTGGTCGAACTCGCCGACCTCGTCCGCGCCAGGGGCGATCAGCCCACCGGTCCGGTCGCGCAGCTGCTGGCGCAGGACAGGGAGAAGGGGACGCACCTGGTGGAGACCTTGCGCGCCTGGCTCGACGCGTTCGGAGATGTGGCCGTCGCCGCAGCCCGCGTCTACACGCATCCCAACACGTTCCGCTACCGGCTGCGTCGCCTGTCGGAGATCAGCGGACTCGACCTCGCCGACCCGGAAGCCCGGTTCTCGGCCATGGTGCAGCTGCGGCTGCTGGTCCCCCGCGACTGAGACGCAGACGGCCCTGACATCCGGAGAGTGCGCCCGCCCCGCCCCCTTGCTGAACGAGGCGGCTGCAGGGACGGGGCCGGTCGAGGCTCGTGGCCCGTCGCCCTCTGCACCCTGGTCGTGAGGCTCGTGGCCTGTCGTTCGGGTGCGCGTGATGTCCGCTCGTGACCGACATCGTGCGTATCTGACACCAATTTGACCACAATGCAATCATTCAGACCATAGAGTGATTTCTGATTGAACGATCCGATCAATCGTGACTCCGCACAGAAGGCGACGGTGATCGAAATGGCCAACCTCGACGCGACCGACCGCAGGATCCTCACCGTGCTCGACGGTGACCCCCGCCGTCCGGTCGCCCTGATCGCCCAGGATCTCGGCCTCGCCCGCGGCACCGTGCACGCTCGACTGGATCGCCTCGAATCCGGAGGATACCTGCGTGCGCACAGCTCGCGAGTGCTGCCGCAGGCCCTCGGGCGCGGTGTCGCGGCCTCGATCCTGGTCGAACTCGATCAGCATCAGATCACGGACGCGATCGATGCGCTCAGTCGCGTCCCCGAGGTGCTGGAGTGCTTCGCTCCCGCCGGCGACACCGACCTGCTGCTGCGTGTCGTCGCGAAGGACCCCGACGACCTCTACCGCGTCGCCGAGGTCGTCCGGCTGTGCCCCGGCATTCTCCGCACGTCGACGAGCCTGTTCCTGCGCGAAGTGATCCCCTATCGGGTGAGCGCGCTCCTGCAAGCCGACTGAGCCGGCACTCGATCCTCAGCCGATGATGCGGGCACCCGGCACGGGGCCGTGCACGTGCAGCGGGTCGAGCCCGTTCTCCCGCAGGGACGACTGCACGTCCTGCGCCGTCTCAGGGTCGGGGCAGAGCAGCGCGATCGTGGGCCCCGAGCCCGACACGATGCCCTGCAGCGCACCGGCGGCGACCCCGAGGCTGATCGTCTCGGCGAGGTCGGGCCGTTCGTACAGCGCCGCGGCCTGCAGATCGTTGAACAGGGTGTCGGCGAGCTGGGCCGGGTCCCCCGAACGCAGCGCCTGCAGCACGGGGATGGGCACGTCCAGCGACAGCTGCGGGTCGTCGGCCAGGGCACCCTCGTCCTCGCGCAGCAGGTCGAGGCGCTCGTACACCACGGGCGTCGACAGCCCCTGCTCGCTGGGCACCAGGATCCAGTCGAAGCGTCCGCGGGCGAGTGCCGGGTTGAGCTGGTCTCCCCGCCCCGTGCCCACAGCCGTTCCCCCGTGCAGCGCGAACGGCACGTCGGCACCCAGACGCGCGGCCAGGTCGTGCAGTCGGGCCTGCGACAGCCCGGTGCCCCACAGCGCATCGCACGCCACGAGGGCGGCTGCCGCGTCCGCCGACCCTCCCCCCATGCCGCCGGCGACGGGCACGCTCTTGCGGATCTCGAGCGCCACCCCGCCCGGATGATCCACCGCGACGGCGAGCAGCTTGGCCGCGCGCATCGCGAGGTTGCGGTCGTCCAGCGGCACGGACTCGATGTCCTCCACTCCGGAGACCGTCACCGAGAAGTCGTCGGCGGGGAGCGCGATCACGTCTTCGTAGAGCGAGACCGCCTGGAAGACCGTCGCCAGCGCGTGATAGCCGTCGTCGTGCCGGCCGCCGACCCCGAGGAAGACGTTGATCTTCCCCGGGGCGCGCACGTGCACGGAATCGGCGAACGCGGCATGGCTCATGATCGGGTCACAGCTCCGAGGACTTCGCCCACAGGTTGACGTCGATGGCGCCGGCGAGCTCGTCGATGCGGGCGAGCTCCTCGGTCGTGAAGTCGGGACCGTTCACGGCCGCGATGTTCTCATCCAGCTGCTCAGGACGCGAGGCGCCGATCAGCGCCGAGGCGACGACGGGGCTGCGCAAGGTCCACTGCAGTGCGAGCTGCGCGAGCGACTGGCCGCGCCCCTGAGCGACCTCGTTCAGCGAACGCAGGGTCTGCACGGCCTCGTCCGTGAGCCGGCCCTCCGGCAGCGAGCCGCGCTTCTGCGCACGCTCGGCCGTGCCGTCTCCGAGGTACTTGTCGGTGAGCAGGCCCTGAGCCAGCGGGGTGAACGCGATCGCGCCGAGGCCCGACTGCTCCAGGGTGTCGGTCAGTCCGTCTTCGACCCAGCGGTTCAGGATCGAGTACGCGGGCTGGTGGATGACGAGCGGGGTGCCGAGATCCTTGGCGACGGCCACGGCCTCGGCCGTACGCTCCGCACTGTAGGAGGAGATACCGACGTACAGGGCCTTGCCCTGGCGCACGAGCGTGTCGAGCGCGCCGACCGTCTCGGCGATCGGGGTGACCGGGTCGACACGGTGGGAGTAGAAGATGTCGACGTAGTCGAGGCCCATCCGCGTCAGCGACTGCTCGGCGCTCGCGAGGATGTACTTGCGGCTCGCGAAGTCGCCGTACGGGCCGGGCCACATGTCCCAGCCGGCCTTCGACGAGATGATCAGCTCGTCGCGGTAGGGGCGGAGGTCTTCGGCGAAGATGCGGCCGAAGTTCTTCTCGGCGGAGCCGTAGGGCGGGCCGTAGTTGTTCGCCAGGTCGAAGTGGGTGATGCCCCGGTCGAACGCGTGGCGCAGCAGTGCGCGCTGGTTGTCGAGCGGGATGTTGTCGCCGAAGTTCCACCACAGCCCGAGCGAGATCGGGGGCAGGTACAGGCCGGACGTGCCGACCTGACGGTAGGCGAACTGCTGGTAGCGGCTCTCGTCCGCGGCATACGGACGGTGCAGCTCGGGGACATCGGGACGGAAGCGGGGGGAGTCGGTCACGGTGCCAGATTACTGGGTGGAAGCGACATCGTCGGAGAGCACGTCCAGCGCGGGAGCGTGCTGCGCGATGCGCTGGTAGTCCTCGACCGTGAGGTCCTCGCCCCGAGCCGTCGGAGCGACACCGGCGGCGGTCAGCACCTCCGAGGCGGCAGCCGAGCTGCCGAAGATCCCGGACAGTGCCTGACGCAGCATCTTGCGGCGCTGGTTGAAGGCCGCATCGACGATCTGGAACGTGCGACGGCGCTCCTCCTCCGTGCCGCGCTCACCCTCGGACCGGTCGAAGCCGACGAGCAGGCTGTCGACGTTCGGCACCGGCCAGAACACCTGGCGGGAGACGTTTCCGGAGAGCTTCCACTCGCCGTACCAGGCGGCCTTGACGCTGGGCGAGCCATAGATCTTCGAGCCCGGCTTCGCGGCCAGCCGTTCGGCGACCTCGGCCTGGACCATCACCACGCCGCGCTGGAGATACGCGAAGTTCTCCAGGAAGTGCAGCAGCACCGGCACCGAGACGTTGTAGGGGAGGTTGGCGACCAGCACGGTGGGCTCGCCGGGGAGCTCGGTGATGCGAAGCGCATCCGCATCGACGACCGTGAGGCGGTCGGCCTCGACACCGTGCTCGGCGGCCGTCTGCGCGAGCCGGGCCGCAAGTCGGTGGTCGATCTCGACGGCCGTGACGGAGGCGCCGGTCTCGAGGATCGCCAGCGTCAGGGAGCCGAGACCCGGACCGACCTCGACCACGCGCTCGTGCGGCTGCACACGGGCGGCCTGCACGATCTTGCGCACGGTGTTCGCATCGGTGACGAAGTTCTGGCCGAGCTTCTTCGTCGGGGTGACGTCGAGCTCGGCGGCGAGGCGGCGGATCTCGGAGGCGCCGAGCAGGGTGACGGTCATCCCCCCATTCTCCCCCACACTCCGATGTCCCCACTCCTCAGTAGTCTTCTCTGGTGCCTTCCCTCGGAGAACTCGTCGCGCCCCGTCGCATGGGCCGCGATTTCCGATGGTTGCTCGCGTCGTCGTGGACGAGCAACGTCGGTGACGGCGTCGCGCTCGCGGCCGCTCCCCTGCTGATCGCATCGATGACCTCGTCGCCGATCCTGGTGGCGGCCGGCGCGATCCTGCAGTTCCTCCCCTGGCTCCTGTTCGGCCTGCATGCGGGAGCGATCGCCGACCGCTTCGACCGACGCCGCCTGGTCATGTTCGCGAACGCCGCCAGGGCTGTCGTGCTCCTCGCACTGTGCGTCTTCCTGATCACCGGCGTCGCGAACATCTGGATCGTGCTCGCTGTGGCCTTCCTCTACGGCACCGCCGAGGTCTTCGTCGACACGGCGGGCAGCACGCTGCTGCCGATGCTGGTGAAGCCCGCCGACCTCGGCATCGGCAATGCACGTCTGCAGGCCGGATACCTGGTGGCGAACCAGTTCGCCGGTCCGCCGCTGGGCGCCTTCCTGTTCGCCGCCGGCACCGCCTGGCCGTTCCTGCTCGAAGTCGTGTGCGTCAGCCTCGCGGTCGTCCTCATCTCCCGCATGGCTCGCACCCCGGTGCCGCCGCGCGCGATCGACGAGCGCACGCCGGTGCACACCGACATCGCCGAGGGGCTCCGCTGGCTGTGGCGTAACCCGCCCGTGCGCATGCTGGTGCTCATCATCCTGGTGTTCAACATCACCTGGGCGGCGCCCTGGGGTGTGCTCGTGCTCTACGCGACGGAGCACCTGCAGATGGGCGCGGTGGGCTACGGCGCCCTCACGACCGCGTCGGCGGCCGGTGGCATCCTCGCGACGCTCAGCTTCGGCTGGTTGGAGCGACACGTCTCCTTCGCCACCCTGATGCGTGTCGTGCTGTCGCTCGAGGTGCTCATGCACCTGGCGTTCGCCCTCACCACCGCCGGATGGGTCGCGCTGATCATCATGTTCTTCTTCGGGGCGTACGCGTTCGTCTGGGGCACGATCTCCACGACCGTGCGACAGCGTCTGGTGCCCGCCGAGCTGCAGGGCCGGGTGGCCTCCGTGAACATGGTCGGGGTGTTCGGCGGCATGGTCGTCGGGCAGGCGCTCGGCGGCGTGATCGCCCAGGTGTGGGGACTCACCGCGCCCTGGTGGTTCGCCTTCGTCGGGGCGGCCCTCACCCTGCTGCTGGTGTGGAAGCCGATCTCGCAGATCGTGAGCGCGAAGCCCGTCGCCGAGACCGGGCCCGAAGACGTGAAACCCGAAACTCAGTCGGCGAACGAGCCGTAGACCCGCAGGGTGTTCTCGGCCAGCTGGGCGCACAGCTCGTCGACCTCGATGTCGAGCTCGGCGGCCATGAAACGCACGGTGATCGGCACGAGGTAAGGCGCGTTCGGGCGGCCCCGCAGCGGCACGGGGGTGAGGAACGGGGCATCCGTCTCGACGAGGATGCGATCGAGCGGCGTCACCTTCAGCGCATCCCGCAGGTTCTGCGCGTTCTTGAACGTCACGTTGCCGGCGAACGACAGGTGGTAACCGGCGTCCGCGCAGAGGCGGGCCATCGCGTCGTCGCCCGAGAAGCAGTGGAACACCGTGGGTTCCGGGGCGCCGACACGGGAGAGCGTCTCGAGCACGGCCTCATGCGCGTCGCGGTCGTGGATCTGCATCGCGATGCCGTGCTTCTTCGCGAGCGCGATGTGCGCCTCGAACGAGGCGAACTGCGGCGCGCGGCGCTCGGGCTCTGTGCGGAAGAAGTCGAGCCCCGTCTCGCCGATCGCCCTGGTGCGGGGGTGCGCGGCGAGCTCGTCGATCACCTCGATGGCCTCGTCCAGGCCCACGCCGCCCCGCAGGCCCTCTTCCGCGTAGGTCGGGGCATCGTTCGGGTGGATGGCGACTGCGGCCAGGACGCGGGGATCCGACTCCGCGGCCTCGACCGCCCACCGGGACGACTCGATGTCGCCCGAGGCCTGCACGACGCCGGCGATGCCAACGGCCGCCGCGCGGTCGAGCTGCTCGGTGAGGCTCAGCGGCTCGTCGCCGTCGACGATCTCCAGGTGCGCGTGGTTGTCGTACACCGGAACGGCCAGCGGCTCGGGCGCGGCGGGATACCTCAGATCCTTGCGTCCGTCACCGTCACGGCGCTGCACATACGTACCCGACATCGCTCAGGCCGCGGACTCCACCCGCGGGAACAGCGGCGCCAGGCCGTTGACGCTGGTGCCGGGGCGCAGCACGCCCCAGGCTCCGGCCTCGCGGATCGGCTGGTCCTGCACACGGCCCAGGGTCTCGGCGGCGCCGAGGGCGATCCACAGCTTCTCCGTCGACTGCGGCATCACCGGCGAGAGCAGCACGGCGAGCGCACGCAGCCCCTCGGCACAGGTGTAGAGCACGGTGGCGAGACGCTCGCGCTGTTCCTCGTCGCCGCTGTTCGCCTGCTTGGCCAGCGCCCACGGCTCGTTCGCGGTGATGTACCCGTTGAGCGCGTCCACGATGGTCCAGATCGCCGAGATCGCCTCGTCGATGCGGAAGTTCGCGATGGCCGCATCCGCGTTCGACGCGGCATCCGCCACGATCTTCTGGATCGCGAGGTCCTTCTCGGTGTACTCGGCCGCCGGCGGCACGACACCCTCGAAGTACTTCTCGATCATCGCGGTCGTGCGCGAGGCGAGGTTGCCGAAGCCGTTCGCGAGCTCGGCCTGGTAGCGAGCGGACAGGTCCTCCCACGAGAACGAGCCGTCCTGGCCGAAGGCGATCGCGGAGAGGAAGTAGAAGCGGTACGCGTCGGAGCCGAAGACATCGGTGATCTCGGTCGGCGCGATGCCGGTGAGCTTCGACTTCGACATCTTCTCGCCGCCGACCAGCAGCCAGCCGTGCGCGAAGACGCCCTTCGGCACGTCGAGTCCCGCCGCCATCAGCAGCGCGGGCCAGATCACGGCGTGGAAGCGCAGGATGTCCTTGCCGACCACGTGGTACGCCGGCCAGCGGCGCGCGAAGGTCTCCTCGTCGGAGCCGTACCCGACGGCCGTGGCGTAGTTGAGCAGCGCGTCGACCCACACGTAGATGACGTGCGACTCGTCCCACGGCAGCGGGATTCCCCAGTCGAAGGTCGAGCGGGAGATCGAGAGGTCCTTGAGGCCCTGGCTCACGAACGACACGACCTCGTTGCGCGCCGAGTCGGGGCGCACGAAGTCGGGCTGGGTCTTGTACAGCTCGAGCAGCCGGTCCTGGAACTCGCTGAGCTTGAAGAAGTAGTTCTTCTCCTGCAGCAGCTCCAGCGGCTTCGAGTGGATGGCGCAGACCTTCAGGCCCTCGAAGGGTCCGGTGCCGTCGACGATCTCCGACTCCGGCTTGAACTCCTCGCAGCCCACACAGTAGAGCGCCTCGTACTCGCCCGCGTAGATATAGCCGCGGTCGTACAGGCGCTGGAAGAACGTCTGCACGTTCGTCTCATGCCGCTCCTGCGTGGTGCGGATGAAGTCGTCGTTCGCGACGTCGAGGGTCTCCAACAGCGGGAACCAGCTCTCGCTGACGAGCTTGTCGACCCACTCCTGCGGAGTGACCCCGTTCGCCGCGGCGGCGCGCAGCATCTTCTGACCGTGCTCGTCGGTACCCGTCAGCATCCAGGTGTCATCGCCCGCCTGGCGGTGCCACCGTGCGAGGGTGTCGACGGCCACCGACGTGTACCCGTGACCGATGTGCGGCACGTCGGAGGGGTAGTAGATGGGCGTGGTGATGTAGAAGGATTCGCCTGCGGGCATGGAGCAATTCTAGGTGCCGCACGAGAGGTGGTTTCGCGCTCAGCCGACGGAGACGTCGATGCGGTGCCATCCCTGCGCACCGTCGGGTGCGGGGGCGGCCGGATCCGAGGTCTGCGTCTCGCCGTCGGCGCTCAGCGCCCGGCATTCGATGGTGTGCGAACCGCTCTCGGCGGTCCATTCGAGGCTCCACTGCACCCACGTGTCGGCGGAGATCGCGGTGGCGAGATCCGCCCTGCGCCATGGCCCTTCGTCGATGCGCACCTCCACCCCGGCGACCCCGACATGCTGCTGCCACGCCATTCCCGCGATCACGGCGTCCCCGGCCGGGATCGACTGTCCGCGGCGCGGGACGTCGATGCGCGACTGCAGCTTGATGGGCCCGCGGTCGGACCAGCCGCGGCTCGTCCAGTACGCCGTGGCGCGGTCGAACCTCGTGACCTCCAGCTGCGTGACCCACTTCGTGGCCGACACGTAGCCGTACAGCCCCGGCACCACCATCCGCACCGGGAAGCCGTGTTCGATGGGCAGCGGCTCGCCGTTCATGCCGATCGCGAGCAGAGCGTCCCGATCGTCGGTGAGCGCCTCGAGCGGCGTCGACGCCGTGAAGCCGTCTGCCGAGGTGGAGAGCACCATGTCCGCTTCCGCGTCGACGCCCGCACGCGCGAGCAGCTCGCGGATCGGCAGCCCCAGCCAGCGCGCGTTGCCGATGAGCGATCCGCCCACCTCGTTCGACACGCAGGCGAGCGTCACGTCCGCCTCCTGCAGCGGCATGGCGAGCAGTTCGTCCCAGGTGATGCGCACCTCGCGATCGACCATGCCGTGGATGCGCAGCGACCAGTCGGCGGGGTCGACCTGAGGGACGATCAGTGCCGTGTCGATGCGGTAGAACTCCGCGTTCGGGGTCACGACCGTGGCGAGACCGGGGATGTCGAGCTCCGCGCCGGCAGGAACCGCGGCCGCCGTCCTGGCTGCCTTCGGAAGCCGCAGGGCATCGCGGACCGCGTCGATCGAGCGGCTCGCGCCGCGGGCGACGTTGCCGATGATGAGCGCCACGGCACCGGTCGCGGCGACCCCGACCGTCCACAGCAGGAACCTCCGCCGATCCTCGCCGTCGGGGTGCAAGCCGGCGACCGGACGCAGTCGAGCGACGAGGAGACGCAGCACGACCACCGCGACGAGTCCGGCGACGAGACCCGGGAGCCAGGCGAACGGTCCAGCGCCCGGACGGATCATCGCGGCCACGACCGCGAGCACACCGAGTGCGCCGAGGATGACCGCTCCGATACCGGACCGCCGCCGCTCCAGGATACCGGCGAGCGCGGCGACGACCACGAGCACTAGAGCGATGCCCACGATCAGCGCCACCTTGTCGCCGGTGCCGAAGAGCGCGATCGCGGTGTCCTTCGCCCAGCTCGGTGCGAGGTCGATGAGTCCGCTCCCGATCACCGCGAACGGGCTCGCACTCGGCTCGACCACAGCGGCGACGAGCTCTGCCAGCCCGACGGCGAGGAACGACGCGCTCAGTCCGGCCGCAGCCGAGCGGAGCGTGTCGTCCCTCGTCGCGTGCTGCGCGTTCGTCATGACCCGAGGGTAACCCCGCTCAGAGCCCGTTGCGCCGCGCGACCTCTCCCAACCAGGCGAGGGAGGGCTTCGGGAACCGCTCGAAGGTCTCGTGGTCGAAGCCGATCAGCCCGAACGTGGGCCGGAAGCCGCTGGCCCACTCGTAGTTGTCGAGCGCGCTCCAGTGCTGATAGGCACGCACATCGACGCCGTCGGCGATCGCGCGGTGCAGGCCTTCCAGCGCTCCCTGCGTGTAGGCGACGCGTCGGGTGTCGTCGGCGGTCGCGATGCCGTTCTCCGTCACGAGGATCGGTACCCCACCGCTGCGCTCCCACGCACTGCGCACGCCCAGTTCGAGCGCATCGGGGAAGAACTCCCAGCCTGTGAGCGTCGTCTCGACGTCGTCCGACACCGGACGCGGACCTTCCGGGCCGATGAAGGTGCGGGTGTATGCCTGCACGCCGACGAAGTCGTCTCCGGCCGACTGCTCGAGGTACCAGTGGTCGCGCGGGTCGCCGTACGTGGCGAGCATCTCGTCCGCTCCCGGTTCTCCGGTGGAGTGAAACGCCTGCGTGGCGATCGTCCATCCGGCTTTGACTCCCGGCACCGAGTGCAGGATCTCGCTGGCACGGTGGTGCGCGTCCAGCAGGGTGTCGGCCACGGCGAGGTCAGGGTTCGGGAGGCCGTAGGCGACGAGGTTCGCAGCGTCCTCTCCCCCGGCCAGCATCGCGGCGATGTTCGGCTCGTTGATCGTGCACACGTAGTCGACGCCGTCGAGGATCGGGAGCACGGTCTCGACGTAGCGGGAGAACAGATCCACCGCGTCGTCCGCGCGCCAGAAGCCGTCCTTCTGGAACCACTGCGGCACCGTGAAGTGCATGAGCGTGACGGTGGGGTCCAGTCCATTCTCACGCGCCGTGTCGATCATGCGGCGGTAGTGGTCGAGCATCGCCCGCGAGATGAACCCGCGCTCCGGCTCGATCCGCGCCCACTCGACCGAGAAGCGATAGGAGTTCAGCCCCGCCTCGGCGAGCAGCCGCATGTCCTCCGGGTAGCGGTGGAAGTGGTCGGCAGCGTCACCGGAGGGCTCCACCATGGGCGAGTCGGGAGCATGCTCCATCGCCCACCAGTTGCTCGTGGTGTTGTTGCCCTCCACCTGGTGGGCCGCTGTCGCGGCACCCCAGAGGAAGCCGTCGGGGAATGTGAGCACGGATGCGCTCCTCTCTCTTTCTTGCAGGCGTCGTCCGCGCGTCAGCGGGCGCGGGCGGGGTTCGGCACGGCGTCGAGCAGTTCGACCGTGTACGGGTCCTCCGGATGCTGCAGCACCTGCGAGGTCTCACCGCGTTCGACCACTCGGCCGCTGTTGAGCACGAGGATGTTCTCGGTGACGAGACGCGCGCTCAGCAGGTCGTGCGTGATGTAGAGCATGCTGATGCCCCACCGCTCGCGCAGGTCCTCCAGCAGCGCCAGCACTCCGGCGCGGAGCGATACGTCGAGCATCGAGACCGGTTCGTCGGCGATCAGCACCTGCGGGTCGCTCGCGAGCGCCCTGGCGATCACCACGCGCTGTCGCTGTCCTCCGGAGAGCTGGTGCGGCAGCTTGGCCGCGAACTGCTCGACGGGAGTCAGGCCGACGGTCTCGAGCAGCTCGAACACCCGGGCTCTGGCCTCCGGACCGCGCAGCTTCGTGTAGTTCACGACCGGCCGGGTCAGGGCGTACTCGACCGTGTGCAGCGGGTTGAGCGCCGCGTACGGATCCTGGAACACCATCTGCACGTCCTTGCGCAGATCGCGCAGACCACGGCGCTTGAGCGTCGCCACGTCGGTGTCCCCGAAGCGGACGGTGCCGGAGGTGGGCTTCTCGACGCCGGTGAGCATCTTGGCGATGGTCGACTTGCCCGAACCCGATGCGCCGACCAGGGCGAGGGACTCCCCCGGTTCCAGCCGGAACGACACGTCGTCGACCGCGGTGACGGCGCTCTGTCCGCGACGCGGTGCCGGGTAGTGCTTCGAGACGCCCTCGACCACGATCGCCGCATCCGCCCGACGGGTGTCGCGCGACGACACGGTCGGCAGGGTCTCGGTGACGTCGGTGCGCGAACGTCCCTCACGACGCCGGGTGCCCGCGTCGAGGAATCCGGGGATCTCGATCTTCTCGGCCCGGGGGTCGGCGTAGTGGCTCAGCAGCATCCGCGTGTACTCGTCCTGCGGGCGTTCCAGGATGTCGATGCTCCTGGCGTCCTCGACGATGTGTCCCTCGTGCATCACCATCACCCGGTCCGTCGCCTCCAGCACGATGCCGAGGTCGTGGCTGATCAGGATCGCGGTGAAGCGCTCGGCCCGCTGCAGGCCCTTGATCGTGTCCATCACGGCATGCTGCACCAGCACGTCGAGCGCGGTGGTGGGCTCGTCGAACACCATCAGCTGCGGTTCGAGCGACAGGGCGAGGGCGATCGAGGCGCGCTGGCGCATACCGCCGGAGAGCTCACCCGGGAAGCGGGCGAGCACCGAGGGATCGAGGCCCACCTTGCCCACGAGCTCCTGAGCCCTCGCCTCGCGCGCGTCCTTCGGCACGTGGCCGTGCGCAGCGAAGATGTCGCGGAAGTGGTTGCCGATCGTGCGCACCGGGTTGAGCGCGTTCATGCCCGACTGCAGCACCATCGCGAACCCACCCTGACGCTGACGGCGCAGCTCCTCGGCGTCGAGCTCCCGGATGTCACGTCCTCCGAACAGGATGCGTCCTGCGCTGATCCGTGCCGGCGGCTTCTGCAGTCGCGTGAGGGCGAATCCGAGCGTGGACTTCCCTGAGCCGGATTCACCGACGAGTCCGACGAACTCCCCACGGCGGAGGGAGAACGAGACGTCCTCGACCGCGGTGACCGGCGTCGTCCCCGGCGAGGCGTACTCCACCGAGAGGTTCTGCACGTCCAGCAGGATGTCGTTCTCGCGCATGTCGATGTTCTCCGTCATGGCGGTCATCGCCCCTTCCCCTCTCGCAGGCGCGGATTGGAGATGCCGTCCACGCCGAAGTTGATCAGTGTCAGACTGAGCGCCAGCAGGGCGATGCACAGACCGGGGGCGAACAGCAGCAGCCACTGTCCGGTGAGCAGCGAGTTGGAGTTCTGCGCCCAGTAGAGCATGGTGCCCCAGCTGACGATGCTGGAGTCGCCGAGGCCGAGGAACTCCAGCCCCGCCTCCGCCAGGATCGCCGCAGTCGCCGCACCGAAGAGGGTGCCCGCGATGATCGAGGTCATGTTCGGCAGGATCTCGCGGAACACGATGCGCGTCCTGCTGTCGCCCGAGAACTGCGCCGAGGTGACGAAATCGTTCCCCCGCAGCGACTGCGTCTGGCTGCGGAGCACACGCGCACCCCACGCCCAACCGGTCACGACGATCACCGCGATGATCATCAGGATGCCGCCGTTCTGCAGGTAGGCGGCGATCACGATCATGAGCGGCAGGCCGGGGATCACGAGGAAGAGGTTGACGATGAAGCCGATCACCTCGCCGAGGAACCCTCGCATGTACCCCCAGCTGAGGCCGATGAGCACGGCCACGATCGTGGACAGGATTCCGGCGGCGAAGCCGACAAGGAGGCTGACCTGTGCGCCGTAGATGAGCTGGCTGAGCACGTCCTCCCCGGCAGCGGTCGTGCCGAGCCAGTGCGCCCACGACGCATCGGCGTTGCGCTCGAAGCCGTTGTCCTTCGCGCCGTACGGGGCCAGGAGAGGGGCGAACACCGCCACCAGCACGAAGAAGGCGAGGATGCACAGCCCGAGCCGCGCCTTGCCGTTGCTCCAGAGCGTGGCGACCATGCGTCCGAAGGCGCGCCACGGGCTGGGCGCGGCGATGCGCTCGGCGGGGATCTTGACGTTCATGGTGGAGGTCATCGGCGAGTCCTCGGGTCGAGAACCCCGTAGAGGATGTCTACGAGGAAGTTGGCGATGAGCACGCTCACGGTGATCATCAGGAAGAGCGCCTGCATGAGCGGGTAGTCCTGCCCGATCACGGCGTTGAACAGCAGGTATCCGATGCCGGGATAGCCGAAGACCTGCTCGACGAGGATCGATCCGCCCACCACGCCGCCGAGCGTGAGCCCGAAGCCCGTGAGGTTCGGCAGGATCGCGTTGCGGGCCGCGTACCGGAGGGCGATCGTGTGCCCCCGCAGACCGTTCGCCTCACCGAAGGTGATGTAGTCCTCGCCGAGGGTGTTGATCATGGCGTTGCGCATCCCGATGATCCAGCCGCCCAGCGAGGTGAGCAGGATCGTCAGCGCCGGAAGGAACGCATGACTGATCAGATCACCGAGGAACTCCCACGTGAAGCCAGGGGTCGTCGTCGCGGAGTAGGCGCCGGTCGTCGGGAACCAGTGCAGCACGTACCCGAAGAAGAAGAGCAGCAGCAGCGCCGTCCAGAAATAGGGGAACGTGCTCAGGAACGATCCGGTAAGCGTGGGCAGCGAATCGAGCCACGTCCCTCGGCGCCAGGCGGCCATCACTCCGATGAGCGTGCCGATCACGAACGCGAGCACGGTGACGATGCCGACCAGCCCGATCGTGTAGGGGAAGGCCGTGGAGACCATGCTCGACACCGACTGCGGGTAGAACGTGTACGAAACGCCGAAGTCGAGCCGCACGACCTGACCGAGGTAGGCGATGTACTGATCCCACAGCGACCCGGTCGGAACACCCAGCTGCGCCTCGATGGCGGCACGCGTCGCATCCGACACCGGCCCGTTCTGGGACAGCTTGGCGATGGCGGCATCCGCCGGGGAGCCCGGCATCATCCGCGGCAGGAAGAAGTTCAGGGTGACCGCGGCCCACAGGGTGAGCACGAACAGGCCGAACTTCTGGAGCACGTACTTCACTTGTCGTCCTCCTGCACTCGCTCCAGCCGGGTGAAGATACCCAGCGGCGCGGAGTCGTAGTTCTGCGGGATCATGTACGGGTCTTCCTCACTCGGCCAGCCGGTGAACTTGGCATCGCTGAACAGGCCCCAGATGCCGCCGTAGTAGAGGCCGATCACGGGCATCTCGTCGTAGACGATGCGCTGCAGCTCCTTGACGATCTCGGTCTGGCGAGCGGTGTCGACGGTCTCGCGGTACTCGGCCAGCAGCTCATCGACCTCGGGTGACTTGTAGCGCTCGAAGTTGTTCGCCGTGGCCTCGCCGGACGGCACATAGAACTCGCTGGAGAGCAGGTTGTTGTACGCCTGGTAGATGTCGCCGTTCCCCATGCCGCCGATGGCCATCTCGAAGTCGCCATTGCTGATCGCGCTCTGATAGCCCGCGGGCTGCGGGAGCTTGAGGGTGACCTTCACGCCGACCGCGGCGAGCTGGCTCTGCACGGTCTGCGCCGCGCGCGTCCAGTCGGAGTAGCCGTTCGCGGTGGTCAGGGCGAACTCGAGCTGCTGGCCGTCGGCCCCGATGAGCCGGTCGCCGTCGAGTGTGTACCCCGCCTCGGCGAAGGCGGCGAGCGCTGCGTCCCTGTCCTGCGTGATCATGCCCTGGTCGGGGATGCTCGGGTCGAGGTACTGCTGCTGGTTGGGCAGGATGAGTCCGGTCTGACCGGCCGGCTTCATGTAGCCCTCCGATGCCGTCTCGGCGATCTCGTCGCGGTCGAGCGAGAGAGCGATGCCCCGGCGCACGTTCACGTCGTCGAAGGGCGCCACCTCCAGGTTCGGCATGAGCGCGATCACGCCACCCGGCGGGAACCACCAGTTGTTGTGCTCGCTCGCCGCGCCCCAGGTGCCCTCGACGTCGGAGATGAAGGAGTAGGCCCAGTCATAGCCGCGGGTGACGGTGTCGAGCTGGGAGTTCGTGGCGGGGAGGATGATGTGCTCGATCTCGATCGAGTCGGCCTGCCAGTAGTCGGGGTTCTTGTCCATCGAGTACTGCTGGTCGTTGTAGTTGCCGAGCACGAAGGGACCGGTGCCGACCGGGTTCTCGTTGCGGTATGTGCCCGGATCCTTCACGTCGGCCCAGAGGTGCTCGGGGACGATCATGGTCTGGCCCAGGATCGACAGCGAGGGGGCGTCTTCGGTCTTGAGGTGCAGCACCACATCGTCGCCCGAGGTGTCGACACTGTCGAGGTGCTGCCACGCACCCTTGATATCGAGGGACGGGTTGTCCTTGAGCAGCTGGAAGGTGAACGCCACGTCTTCGGGCGTCAGGTCTTCCCCATCGCTCCAGGTGACGCCATCGCGGATCGTCATGACGATGGTGCGGGCGTCGGGCTGCGTCCATTCGGACGCGAGCCAGGGGTTCTGCGTGCCGTCGAGCGGGTTGATCAGGATGAGCGGCTCGTAGATCCACCGGGACGCGGTGCGCGTGTTGGTGAGATACGGGTTGAAGTTCTTCGTGAAGAACGGGTTGCCCTTGTCGGCATTGATCAGCATCGTGTCGGCACCGATCGAGGGATCGGGTTGGGATGTGATCTGGATGCTGCAGCCGCTGAGTGCGACCGCCACGGCCGCGAGGCCCACGATCGCCGCTCTGCGCCAGCGCTGCATCACGCGCCCTCTCGGCGTTGTGCCCTCTGACATCTGCCACCTCATGTCGTCTCTGTCATGACCGGCGACCGACGCCGCCTTCCAGATTGTAAGCGCATACATTTTGAGATCGCAACCCCTTGACACCGGCGCGGCGAGCGTTTCCGGCCGGTCAGACGGGGCGCTGCGAGCTCTCGCGGAGCAGGATCTGCAGCGGCAGACGGGCCACCACGGGCTCCGCCTCGGCGTGCTCGAGACGGCGGGCCAGCACCTGCACGGCCGCGCGTCCGAGGTCGATCATCGGCTGACGGATCGTGGTCAGCGGGGGCTGCGACAGGGCAGCGGCCTCGATGCCGTCGAAGCCCGTCACGAGCATGTCGTCCGGTACGTGGACGTCCGCTCCGCGGAACACGTCGAGCGCTCCGAGCGCCATCTGATCGTTCGCCGAGATCAGCGCGGCCGGCGCCCCCGTGGCGAGAAGCTCCTCGGCCGCCCTCCGACCAGACGCCCGTGTGAAGTCGCCGCGCAGCACCGTCACGTCGTCGAGGCTCCGCCCCGCCCCCGCCACCGCGGCGGCGAAACCGTCCCAGCGCTGCAGACCGTCGGGAGAGTCCGCCGGTCCCGCGAGGAAGGCGAGCCGCCCGTCTCCCACCTGCCCGAGCACGTGCCGGGTCAGCTCCGCCATGGCCTCGGCGTTGCTCACCGTCACGTGGTCGTAGTGATCTCCGCGCGGCGGGCCGGAGAGCACCACCACGGGGATGCGTCGCGCCAGTCGCGCCAGAACGTCGTCCGGCACGCTGCTCGCGAGCACCATGAGGCCGTCGACCCGACCAGCCATGTCCCGCACCGTGGAACGGTCAGGATCATCGCGGCCGACGCCGACCATCAGTACGAAACCCTGCTTCCATGCTTCGAGCTCGGCGCCGCGCAGCACCTCGTCGAGGAACAGCATCGAGGTGTGCCCGCCGTCGGACTCGGTCTCATCGCGGACGATCGCGAAGGGAGGCGCGTGTTCCTCAGCGGCGGAGAGCGCGTCGAGCGGCGGGGCATCCTCCGCGGCGTCGAAGCCGGGGAAGTACAGCCCGAGCACGCCGGTGCGGCGTTCGGCGAGTCCGCGGGCACTGCCGCTGGGGACGTACCCGAGAGCGGTCACCGCATCGAGCACGCGCTCCCGCGTGACCGGACGCACGGCATCCGGCGAGCGCAGCACGCGCGAGACCGTGGCGATCGAGACGCCGGCCCGATCGGCCACGTCGTACACGGTCGCCGCCTTGCTCACGGTCACACTCCTCCGGAGCGAGCGGCGAGAGCCGCCTGGTAGAGGTCGCGGGAGGAGAGACCGGTGAGGGCGGCGACCTCGGAGGCGGCGTCCTTCAGGCGGACGCCGTCCGCGACGAGCGTCTGCACCTGGGTGAGGGCGTCTTCCGGAGAGGCGTCTCGGCGGGAGGCCCCTTCGACCACGATCACGATCTCGCCCTTGACGCCGTCCTCCGCCCACGCGACGAGTTCGGGCGCAGTGCCGCGGCGTACCTCCTCGTAGAACTTCGTGAGCTCGCGACACACGGCGATGCGCCGCTCGTCGCCGAACGCGGCTCCTATGTCCGTCAGCGCACCGGCCAGACGTGCGGGCGACTCGAAGAAGACCATGGTGCGGGGTTCGGCAGCCAGGGCGCGAAGGGTCGAACGCCGCTCCCCCGGCTTGCGCGGCAGGAAGCCCTCGAACGTGAAGCGATCGGTGGGCAGGCCTGAGATCGCCAGTGCCATCAGCACCGCGCTCGGCCCGGGGATCGCGGTCACCGTCACGCCCTGGGCAACGGCCTCGGCGACCAATCCGTATCCCGGATCGCTCACCGTGGGCATCCCGGCATCGCTCATCACGACGATGTCGGTCTCCGCGGCGAGCGCCGCCAGCTCGGCCGCCTTCTGCTTCTCGTTGTGGTCGTGCAGGGCGATCAGGCGAGGTCTGTTGTCGATCTCCAGCGCCTTGAGCAGTCGCTGCGTGGTTCGGGTGTCCTCGGCCACGACGACCTCGGCGTTCTCCAGCACCTCCACGAGGCGGCGAGACGCGTCGCCGAGATTTCCGATCGGAGTGGCGGCGAGGATGATCACCCGCCCAGCTTAGGCGGGCGCGATGCAGCGGAACGAGAA
Source organism: Microbacterium sp. Ag1 (assembly GCF_001005635.1). Taxonomy (NCBI): domain Bacteria; kingdom Bacillati; phylum Actinomycetota; class Actinomycetes; order Micrococcales; family Microbacteriaceae; genus Microbacterium; species Microbacterium sp. Ag1. The sequence continues at coordinate 399,716 of NZ_LBCR01000034.1, forward strand.
GGCACGTTGTCTAGGCTGGACCGGTGACCGCGCCCGAACCATTGCTCCCCGCTCCCCCCGAGCGGTCGACGCGCTACGGGCAGCTCCGCGATCGTCTGCTGCTGGATCCCGACTGGGGTCGCGCGATCCGCTGGCTCGCGCCGCTCGTCATCACCGCGATCGCCGCGCTCCTGCGCCTGATCAACGTCGCCCACCCGCACCAGCTCGCCTTCGACGAGACCTACTACGTCAAAGACGCCTGGTCGCTGTGGACCCTGGGCTACGAGGGCACCTGGGGCGAGAACGCCAACGATGCGTTCGTCACGCTGCAGCAGCTGCCGTTGTCCGAGCAGGGCGCGTTCATCGTGCACCCCCCGCTCGGCAAGTGGCTCATCGCGCTCGGCATGGCGATCGGCGGACCCGACAACAGCGCGGGATGGCGCCTCGCCACCGCGGTGCTCGGCACCGCATCGGTGCTGCTGGTCTACCTGATCGCGCGCCGCCTCAGCGGCTCCGTCGTCGTCGCGAGTGTGGCGGGGACGCTGCTCGCGATCGACGGACTCAGCATCGTGATGAGCCGGATCGCCCTGCTCGACGGCATCCTGACCTTCTTCGTCCTGCTCGGTGTGCTCTTCGTGATCATCGACCGGCAACGCACGATACCCGTGCTCGAGAGACGAGACCCCGATCGTCCCGATCCGTTCTGGGGGCCGGTGCTCTGGCGCCGCCCCTGGCTCGTCGCCGCAGGGCTGGCGCTCGGGGCGGCCTCGGCGGTGAAATGGTCGGGCCTGTACGTGCTCGCGGGTTTCGGCCTCTACGTCGTCATCACCGATGCGCTGGCGCGGCGCCGCGCCGGAGTGGTCCTGTGGCCGACTGCCGCCGCGTTCCGCCAGGGTCCCGTCTCGTTCGTGCTGCTCGTCTTCCCCGCTCTCGCCGTGTACCTGGTCAGCTGGACCGGATGGCTCGTGACGGCCGGAGGGTACGACCGGCAGAGCGACTCCAACCCGCTGATCGCCCTGTGGAAGTACCACGAGTCGATGCTCGGCTTCCACGTCGGTCTCACCAGAGGGCACCCGTATGCGAGCGCCGCATGGGAGTGGCCGTTCCTGCTGCGCCCCACCGCGGTCTGGGTCGACTCCGAACCCACGGGATGCGGCACCGACCACTGCATCGGCGTGATCTCGGCGATCCCGAATCCCCTCATCTGGTACGCGGGCGTCGCGGCCTCGATCTACCTGGTGTACCGCCTCGTGCGGGGGTGGATCACGAAGCAGCCCGTGGGCCCGGAGCTGAGCATCCCCCTGGTCGGTCTCGCTGTGACGTACCTGCCCTGGCTCATGTTCCCCGAGCGCACGATCTTCCAGTTCTACACGGTCGTCATGATGCCGTTCCTGGTGATCGCCCTCGCGATGACGTTGCGGATCATCGCCGGGAAGCGCGAGGATCCGCTGCACCGTCGACAGTCGGGCGAGCGCACCGTGATGATCTTCCTCGCCTTCGTCGTGCTGGTGTCGGCGTTCTTCCTGCCGCTGTGGACCGGGATGAGTGTGCCCTACGACTTCTGGCTGCTGCACAACTGGCTGCCCGGCTGGGTGTGACGCGTCAGCAGCAGGATCGCGAGAGCCGCGGCTGTCAGGCCTGACGCGACCCAGATCGGGGCGAGCAGGCCCCACCCCGCGCTGAGTGCAACCGCACCGAGCACCGGACCGACGGCCGCGCCGACGTTCAATGCCGCCGTGGCGTACGAGCCCCCCATCGTGGGCGCACCCGATGCGGCGTAGAGCACGCGGGTGATCACCGTGCTCCCGACGGCGAAGGACAGCACGCCCTGCACGAAGACGAGCGCGAGGAGCGCAGCCGGGGCGGAGGCGAACGCCGCCAGCCCGACCCAGCCCGTCAGCAGCAGCGGTCCGCCGACGAAGAGCACGAGCCCGGGACGCCGGTCGCAGAGCCGGCCCGCGAGCGCCACGCCGAGGAAGGAACCGATACCGAACAGCACCAGCGCCGCCGACACCCAGATCTCCGCAAGACCCGCCGCCTCGGTGACGACGGGGGCGAGGAAGGTGAAAGCCGCGAAGGTGCCACCGTTGATCAGCGCACCGATGCCCATGGGCAGCAGGAGCATCGGCGTCGCCAGCTGACGGAGTTCTGCGCGGAGGCGCGGTGAGGCTGCGGCCTGCTCCGCTGAGCCCACCGAGTTCGCGATGCCGCGCACGACGCCGATGATCGCCGGAGCGCACAGGAGGGCGACAGCCCAGAAGGTCGCCCTCCACCCCAGGGCCGAACCGAGCAGGGAGCCGCCCGGCACTCCCGCGACCGTGGCGACCGTCGTGCCGGCGAGCAGGATCGACAGCGCCCGCCCCTTCCGATCGGCCGGAACCATGGCAGTGGCCGCGCGCAGGGCCACCGCGAGGAAGCCCGCGTTGGCGAGCGCCGCGAGCACACGGGTGAGGAGCAGCACCGGGAACATCGGGGTCAGCGCCCCGACGACATGGCACCCGGCGAACAGCACGAGACACGCGACCAGCGTGCGTCGGGGCGGCCATCGGCGTGCGAAGGCCGCCATCATCGGCGCGCCGACCACCATGCCGACCGCGAAGGCCGAGGTGAGCAGACCCGCGGTGCCGACGGAGACGTCGAGATCGGCGGCGATCGCGGGCAGGAGACCCGCGAGCATGAATTCGGACGTGCCCATGACGAAGACGGCAAGGGCGAGCAGGTAGAGAGCAGAGGGCATGGCAGTACTCCGAGGTGAGAGATCAAGAAGGGGGCTTCTCGTCACCACGGCCGGCATCCGGGGATGCACCGGTGGGCGCCTCCGCGGAGGGGAGGCGCAGCTACGGGATCGCAGCTATCGGCGCACGGGGCCGGCGGTGTGACCGACGGCCCCCGACTCGTCTGACTCGGGACTCGACATGCTCGAACTCTACCGCGCTACGGCATCTCGTCCGCCGCGACGTGTTCGACCAGAGGGAGCACCCGACCGGAGAGATGCGTGCGCATCGCGATCGACGACGCGGTGCGGGCGACCCCCGGCACCAGGGCGACCCGGTCGAGCACCTCCTGCAACTGCGTGGCATCGCGCGCCACCAGTCGCAGTTGCATGTCGCTCGCTCCGGTGACGGTGTGCATGTCGACGATCTCTGGGACGGCGTCGGCCAGCGCCGTCGCCACCTCGTCATGCCCGACCTTCTGATCGATCTCGACCAGGCAGAAGGCGACGACACCGTATCCGAATCCGGCCGGATCGATGCGCGGCACGATCGCCTCGATCACCCCGCCCTCGTGCAGGCGCGCGAGTCGGCTCGTCGCCGTTCCCCGCGCGATGCCGAGCCGCCGCGCGCACTCCAAGATCGGCAGCTGCGGCGACTCCGTGAGCAGTCGGATGAGCTGGGCGTCGAGGCGATCGATGCGCATCGTCACTCCCGCGGGACGCCGGGCCTCGCCACGCTCCTGGTCGCGCGTGCGACGAGCAGGAGCACGGCGGTGAGCCCGAGTGTCAGCAGCAACTGGATGCGGGCGGCCTCATCGATCATCGCGAGGGCGATCACCGCGGCGAGCAGCACCAGACACAGCCACGACAGCCAGGGGAAGCCCCACATCCGCATCGGCATCTCGTCGCCTGCGCGGTCCGCACGACGGCGGAGGATGATCTGCGCCACCGCGGTCGCGGTCCAGATCACCAGCAGCGTCGAGCCGACCACGTTGAGCAGGGCCGGCAGCACGACGTCGGGGAACGCCCAGTTGAGTCCGACCGTGACGAACCCGAAGGCGACGGAGGCCAGCACCGCGACGAACGGCACGCCCTTGAGGCTCGTCCGGGTCGCAGCCAGCGGAGCAAGGCCCCGCTCCCCCAGCGAGTACGCCATGCGGGAGGCACCGTAGATGTTGGCGTTCATGGCCGAGAGCAGCGCGATGATCACGATCAAGTCCATCACGAGGCCGACTCCCGGTACGTTCAGGGTCTCGAGCACCGCGGAGAACGGGCCGGCCTTCACCGCAGGATCGTTCCAGGGCAGCACCGCCACGATCACGAAGATCGACCCGACGTAGAACACCATGATGCGCACGAGCACCTCGCGGACGATGCGGCGGATGTTGCGCGCGGGATCGTTCGACTCGGCGGCGGCGATGGCGACCACCTCGGTGCCGCCGAACGCGAAGACCACGATGAGCAGGGCACCGGCGATGCCCGCGATGCCGTTCGGGGCGAACCCGCCGTTGTCGACGAGGTTCGAGATGCCGGTACCCGGCACGCCCGGGATGAGGCCGACGATCGCGCACACCCCGACCACGAGGAAGGCGATGATCGCCGCGACCTTGATCGCCGCGAACCAGAACTCGAAGCGACCGTAGTTGCGCACGCCGAACAGGTTCACGGCCGTGAGCGCCACGACGAAGATCAGCACCCACACCCAAGCTGGGATCCCCGGGGTCCAGTTCGCCACGATCGCGCCGGCGCCCGTCGCCTCGGCCGCGATCACCACGACCAGCTGGATCCAGTACAGCCAGCCCACCGCGCTGCCGGCGCTACGGCCCATCGCCTTCTGCGCGTACGAGCTGAAGGCACCGGAGCTCGGCCTCGCCGCGACCATCTCGGCCAGCATCGCCATCACGAGCACGACGATGCCGCCGGCCACGAGGTACGACACCAGCACTGCGGGCCCCGCGATGCTGATCGCCTGGCCCGAGCCGACGAACAGGCCGGCGCCGATCGCGCCGCCGAGTCCCATCATCGAGATCTGACGGCGCGTCAGCCCCGGGTGCAGACCCTTGGTGGTCGTCGTGGTGGTGGGCACCTCGGTCACGGGATCGTTGGTCACGCGTCCATCGGTCATGCGTTCACCTCGGCGAGCTCGGTCTCGAGGGCGGCTTGCACCCGATCGATGTCCTCCACGGAGCCCGAGGAGATGCGGACGCCCTCGCCGGGGAAGACGCGTGCGACCACGCCGCCCTCCTGGAGCAGTCGTTCGAGCTCCGGTGTGCGGTCCCCGGATGGCACCCAGACGAAGTTGGCCTGCGAGCGGACGGCGGGCCATCCGGCGGCAGTGAGCACGTCGTGCAGGCGGTCGCGCTGGGCGACCACCTCGTCGATACGCGTCGCGAGCTCGTCCTCGGCGTCGAGGGACGCGAGGGCAGCGGTCTGGGCGAGGTCGGTCACACCGAACGGCACCGCCACCTTGCGCTGGTTCTCGGCGACGGCGGCCGGCGCGATGGCGTAGCCGATCCGGAGCCCGGCGAGCCCGTAGGCCTTGGAGAACGTGTGCAGCACGGCCACGTGCGGGTGACGTCGGAACAGCTCGATGCCGGCTCCCCTGCTCTCGGTGCGGTCGAAGTGCACGTAGGCCTCGTCGATGACCACGAGCACGTCGTGCGGCACCGCCGCGACGAAACGCTCCAACTCGTCGGCACTCACGACGGTGCCCGTCGGGTTGTTCGGATTGCAGACGAAGATCAGGCGGGTGCGTGGGGTGATCGCCGCCAGCATCGCGTCGAGGTCGTGAGCGTGGTCCGCGTCGAGCGGCACCGGGACGGGCGTCGCCCCGGCGATGCGGACGAGCGACGGATACGCCTCGAACGACCGCCACGCGAAGACGACCTCGTCGCCGTCACCGGCGACCGCGTGGATGAGCTGGGCTGCGATCTCCACCGACCCGGCGCCGACGGTGACCTCGGAGACGTCGACACCGTAGCGGGAGGCCAGTCGCTCGCGCAGTTTCGCGGCGCTCATGTCCGGATAGCGGTTGATGCCGTCGAGCCGCTCACGCACGGCCTCGACGACCGACGGGAGCGGCGGGTGCGGGGACTCGTTCGAGGAGAGCTTGGACGCACCGACCGGAGCGGAGCGCCCCTGACGGTAAGCGGGAACGGCATCGAGTCCGGCGCGAGTGGGAAGGGGCATCGTCAGAGCGTCCTTGCTGTGATCGGGTGAGGTGTCGCGCAACACTAGAACGGAATCCCACCACTGGGCAATCGGCGCACCGGAAGCTGCGCATCTCGCGCAATCGAGCGCCCGTCCCTCGGGATGGGCTGGACACACTGCACAGGCAGATGTCGACATCGGACATCGGCCGCTACGCTCGCCTCATGGGCGCTCCCTCAGGATTCGAGTTCGCGGTGCGCGGCGAGGATGTCGTCATCCGCCATCACGGCATCACGGCGTCCGTCCTTCGCGGCGCTCGCGCGCAGGAATTCCTGGCACAGGCGGCCACGGGCGACGCGCAACAACTGATGGCGCGCGTCACCGGGAACTACCGCCGCGGCAACGAGCGCACCGCCCGCCGGCATCTGCGCAACCAGGCATGACCCTCAGCGCGCGACCGACACCGCGGCCGGGTCGCTGACCGGCAGGCCGCACACGAACGCACGGCAGTCGTAGGCGCGCTCCGTCGACGCGTCCTTGCCCTCGAACAGTTCGAACCCGGCATCCGCGAACGCCCGCGCCTGGTCCGGGGTGACCACGGCGACGACCTCGGCGTCAGCGCCTCGGCCTGCGGCGGCGAGCGCACTGTCAGGCTCCCCGGTGACCACGACGAGCTGACGGGGCGGGGCCGCGAGGCCGGCGGCCACCCGCAGCAGGGTGCCGTGAGCGAACGGCTGCTCCAGCGACCTGGTCGCGAGCGCGCTCACCGTCGAGACAGCCGCTTCCCGATACCGATCCCCCGCGCCCATCCACCACGCGGTCAGGGCGGCGCTCCCGATCGCCGCGGCATCCGACGGCAGATCGCCGTCGGTCTGGTCGGGCGAGGTCGCGATGCCCTGCGCCGAGAGCAGGGGGTCGTCGCCTCCCGCTCCCGACAGGACGTCGTCGAGGATGCCACGCGCCGTGATCGCCCAGTCCGTCTCGCCGGTCGCCAGCGCGAGCGCGAAGAGGCCGTCGGCGAGAAGGCCGAGGTCGGCGGCGGTCGCGACCGCAGCCGATGCCCGTCCCTCCAGCGACGCACGCACGAGGGCGCCTTCGGCGTCCCGGTTGGTGCGCAGCACGTGGTCGGCCGCGGCGACAGCCGCATCGATCCAGGCCCGTTCTCCGAACGCGGCCCCGGCACGGGCGAGGGCACCGATCGCGAGTCCGTTCCATCCGGTGATCACCTTGCCGTCGACCGCCGGGGGCTCCAGGCCCGCGCGCTCGGCCACCGGGCGGAGGTAGTACCCGCCCTCGGAGCGCACGCCGTCGATCGTCGACTCGGAATCCTGCGCCGCGCCGAATCCACCTCCGTCACGCTGGAGCACGCCCGTCAGGAACGAGGCGACGCCTCGCACGGTCGGCTCGTCTCCCCCGTCACGAGCGATGTCGAGCAGCTGCGCGTTGTCGGTCAGCATCCGCTCGTAGTGCGGCACGGTCCAGTCGCGCCCGGTCGCATAGCGGAAGAATCCGCCGTCGGCGTCGCGAAGGTCGGAGGCCGCCATCGCGGCGAGCGCGCGTGCACCAGCGGCGGACGCCTCCGGAGCGGCTACCCGCACGAGGGGATGTTGAAGGAAGCGCAAGGTGGTGGCGACGGGGAACTTCGGCGCGCCACCGAAGCCGCCGAACCGGCGGTCCTCCCGCTGCGCGATCGCCTCCGCCGCTGTCGCGATCGCCACGACATCCGGGACGTCCGATGGCACCGATTCCGCGGCTCGGGCGAGTGCATCGGTCACGGCATCCGCCGACTCCTCGGCCTCGGTGCGACGGAGCATCCAGGCCTCCCGCACCGCGGCGAGGACGTCACGGAAGGCGGGCATCGGCGCACGGGCCTCCGGCGGCCAGTACGTGCCGGCGTAGAAGGTGCGTCCGCGCGGCGTGGCGAACACCGTCAGGGGCCAACCCAGGTTCTGTGTGAAGGCCGAGGCCGCCGCCATGTAGGCACCGTCGACCTGGGGGTGCTCCTCACGGTCGACCTTGACGGCGACGAAGCCCTCGTTGATGAGCGCCGCGGTGACGGGATCGGCGAAAGACTCCCTCGCCATCACGTGGCACCAGTGGCAGGTCGAGTAGCCGATCGAGATGAGCAGCGGCACGTCCCGCCGCCGTGCCTCCGCGAAGGCCTCCTCACCCCACGGGTACCAGTCGACCGGATTGTCGGCGTGCGCGCGCAGGTACGGGCTGAGGGTGTCCGCGAGCCGATTGGTCATGCCCTCCACGCTACGCCGCGCGTGGCGACTGCGGTCAGCCGGCGAGGAGTTCGACCGGACGCGAGGCCGCGTACCCCACCAGCGGCAGCGCACGCTCGGCTGCCAGAGCGATGCGGGCTTCGAGCACCCCGGAGGTGATCTCGTAGCCGTCGAAGTCGGTGTTGCTGGCGTAGACGCCGAGGGGCAGGGTGAGCGCCTGGAAGAACGCGAACAGCGGACGCAGCTGGTGCTCGATGATGAGCGCGTGCTTCTCGCCGCCGCCCGTCGCGGCGAGCAACACGGGCTTTCCCACCAGGTCGTACTGACCGACGAAGTCGAACAGGTGCTTGAAGAGCCCGGTGAACGACGCCCGATACACGGGGCTGCCCACGATCAGCAGATCGGCGGACTCGATCGCCTGCAACTGCGCCTCGACCTCCGGCGGCAGCTGGTCACGCTGCAACGCGCCGGCCAGCCCCGGTCCGATCTGCGTCAGCTCGATGAGCTGCGAGTCGATGTCGGCGCGCTCGGCGATGGCGGCCGTGATCGCGCGGACGAGGGCGGTCGTCTTGCTGGGCTCGTGCAGGGATCCCGACACGGCGACGACACGGTACGGAGCTGTCATGCCTCGACGGTACTCAGGACGACGCCCCGTGTCGCGCGAGGCGACACGGGGCGTCATGTAGGCCCGGAGGCTCCGTCTCCGCCGAGAGGGTCAGTTGACCTCGTCCGGGTGCGAGCCCACGCGGCCGGAACCGTCGAGCGGGTCGAGGGCGTCGATCGCGGCGATCTCGGCGTCGGTGAGTTCGAAGCCGAACACGTCGAGGTTCTCACGCAGGCGCTCGGCGCGCACCGACTTCGGGAACACGATGATGCCCTTCTGCAGGTGCCAGCGGAGCACCGCCTGCGCCGGGGTGACCCCGTGCGCGGCTGCGGCATCCGCGACGGCCGGGATGCCGAACAGGTCGTACTTGCCCTGGCCGAGCGGACCCCATGCCTCGATGCGCACATTGTTCGCGTCGGCCCAGGCGACCTCATCGCGGCGCTGGTACGCGGGGTGGAGCTCGATCTGGTTCACAGCCGGGACCACGCCCGTCTCCTTCACGGTGCGCTCGAGGTGCGGGACCAGGAAGTTCGATACGCCGATGCTGCGGGTGAGACCTTCCTCACGCAGCTCGATCAGCTTCGCGAACGCGTGCACGTAGTCGTCCTTGGCCGGGGTGGGCCAGTGCACCAGGTACAGGTCGACCTTCTCGAGGCCCAGCTTCTCGAGGCTCTCGCCGATGGCGGCGCGGGGCTCGTCGTCATGGTGACGATCGTTCCAGAGCTTCGTCGTGATGAAGAGCTCGTCACGGGGGATGCCAGAGGATGCGATGGCGGCACCCACGCCCTCCTCGTTGCCGTAGATCGCGGCGGTGTCGATGTGGCGATAGCCGATCTCCAGAGCCTCGCTCACCGCCTTCTCGGTCTCTGCCGGCGGCACCTTGAAGACGCCGTAGCCCAGCTGGGGGATGGAGTTGCCGTCGTTCAGTTCGAGTGCAGGAATCGTCATGTCTCCAGCCTATGACCTGTGATGACAGGTGGACCCGGCCGGTGACGAAAGAAGTCGGTGCGGTCGCCGCAGTGCCCGACGGACTTCCGTAGGCTGAGGGTCGATGAATGAACGCGACACGTCCGGCGATGAGGAGTATCTCCCGCCCCCGCCGCCCGCGGCCGAGACGCATGATCCCGACGAGGATGAGACACGGGTCGTCACAGCGACGAAGAGGCGCAGTCGGACCATCGTCATCCTGGTCATCGTCGTCGCCGCCCTCCTCCTTCTCGGAACCATCGGGACGAATCTCCTTCTCGCCGCCGGTCTGCGCGCCGAGATCGGCGAGGGACGCGGACAGTCGACCACGGCACCATCGACATCGGCGACACCGGAATCCACCCCGACCACGACGCCACCCCCTGCCCTTCCGACATCGGGGTGCGGTGAGCTGTGCACCGCGGCCTCGACGGAGGTCGGAACCGCTGCCGGCGACTGGAAGCTCGAAGGCGAGTGGACGGATACTCCGAACGACCTCGGCTCCCGCGACGCCACGACCGCCGTGTTCAGCTCCGACACCGGACGCGCCACGCTGACCGTGCTGCAGTTCGCCTCCGACGAGGAGGCAGCACAGGCCGCCATCGACATCCGGAGCAGGATCGGCGACCCCACCTACACGGAACAGGTCTTCGATGACGGGTCCGGCACCCGATACGACTTCGAGGGAGCGACGATCAGCCGGGTGGTGTGGCACCTCGACGCGCAATCGCGTCCGCATGCTCCCGGGCGCCTGTACCTCGTCGAAGCGCCCGCGAACGCCGCGGACAGCTTCGCCGGTCAGGCCGCCTACCGGTTGTATCTGGCATTGCCCGTGTAGCGACGGCGCCGCGCACGGGCCGGTGAGCGGACGACGTCAATCGAGTCCGCTCAGCCCTTGCGACATCGACCGGAAGGCGTCGACTGCCCGCACGGCGGGACGAGGGCCGTCGGGATCCGCCGCCCACTGTTCGAGCGCGACACGGATCGAGGCGGTCGCGACGGCGGCGAGCAATGCGGCCTCCCACACGGCGAGGCCGCGTTCCTGAAGGATCGCACGCAACCTGCGCTCGGAATCATCGTTCACACGCAGCCACACGTCGCGCATCTCGGAATCGTCGTCGAGTCCGCGGAGCACGCCGAGCATCGTGTCGAGTTCGAGCCCGTCGGCGATGCCCGCACCTGACTGTCCCTCGGCGAGCTGCGCCTCGATCACGGCCGGGATCTGCTCACCCAGAGCCCCCTCTCCGACCTGCGCGAAGGCCTCCTGCCACCGTTGCGCGCCGACGCTGAGGATCGGCGCGATCGCGTCTTCCTTGCGTGCGAAGTAGCGGTAGAACGTCCGCACCGAGACGCCCGCACGCGCCGCGATCTGCTCTGCGGTGACGCCCGCCACGCTCTGCTCCGCGAACAACGCGGCCGCAGCGGCAGCGATCTCGCGCTCGGTCGCGGCCCTGCGGCGCTCGGTGAGGGTCGACGTCTCCACCGTCACAGCGTACGGGAACAGATCCGCGCACCGGCAGGTTGGGACTAGATGGCACAACATGCCAAAGAGGCATATCCTGCCAGTACTCATCACGAAGGGAAGATCATGAGCCGCTATGAAGGACGTCGGGCTCTCGTCACCGGAGGAGGGTCGGGCATCGGCCAGGCCACCGTGCTGCGGATGCTCCGTGAAGGCGGCAGCGTCGTCGCCGCCGACGTCAGCACCGAAGGCCTCGACGACACGGTCGCCAAGGCAGGGCCGCTCGCCGAACGCCTCACCACCGTCACGATGAACATCGCCGACGAGGCCTCCGTTGCCGCGGGCGTCGCCGAAGCCGTCGCCGCTCTGGGCGGACTCGACGTGCTCGTCAACGCTGCCGGCATCCTCCGCTCCTCGCACACGCACGAGACGACGCTCGACCAGTTCGAGCAGGTCATCCGCATCAACCTGGTCGGCACGTTCCTCGTCATCCGCGCGGCGATCCCCGCCCTGCAGGAGGGCTCCTCGGCCGCCGTGGTCAACTTCAGCTCGACCTCGGCCGGATTCGCGCACCCCTACATGGCGGCCTATGCGGCCAGCAAGGGCGGCGTGCAGTCGATGACCCATGCGCTCGCAGCGGAGTATGCGAAGAGCGGTATCCGCTTCACCGCGGTGCAGCCGGGGTCGATCTCGTCCGGCATGACCGACGGGTCCGGACGGAGCAACCAGAGCAACGGGCCCGGCCTCCCCGCCGACGCCGACATGAGCCTGTTCATGAAGCTCGCACCCGCGATCGGCGAGGGTTTCGCCGGACCGGAATCGGTCGCCGGTGTCGTGGCGATGCTCGCGAGCGAGGACGGCGCCTTCATCACCGGCACCGAGGTGCGCATCGACGGCGGCACCCACTTCTGAGGTGCCCGGAGACGTCTGAGAGACGCAGAGGGGGCACTGGCCGATGCCGGGTGCCCCCTCTGCGTCTGCGCTCAGCCCAGCGGCTGCTCAGCCACCGATCCGGGTGGTCTTGACCTCGTTCACCCGCACGACGTTCGTGCCGGTCGCGGTGCCGGCCCGGTAGGAGAACACCGAGGGCGAGCCCTCGCTCTGCAGCGCCGCGGTAGCGTCACTCGCGGACACCTGCCACGTCGCCGGTTCCGGCTGCCCGTCGGCCCACACCTTGGCGCGGATCGTGGTCGAGGACGACCCGGTCGTCTCGGTCGACAGATGGAACACGGTGCCGGCACTCCAGGTCAGCCCCGGCACAGCGGCGCTCGCGATGGCCGTCCCGTTGCGCTGGATCACGACCCACGTCGCCCCATCAGCGCGGTGCCACGCCAGGGCGCGGTAGCCGGCGTCCGCGTTGCGCCGAGAACCCGCTCCGACGTAGACGGTGCCAGACTCCGGACCGCCGGAGAGCGTGTAGGACATGGTGGTGGCGGAATCCCGCACCGACGCATCGTCCAACAGCATCTCCCTGGTCTGACCGGCGACGAGGTCGATCACTCCCGCACCGTCGGCCACCGAGAGAGCCGTCGACTTCCCCTGCATGGGCGTCCATACGCCACCGACCTCAGCAGTGCCCCAGCCGGATTCCACCGCACGGTCGAACCGGTCGGATGCCACCACGACATCGGCCACGACGGGAGCCGTCACCGCGACCTGCTCCTCGCTCGACGCCGACAGTCCGCTGCTGTCCGTCACCGTCAGCCGCACGGTGTAGGTGCCGGCCGCCGCATAGTCATGCGTCGCCGTCGCGCCGGTCGCCGACGAGCCGTCGCCGAAGTCCCACGCGTAGCCGCTGATCGACGCTGCGCCGTCTGCGGTGGATCCCGACCCGTCGACCGCGACGGTCAGGTCGGTCGCCTGGGCCGTGAAGGCCGCCGTCGGAGCCTTGAGACCCTTGCCCAGCTGGAAGTGCGAGCGCACCTGGTCGGCGTTCAACGCGAGCGGGTACACCGCGGCCTCGTCCAGCGATCCCTTGAAGTAGTTCGACGAAGGAGCAGAGGGCCAGCCCGTGAGCGCGTCTCCCCCGATGCGGAGGTAGGCGGGGTCGGTCTTGGCCGTCGTGACCGCGGCGTCGGACGCGACGAGCTCGCCGTCGACGTACAGCTTCATCCCGGCCGCACCCTGCGACACGACAGCGTGATGCCAGACGCCGTCGTTCAGCGCCTTGGTTCCGGCGATCGTGGATCGGGCCTGCCCGGCGAAGACGCCGAAGGTCAGGGTGCCGCTGTTGGCCATGTACAGCTGCCGGTCGACGCTCGCGGAGCTCCCCGTCTTGGCCGCTCCGGAGCCGATGAGCATGCCACCGGTCTTCGTGGTGGTCTGGAACCAGATCTCCGCCGAGAACTCGCTCGACACCGGCGCCTTCGCATCGGAAGACACCCGCCCGTTCGTGGTGCCGTTGAACGTTGTCGAACCGGTGCCGCTGTTCTCGATGCCCGACGACGAGGTTGAGGTTCCCGTGCCGCTCACCGGGTTGTTCGATCCGGCCCAGTCCTTCGAGACGTTGCCCATCGGGTAGTACAGCGAAGGCTTGTCCGCGAGGATCTTCTTCGAGTAGGCCGAGGCGGTGCCCGCCGTGGCCTTCGCGTTCACGCTCGCGCTCGTGGCGATGTTGCCGTCACGGTCCTTCGCGACCACCGTGTAACTCTGCGTGGCTCCCGGGGTCGCCGTCGGGTCGTCGAGGGTGACCGTCGTCTGCTTCCACCAGGTGCCGTCCGCTGTCGCGGTGGCCACAGGCTCGGTGGCACCGTCGCGGCGCAGCTCGTAGGTGAGGGTCAGGTCGTCCCTGTCCCAGTTCGTGGGGATCGACACCCGGGCGCTGCCGGGGACGGGTGAGGTGCCCGCCGTGGGCTTCCATGCCGCGTCGGAGAGCCGGGGCCCGTCCTTCGCACCACCCGGAGGGTTCGTGGAGAAGCGCACGATTCCCTCGAACTGCCCGTTGTTCACCGAGCGGAACTCTCCGCCGATCGAGATCATGTCGCCCGCGCCCGTGATCGACAGGCCCGCCTGGCCGAGGCCGCTCGTGGTGCCGACCGCGAAGTCGGGCGCCCACTGGTACGGCGACGGAGCGGGGGTGCCGGCCCAGTTGGCGTACCCGGAGTAGGTGTTCGCGGAGAGGGTTCCGCGCGCGTCGGCCGTGTAGGCCTCGGCGTACTGGTACACCGCCGGGTTCTTCTGCGGCTGGAGCCCCATCGTGTTGCAGGAATGCATGTGGCTGGTCGTGTAGACCACCTTGCCGGTCGAGTAGACGCCGTAGTGATCGCCGTGGCAGTCTGCGATCCACCGCACCGCACCCGTGCCGGCCTCAGCGGCGAACGTGCCCTCGAGGTTGCCCCCGCCGGCCCAGCTCCACCCGGTGCCGTAGACGGTGTTCGCGTCCGTGGCGAGCGCGAAGATGCCGGAGTTGCTGCTGCTGCCGCTGTTCTTCACGACCTTGGAGATGCCCCAGGCGGTGTCGGCGGCACCCGTGGACTTGTCGACCGCTGCGGAACCGCGCAGGCTGCTGCCGTTCACCGCGGAGAAGCGTCCTCCCACGATGACGTTCGTGCCCGCTGGATCCATGACGAGGGCGTCGACCTGGCGGTCGGCCTGCGGGGCCCAGCTCAGGAGCGCTCCGTTCTTCTGGTCGAAGGCCGCGAGGTTCTTCCGGGCGACGCCGTTGGCCTGGGTGAACAGACCGCCGAGGTAGATGTTCGACCCGTCGGTCGTGATGGCGTACACGCCGCTGCCGCCGATCGACGGCGCGAACTGCGGGACCAGCTCACCGGTCTTGGCATCGAGCGCCGCGAAGTTCCAGCGGTCCTTCCCGTTCACCTTGTTGAACGAGCCGCCGATGTAGATGCGGGACCCGTCGGGAGACGCGGCGACCGCCTTGATGACGCCGTTGACCGTCGGGGCGAACGAGGACAGAGCACCCGAGACGATGTCGTAGGCCAGCACGTTCGAACGGGCGGTGAGGGCTGTCCCGGGCGCCGCCTTCGGCTCCCGCGCGTTGTCGAACTTGCCGACCGCGTACACCGTGGTACCGATCGTGGTCTGCGCCCATACGTAGCCGTTGTCGATCTGCACAGTCGGGATCGGGTCCGACGTCACCACGTTCTCGTCGCGCTGCAACTGCGGCGGCATCGTCGGCGGCACATCCGCCGCGGCGGCCGCCGTCGCTCCCACACCCGACAGACCCGCGATCAGCAGGCCGGCCGTCAGCATTGATGCGACGACACCTCTTGTCCGTCGCCCGAAGCGTGTCCGTCGCCCGAAGCGTGTCCGTCGCCCGAAACTCGTGTTCCCCACCGTGACTCCCCAGTCGATGCTGTCCCGAACGCGGCGTGATCATCCCCCGCGCGCTCGACGACATCGAGGCGGCGAAAGATCGCCGCGACGCGGTGGTGTGAACTCCCCAGTTCGAAACTCCCCAGTCCGACCAGCCATGCCAGTCGGTCGCAGACGCCAGACAGGCGTTGCGCACCCACGCTAACACATCGCGCCTCCCGATCCGGAGGAACGCTCGAAGCCGACCGGATCAGCGCCACCGCACCGCCGCCGTATCAGCGCCGCGGCACCGCCGCCATCGCCGCTGCCCCACGTCCGACCAGGCGTTCCAGCGGGCCCCGTCCGAAGAACATCGACCAGAGCGTCGTCAGGAGCAGCAGTCCGAGCGCGGTGGCCGCCCAGAAGGCGTTGCTCGAGAAGAACCCTCCTGGCCCGGCCACCAGCACGACGGAGAGGACGTGAGCGCTGTATGCCGTCAGGGGCATGGAGCCGAGCGCGCCGAGCGGCAGCAGCACCCAGCGCAGCGGCCGGCTCAGCAGCAGACACAGCGCGATGACCACGAGCGCGAAGCCGCCCGATCCGAGGATCTCTGCGGTGCCGCCGCTGTGCGGTTCGACCGCGAACACCGCGGTGAGCACGGCGCGGAGGGGATCTGTCTCGGTCAGCGCCTGCGGATATCCCTCCCACCCGGAGGGCGGGGAGACGACGCTGCCGGAGCTGCCGCCGGATAAGGAGCCGCCGGAGAAGGAGCTGCCGGAGAAGGAGCCGCTGTCGGAGAACGAGCTGCTGCTGAAGCCCCCGGCGAGTCCCGCTGCCTGACCGATTCCGCCCAAGCCGTAGCCGATCACGGCGAGCACGAACCCGATCCCGAGCGCGACAGCCGCCGTGCGCAACCGCTCGACGTGCAGGCGACCGAACGCCATGCCGGCGAGCACCAGCGCCATCCAGACCGTGATCGGATACGTGCCGTAGAGCACGAATCCGATACCGGAACCGTACGGGTTCAGCATCACCGCGTTCAGGAAGGCGAGCAGTGACGGGCCCAGCAGCGCGAGCACCGCACTGGCGCTCAGCAGCTGCCAGGGCCGCCACCGCAGGAACGGGATGACCGCGACGTAGAGCAGACCGTAGAGCGTCAGGATCACGGCGATCGGGGTGTTCAGCATCTCCAGCGCCAGCCCGATCACGAAGATCACCGCACCGCGCCCGATCAGCTGCAGGCGGATGCTCGGGATCCGCTCGCGGTCGGGACCGGCACTGCGCCCGGTCATCAGGGCGATCGAGATACCGGCGAGCACCGCGAACAGGATCGAGGACCGCCCGTGCACCAGGTCGGTCCACGTCGAGGGGTCGAACCAGTCGAATGCCTCTGTCTCGCCGATGTGCGCTCCGGCCATGCCGAGGATCGCCAGTCCTCTGGCGATGTCGAGCCCGAGGATGCGCGGCGGCCGCCCGAACTCGCGGAACCACTGGACAGGAGCGAGAGCGGTGATCACCCCATGATCGTAGGGGGCGATTCCCGGCATACGATGGAGGGCTATGTCTTCTCCCGTGATCTCCTATCCCCCCGAGCTGCCGGTCAGTGCGGCGAGGACCGAGATCGCCGACGCCATCCGCGACCATCAGGTCGTGATCGTCGCCGGTGCCACGGGATCGGGAAAGACCACGCAGCTGCCGAAGATCGCTCTCGAGCTCGGGCGCGAGCGCATCGCGCACACCCAGCCCCGTCGCCTGGCCGCACGCACGATCGCGGAGCGCGTGGCCGAAGAGCTGCAGGTCGAGCTCGGCACGCTCGTCGGCTACAAGGTGCGCTTCACCGACAAGGTGTCCGACGCCACGCGCATCGCCCTGATGACCGACGGCATCCTCCTCAACGAGATCCACCGCGACCGTCTGCTCACTCGCTACGACACGATCATCATCGACGAAGCGCACGAGCGCTCCCTCAACGTCGACTTCCTGCTCGGCTACCTCGCCC
This sequence comes from Microbacterium sp. Ag1, assembly GCF_001005635.1. Lineage (NCBI taxonomy): Bacteria > Bacillati > Actinomycetota > Actinomycetes > Micrococcales > Microbacteriaceae > Microbacterium > Microbacterium sp. Ag1. Next base: position 417,068 of record NZ_LBCR01000034.1, read on the forward strand.
GCATCCTTCCGGAGCGTCCGGATCTGAAGGTGATCATCACCTCCGCGACGATCGACCCGGAGAGCTTCGCGAAGCACTTCGCCGCCCCCTCGGCGACAGGCGGCGACGGCACCCCCGCCCCGATCATCGAGGTCTCCGGCCGCACCTATCCGGTGGAGATCCGGTACCGCGGGCCGGTCGAGGATGCGGACGACGAGAGCTCGCCCGCCGAGCCGGAGGACGAGGTGTCGGCGATCGTCTCCGCCCTGCGGGAGCTCGACCGTGAACCGCCGGGAGACGTGCTCGTCTTCCTTCCCGGTGAGGCCGAGATCCGCGACGCCGCGGATGCCGTGCGCGGCGCCTACGCGAACGACCGCTCCCCCACCGAGGTGCTGCCGCTGTTCGGCCGCCTCTCCGCCGCCGACCAGCATCGGGTGTTCGAACGCAGCAGGGTGGCCGGCGTGCGCCGTCGGGTGATCCTCGCCACCAACGTGGCCGAGACGAGCCTCACCGTGCCCGGCATCAAGTACGTGATCGACACCGGCACGGCGCGCATCTCCCGCTACAGCAACCGCTCCAAGGTGCAGCGGCTTCCGATCGAGCCCGTCTCGCAGGCCTCGGCCAACCAGCGTTCCGGTCGCGCAGGCCGTACGAGCGACGGCATCGCGATCCGCCTGTACTCAGAGGACGACTACGACAGGCGGCCGGAGTACACCGAGCCCGAGATCCTGCGCACCTCGCTGGCCTCGGTCATCCTGCAGATGCTGTCGCTGGGCTTCGGCGACATCACGGCGTTCCCGTTCCTCACCCCGCCCGACTCCCGTGGGGTGAAGGCCGCGTTCGACCTACTCACCGAGCTCGGCGCCGTCGAGGCGTCGCGCAGGGACGGATCCCCGCACCTGACCCGCATCGGCCGCGCGATCTCGCGCATGCCGATCGATCCGCGGTTCGCACGCATGCTGATCGAGGCGGGGCGCCCTTCGACGGGCTCGGCGCCCCATTCGTCTGTGACACGCGACGTGCTCGCGATCGTCTCGGGCATGACGATCCAGGACGTGCGGGAGCGGCCGGAAGAGCGTCGGGAGGAGGCCGACCGCCTACATGCGCGGTTCGTCGACCCGACCAGCGACTTCCTGACCCTGCTGAACCTGTGGAACCACCTGCGTGAACAGCAGCGCGAGCTCGGTTCGAGCGCGTTCCGTCGACTCTGCCGCTCCGAGCACCTCAACTACGTGCGGGTGCGCGAGTGGTTCGATGTGCACCGCCAGCTCCGCACCCTCGTGAAGACGAACGACCGTGACGGGGAGGGCGGGGGCGCCAGCGACCCCGATGCGATCCACCGCGCCCTGCTCTCCGGCCTGCTCTCGCAGATCGGCATCCTCGACGAGCGCACCGCCCCCGCCGGCAAGACGCACGCCCCCGCGAAGGAGCAGAAGGGTCGGCGCATCGCGGAGTATCGCGGAGCCCGAGGGATCCGCTTCTCGATCTTCCCCGGCTCCGGGCTGCGCAAGAAGAGCCCGCGCGCGGTGATCGCCGCCGAGATCGTCGAGACCTCCCGCACGTTCGCACGCACGGTCGCCGCGATCGATCCGGCCTGGGCCGAACCCCTCGCCGGGGATCTGGCCAAGCGCCAGGTGACCGAGCCGCACTGGTCCAAGGATGCGGGGGCCGCTGTCGCGTTCGAGAAGGTGACGCTCTTCGGGCTCGAGATCATCCCGCGCAGGCGCGTGCAGTTCGCGCGCATCGACAGAGCCGCCTCACGCGAGCTGTTCGTGCGGCACGCGCTGGTCGAGGGCGAGTGGGATCCGACGCGGATCGACAAGAGGGTGAGTGCGTTCTGGCGCAGCAACGCCGAGCTGCGCAAGCGCCTCGAGAAGCTGGAGGAGCGCGAGCGCCGCCGCGACATCCTCGCGGGCGACGAGGCCGTGTTCCGTTTCTACGACGAACGCATCCCCGCCGAGGTTTTCGATGTGCGCTCGTTCGAGAGCTGGTGGCGCGAGGCCATGGCGGCCACGCCGAAGCTGCTCGTGATGCGCGAGAGCGACCTGATCGACGACGAGGAGCGCGCGGATCAGCGCGAGTTCCCGACCCGGTGGACGCAGGGCGATCAGGTGCTCGGCCTCGCCTACCGATTCGAGCCGGGCGCCGACGACGACGGAGTGAGCGTCGTCGTGCCCCTGCCCCTGCTCGCCCAGATCGAGGATCGCGGCTTCGACTGGCAGGTCCCCGGCCTGCGTGCCGAGCTCGTGACCGGTCTGCTGCGCGCTCTCCCCAAGGCCATCCGTCGCCACGTGGTGCCCGCGGCCGACTGGGCGGAGAAGTTCGGTGCCGAGCTCATCGACGAGGGGCCGGAGTCGCACGGCGGTCTGCCCCCGCGCACGCTCAAGGAAGCCCTCGCCCGTCGCATCCAGCCGCTCGCCAATCAACTGGTCTCCGCCGCCGACTTCGACGATGAACGGGTGCCCCCGCATCTGCGCATGAACTTCCGCGCCGTGGACGAACGCGGCAGGATGGTCGGCTCCGGACGCGATCTGCGTGCCCTGCAGACGCAGCTCTCCGACCGCGCTCGCAGCAGCGTCGCCCGCTCGATCGCCGCCCCTCCCCGCTCCGGCGCCCCCGGCGCGAAACGCGGCACCCCGGGCGAGGGCGTCGAACGCATCGCCGCCGCGTCGCTCGAGCAGACCGGTCTCACGGCCTGGACTTTCGGGGAGCTGCCGGAGGTGCTCGACACCCGCGTCGCCGGAGGGGTGGTCCGCGGCTACCCGGCCGTCGTCGATCAGGGCAAGACGGTGTCGGTGCGTGTCGAATCCACCCCCGACGCGGCGGCAGCGGCGACGCGCGACGGCGTGCTGCGGCTCGTGCTGCTGGGCGTTCCCTCTCCGTCCTCGTACGTGCAGGAGCACCTCACGAGCCAGGAGAAGCTGGCGCTCGCAGCCTCGCCGTATCCCTCAGCGGCCGCACTCATCGAAGACTGCCGCGCGGCAGTGGCCAGAAAGGTCATCCAGAGCCTCGTGCCGGAAGGGATCGTGCGCAACGAGGCCGATTTCGACCGGGTGCGGGACGCGGTCTCCGCCGTGCTCGTCGACGAGCTGTTCACCTGCGTGTCGCTGGTCGCACGCATCCTCACCAAGTCCCGGGACGTCGAGCGCGGCATCAAGTCGCAGAACTCGCTGGCCCTGCTCGGACCACTGAACGACATCCGCACCCAGCTGAGCGGCCTGCTGCACCCGGGATTCGTCTCCGCCGCGGGAGCCGAGCGCCTCGCGCACTTCCCCCGCTATCTGGAGGGGATGCTGGACCGCTTGAAGACTCTGGCGAGCGAGCCGGGCAAGGACCGCGCGCGCATGACCGAGTACGAGCGGATGGCGAAGGCGTTCGAAGACGCGGGCGGCACCATCCCCCTCGCCCCCGACGCGACGCCCGCGCTCGTCGAGGTGCGCTGGCTGCTCGAGGAGTATCGCGTGAGTGTGTTCGCACAGCGTCTGGGCACCGCGCAGCCGGTGTCGCCTCAGCGCATCATGAAGGTCCTCTCCGGCCGCTGACCCGAGACCGGTTCCCGCGTACCCCGGGTAGCCTGAACGCATGGCTCGCGCGATCGTCTACACCGAAATCGGCTCCCCCGCTGTCCTCCACCTGATCGAGATCCCGGATCCGGTCGCCGCACGCGGTGAGGTCGTCGTGCGGATCGAGGCGGCGGGAGCGAACCCGATCGACGCCAAGCTGCGGGGCGGCAAGCGCCCGTCCCCGCCGATCACCGAGCCGCGTCCTGTCGGCTTCGACGGCGCCGGCATCGTCGAGGTGCTGGGCGAAGGGGTCGACGATCTCGCCGTCGGCGACCGGGTGGCCATCCGCGACGGGAACGGCACCTACGCCTCGGCGCTCGCGATCGCGACCGAGAAGCTCGCGAAGCTCCCCGACTCGGTCACGACGGCCGAGGGCGCCGGGATCGGCATCCCCGCGGGCACCGCCTACCAGTCGCTGCGCTCGCTGGGAGTGACGGAGGGCGACGTGCTGCTGGTGCACGGCGGTTCCGGATCCGTCGGCCAGGCCGCCGTGCAGTTCGCCGTCGCCTGGGGTGCCACCGTGATCGCCACAGGAAGCCCCGCCCGCCACGACCAGCTGCGCGAGCTCGGGGCGATCCCCGTCGCCTACGGTGATGGTCTGCTCGACCGGGTGCGAGCCGCCGCTCCGTCCCCCGTGACCGTGGTGCTCGACTGCGCCGGCACCGATGAGGCGATCGAGGCGTCGCTGGCGCTCGTCGCCGACCGTGAGCGCATCGCGACGATCGTGCGAGGGCCGGATGCGGCATCCTTCGGCATCCGGGCGTTCTCCGGCGGCTCGCCCGTCCCGCTGACCACGCAGGAGCTCGCGTGGCGCGCCGAGGCCCTGCCCGAGACGATCGCCCTCCTCGACGCCGGCGACTTCACGATCGAGCTCGGCCCTCAGCTGCCGCTCGCCGAGGCGGCGCAGGCCCATGAGCTCATGGAATCCGGCGCCGCCTCGGGCAAGATCATCCTGCTTCCGTAGCGCAGAGCGGCTGCTTCTGTAGCCGAGAGCGAGGGTCAGGCGGGAGCGACCGGTCGACCGATCGACAGCATCAGGCGGTTCGCCCAGTTGAAGAACGCCGCGCCGTGGATGACATCAGCGACCTCCAGGTCGTCGAGTCCTGCCGCCCGCAGCCGGGCGATCTCGTGCTCCCCGAATGTGCTCGGAGTGTCGGTGAGCGCGACCGACGCGGCCACGATCGCGTTCCAGCGCTCGCCGAGATCGGCGTCGACCCCCTCGTCCAGCAGCAGGTCGACGTCCTCGACCCGCTTGCTGTGGTGCGCGGCGAAGCGGGAATGCACCGAGGCGCAGAACACGCACCCGTTGCGCCGTGATGCTGCGGTCGCCGCCAGCTCGCGGTCGGCGCGCGGCAGACCCTCGGCGACGTTGTAGAAGATGTCCTTGTCGACGAGTGTCCGCGCCTTGAGCACCTCGGGGTCACGGGCCAGCAACCGGAAGTAGTCGTTCTTCGCCCGCGCGGCATCGACGAGTCCGTCGTAGTGCCGTGGCGTCAGCTCCTCCTCCGCGAGGGGCTCGAGATGCGGGACCCAGCCCACCTCTCCGCGGGTGAAGGCGTGCGGGTGCGGGGCGTCTTCGTGCCGGAGCACGGTCTGCGCGGCGGTCATGCGGCCTCCTCCTCGGAGATCTCGGTCTGGGCGGTGAGTCCTGCAGCGGCGAGCGCACGGAGTCCGGTGACGACCCGCTGCTGGAAGGCGAGGAACGACACCAGCTGGGACAGCGTGACGATCCCCTCGGTCGACCACCCGGCATCGAGCAGTCGCCCGAGATCGGCGCCCGACGCTTCACGGGGCCGGAACACGAGCAGGTGCGTGTGCGCGAGGGCTGCGGCGAGGCGCTCGCCGATGACGGCGGTCACGGCACCATCGGGCTCATACCGTTCGCCCTCCGTGTTCTCGGACTGCAGGCCGAGTTCGGTGTAGGCGCCGAACGGACCGCTCGTCGACGCCCCGGCTGCCTCGGCGAGCACTGCTCCCGCCCGCTCCGGATCGGCCTCGCGTGCGCGGGCGGCATAGAACGCCGCTGTCGCATCGTCGACGCCGGCGAGTCCGGTGGCGAAGGCTGCGACGAGCTCGCGCTCCGCCTGCGACACATGCGCGACCGTGACCGGTCGGAAGAGGGCGTCGAAGCTCGCCTGCAGCTGCTCTCTGGTGACCGGACGGCGGCGGCGCAGCTCGTCCAGCTCCGGCGTCACCCCCACGATCCGGTCCACGGTGTCGTCGGTGAGGACGGTGTCGTCCGTAAGGACGTTGTCGTCGGTCATGCGTTCTCCTTGATCGTCTCGGTGTTTGCTGTCTCCGCGATGGCGTAGCCGAGGGCCGGGGCGACCTCGTCGGCGAACAGTGCGATCGAGCGCAGCACGTGCTCGTGCGGCGCATCGACCGAGTGCACCTGGAAGGCCACCTCTGTCGCGCGGGTGAGGGTGGCGTCGGCGGCGAGCGACTCGGCAACCTGCTCTGGCGTGCCCAGATGCGTGTCGAGCGCGGCTATCAACTCGTCGATGTCGTCACCGGGGATGGTCTGGCCCTGCCGACGGAAGCCCTCCGCCGCCCGACGCAGACCGACCTCGGCGAACCGCAGAGCCTCGGCGCGGTCATCCGCGACGAACACGGTGCGCGAGGCGGTGATCCGCGGAGTCACCCCGACCGGCAGTGCCTCGAGGTACGCGTCGATGATCGGGTCCTGCAGCTCGGACAACGGGGCGTACAGGCGGTCGGGCCTGCGCGGCTGAGTGCGGGAGAGCAGGAGCCCGTGCCCGTGGATGCCGGCGCGGTGACCGCCGGGAGCGGAGAAGGTGGCCTGCCACACACGGTCGGCGAGGTCTCCCGCATCCGGGTAGAGCGTGTTGCCCGCGCCGACGTCGCGACCGGCGAGGCCGTCGAGGAGCGTGCGCAGCTTGCGGTCGTAGGTCACTGCCTTGTCTCGCACATCCTCCCCGAACGGCACGAACGACGACGGGGTGCCGCCGCTGCCGAGGCCCAGATCCACTCGCCCCCCGGAGAGCAGATCTGCGACCACGGCATCCTCGGCCACCCGCACCGGGTCCTCCAACGGCAGGGTGATCACGCCGGTCCCCAGTCGGATGTCACTCGTGACGGCGGCCGCGTGCGCGAGGAACACCAGCGGCGACGGCAGACCACCCTCGGCCGCGTGGAAATGATGCTGTGCGACCCAGGCTCTCCCGATCCCGTGGCGCTCCGCCTGCTGGATCTGCGAGGTGGCGAGCGCATACCTCTCGGCAGGAGACGCGTCGTCGAGCAGACGCGTGAAGAACGCGACGGTGGGCCCGGTCGAAGGGGCGGATCCGGTGGTCATACGACGATCTCCGTTCGTCCGGGGACCGCTGCCAGCAACTCCCTGGTGTACTCGTGCTGCGGGTCGCGGAAGAGGTCTTCCGTCTGCCCCTCCTCCACGATCCGGCCGCGGCGCATCACCGAGACCGTGTGACTGATCCTGCGCACGACGGCGAGGTCGTGCGAGATGAACAGGTAGGTGAGCCCGAGCTCCGCCTGCAGCGAGGTGAGCAGTTCCAGGATGCGCGCCTGCACGGTCACGTCCAGCGCCGACACCGCCTCGTCGAGCACCACGACCTCGGGATCGATCGCGAGGGCCCTCGCGATCGCGACACGCTGCCGCTGTCCGCCCGAGAGTTCGCGCGGGGTGCGCCGCGCGACGTCGGACGGGAGCGCGACCCGGTCGAGGAGAGCGAGCGCGCGTTCGCTGCGCTCGGCGCGAGATCCGACGTGGAAGTTCTGCAGCGGCTCCGCGACGATGTCGACGATCTGCTGGCGGGGATCCAGCGAGGCGAACGGGTTCTGGTAGACGAGCTGCACACGGCGGCGCAGCGCTCGCAGCTGCTCGCGCTTCGCGTGGGTCACGTCTTCTCCGGCGACCTCGATGGTCCCGGCTTCCGGCTGATGGAAGCGCGTGACGAGTCGCGCCGTCGTGGTCTTCCCCGACCCCGATTCGCCGACGAGCGCGTGGGTGGTACCACGGCGCACCCGGAACGAGACGTCGTCGACAGCGCGGAACCGCTCCCGGCCGGCGACGCGGAACTCCTTCACAAGCCCTTCGGCGACGATCGCGTACGGGTTCTCCGCGGCGACGGCTGCGGCATCCCGCAGGAACGGCGGGGCGTCCGGACGCCGGAAGCCGGTCGTGAACGCGGGAGCATCGGCGAGCAGCTGACGCGTGTACGGGTCCGTCGGTGCGGCGAGCACCTCCTCGCTCCGCCCCTGCTCCACGATCCGGCCGTCCTTGAGCACGACGAGTCGCTCCGCCCGATCGGCGGCAACGCCCAGGTCGTGGGTCACGAGCAGGATGCTGGTGCCCTCCTCGCGCTGCAGCTCGTCGAGCAGATCGAGCACCTTGCGCTGCACCGTGGCGTCGAGGGCGCTGGTGGGCTCGTCGGCGATCAGCAGGCGGGGTCGCAGGGCGATCGCGGTCGCGATCAGCACACGCTGCCGCATGCCTCCGGAGAGCTCGTGCGGATACTGACGCGCCCGCAGATCCGGGTCGTCGATACCGACACGGTCGAGCAGCTCGACGGCCCGTGCACGACGCGAGCGCCGATCCCGATGCCCGTGCAGGCGCAGGATCTCCTCGACCTGCTTGCCGACCGGACGCACCGGGTCGAGGGAGGTCGTCGGATCCTGCGGGACCAGGCCGATCTCCGCACCACGGATGCCGCGCAGCGCACGATCGGACCACCCGGAGATGTCGAGGTCGCCCAGGACGACCGTCCCGCCGTCGACCCTGCCCCCTGCGGGGAGGAGCCCGAGGAGCGCGTGGGCGGTCGTGGACTTGCCCGACCCCGACTCCCCGACGAGGGCGAGGGTCTCCCCCTCGCCGATCTCGAAGGAGACGCCGTGCACGACTTCACGACCCCCGTAGGAGATGCGCAGATCCGATGCGGTCAGAACGCTCATCGCGTGCCCCTTCCGATGCGGTGGCTGATGCGGTTGGCGCTGAGCACGACCGCGACGACGATGAGACCCGGCAATGCCGTGAGCCACCAGGCGGTGCCCACGTAGTTGCGGCCCTCGGCGATCAGCAGTCCCCATTCCGGGGTGGGTGGCGGAGCGCCGTAGCCGAGGAACCCGAGCGTCGAGATGGCGAGGATCGCCGTCCCGAACTGCAGGGCGGCGAGCGCGACGATGGGGGTGAGGGAGTTGGGAAGCACGTGTCGACGCAGCACGGCCAAGAAGGTGGCACCGCTGCCGAAGGCGGCCTCGACGTACTCGGTGCGCCGCACCCGGGCGACCTCGGCGCGCATCAGCCGCGCGAACGCCGCGACGCTGCCGAGTCCCACGGCGAGGGCGGCGTTGACCGTGCCGAATCCGAGCAGGATGATCACCGAGAGGGACAGGAGCAGCCCGGGAATCGCGAGCAGCACGTCGACGATGCGCATCAGCACGTCGTCCACCACCCCGCCCACGGCTCCGGCTATCGCGCCGAGAACCGTGCCGAGGGCGAGACCCACCGTGACGGCGATCAGCGCGCCCGAGAGCGAGTGCACGGCACCGTGCACGACACGGCCGAACAGATCACGGCCGAGGGTGTCGGTGCCGAACCAATGCGCGGCACTCGGCGGCAGCAGCTTGTCGGCCGGCACACCGGTGAGCGGGTCGCCGGGCGCGAACACGCCGGGGATGACCGCCCACAACACAGCGACGGCGACCACGGCGAACGCGAGATACAGCCCCCAGGCGCGGCCGCGCAGACGGCCAGGGCGGCGAGGGGTCCGCGGAAGCTCGGGGACGGTCGGTGTCGGCTCGGAGTCCGGTTCGACACTCGTCGCAGCGATCACGGGAGCGGTCATGCGGGCACCTCCTGAGGCGCGGGGCGGGCGGCGACGGACGCGGTGGAGCGCGCGACCGCGCGCTGACGTGGGTCGATGAGCGGCGTGACGAGGTCGACGGCGAAGCTGATGACGACGAAGCCGAGCGCCGAGAGCAGCACCACACCCTGCAGCACCGGGATGTCCTGGTTCGCGACGGCCTGCTCGGTGAGACGGCCGATGCCCGTGCGGCCGAACACCGTCTCGGTGACGACGGCCCCCCCGACGAGTTCCCCGAACAGCACGCCCGCGATCGTCAGGGTCGGCACGGCGGCGTTGCGGGCGACGGAGCGCGTGAGCACCCACAGCGGCGGGGCCCCCTTCGCCCGGACCACCGTGACGAACGGCTGCGCCTGCACCTGATCGATCGCGCGGACCAGCACCTGCGCCAGCGGAGCCGAGATCGGCACGGCGAGGGTCAGCACGGGCAGGATGAGTCCGCTCACCGGGTCGGCCCCGACGATCGGCACCCAGCCGAGCCCGAACGAGAACACCTGGATGAGCAGGATGCCGAGCCAGAAGACCGGCACCGCGACGAAGAGACCGGGCACCTGACGAAGTCCGTCGCGAAGCCAGGCGAACGGGGCGAGCGAGGAGAGTCCGGCGATCAGCACGGCCAGGAGCAGAGCGACGAGGAGCCCGAGGGACGCGAGCAGCAGCGTCGCGGGGAGCGCCTCCGCGAGCATCGTCAGCACGGGCGTGCCGAACTGCGTGGAGTAGCCGAAGTCCCCGGCGAGGAACCCGAGCCCCGCGTGCACGTACTGCTCCCACCACGGCAGATCCGTGCCGTAGGTGGCTCGGATGCTGTCGAGCTGATCCGGGGACAGCCCGAGGCTGGGGTCGGAGAACTTGATCAGGATCGCATCGCCCGGCAGCAGCTGCAGCAGGAAGAAGGTGGCCGTGAAGGCCGCGATCAGAACGATCGCGGCCTGCCCGGCTCGTCGGAGGACGAAACTCATCGACGCACCATCCCGATCAGTGCTCGGCGAGCCAGACGCCGGAGAACGTCGGGCGTCCGACCGACTCGAAGGCGACGCCGTGCACGTAGGTCGCGGTGCCGTACACCTGCGGCTCCTCGAAGAGCGGGATCACGTAGGCCTGCTCGGCGATGTAGTCCTGCACGGCCTGAGATGCGGCGACGCGCTTGTCGGCGTCCGGCTCTGAGGCCACGGCGAGCAGCAGGTCGTCGAGCTTCGCGTCCTTCGAGATCAGCACATCGCGGTTCTTCGTGAAGTACTGGCTCTTGATCACGTCCAGATCCGCGCGTCCGACCATCGAGTGGTAGAAGCCGGTCTTGAGCGGGTCGCGCGTGTCCTCAGCGTAGCTTCCGGCATCACCGGGCTTGACCGAGAGCTCGACACCCACCTTCGCCAGCTGCTGCGCCACGAGCTCCAGGGTCTGCTTCGACAGCGGCTGCGGCTTCGCCTCGTACACCGTGATCGAGAGGCGCTCGCCATCCTTCTCGCGGATGCCGTCGGCGCCGGGCTCCCAGCCGGCCTCGTCGAGCAGCTTCTCGGCCTTCTTCGGGTCGTAGGCGTAGTGCTTCGACTCGTCCTTGTAGCCGAGCGCCTGGGAGGAGAGCACCGACGTCGCCACCGGGTAGTTCTCGGTGAACAGCGTGTCGACGACCTCCTGCGCGTTCACCGCGGCGATGATCGCCTGCCGCACGCGGATGTCGGTGAGCAGCGGATTCTCGGGACGCAGGGCGATCGAGTTGTTGACGCCGCGGGTCTGCGGCGCGTAGAGGGTGAAGCCGGCTGCCTCGACGCGGTCCTCGTCGAACGCCTGCACGTAGCGCACGTAGTCGGCCTGGCCCGCGAGCAGCGAGCCGATCCGCACCGAGTCTTCGGGGGTGATCAGCACGTGCACGGCGTCGAGGTACGGGCGACCGTCATTGTCGACGCTGTCGGGTCCCCAGTCGTAGTCGTCGCGCGCGGTGAGCGTGTACTCGGTGCCGAGCTTCTCCCCCGTGACCGTGAACGGACCGGACCCGATGATCTCGGCGGCGTTGCCCGCGCCGAAGTCCTCGATCGTGCCGTCGAGCGTCTCCGGCGACAGCAGACCCGAGTTGATGGTCGAGGTCGCCTGCAGGAACCCGGGGGACGGTGCGGAGAAGTGGAACGTCACGGTGTCGTCGTCGACGACCTCGCAGCTGGCGTAGTTGTTGATCGCCTCGGAGACGGTCAGGCCCCGTTCCGCATCGCCCAGGCCGTAGGTGTCGAAGTTCTTCTTCACTGCCGCGGCGTCGAGCACCGTGCCGTCCGAGAACGTCACGTCGGGGTTCAGGTTGAACGTGTACTCGGTCGCGTCGTCGTTCACGGTCCAGTCGGAGGCGATCCACGGCTCGATCTCGAGCGTGTCAGGGTTCTGCCAGGTCAGGCGGGCCGCGATGTTGTTCACGATGCCGCCGTTGGGGTAGAAGCCGGCCTGCGGCGGATACAGGTTCGTGTACGCCTGGTGCTCGAGGTACGTGAGCGTTCCACCCTTTACGGGGTCGCCGCCTTCGGCGGGAGAGTTCGCCGGGGCGGGCGTCGACGCGCAGGCGGCGAGGCTTCCCGCCAGGATGAGCGGCACCGCGATGGCGGCGGCGCGGAGGAGGCGACGGTTCATGGGTGGGTCTCCAGGTTTCGGGTGTGATGCTTCGGGTGAGGTACTGTGTGTCGAGATGCCGTGCGTTGAGGTGACTTCACGGTAGGAATCAGGGGCGGGAACGCGCGACCCGGGCGACGCCGGTCCTCATGCGTCGACATACGACGTAATGCGCAGGCGGTCGCGGAGTGTGGTCCCGTCGCCCTGCTCCTCGCTTCGCAGCAGCCCGCGACGGCGCAGCTCCGGCGCCGCGTTACGCGTGAACGCCTCGAACTGCGCCGGTTGGAAAGCCGACAGCACGTTGAACCCGTCCGCCCCGCCTTCCTCCCGCCAGGTCTCGAAGTGATCGGCGATGGTTCCCGCGTCACCGACGACGAAGGCGGCCGGCACCGCGTGCGCGGCGACCAGGTGCCGCCAGGTGAGGGGATCGGCGGTCGCGCCCCCGGAGACGTTCAGCCCGGCGATGAGGGCGAGACGTTCGATCAGCACCGCACCGCGCTCCCCCAGCCGGAGTGCTTCCGCGGCAGTCACCGGCGCATCGAAGGTGGCGGAGCGCAGCGGGTCGTCGACCGGAACGTCGAACGCGTCGGCGAGCGCGGCGATGCTGCGGTTCAGCGGGAACGCCGTCCGCGCCGCCTGGTGCCCCTCGGCGAGCGGCACCAGGGCGAGCAGCCGCTCCACGATGCGACGAGCATCGGCATCCGTGTCCGCGACGACCGGGAGCACCGGCGCGATCACCTTCAGCGCATCGGGCGAGCGTCCGGACTCGGCGGCGATGTCCCGCAGCAGCCGTCGTGTGGCGATGGCGTCCGCCAGCGTCGGTGCGGCGGTCAGGGCGAGATCGGCCTCGGTCGCCGCGAGCGCCCTCGACCGCGGCGATGTGCCGGCATGCACGATCGGGATCCGGCCCTGCGGAGGTCGAGCGACGTTGAGCGGCCCGGCGACCCGCACCTGAGCGCCCTGCAGCTCGGCGGCGCGCAACCCCTCCGGATCGATCAGCACCCCACGATCGGCGTCGGCGATCCAGGCGTCCTCGCCCCACGAATCCCACAGCCGGCGCAGGGCTTCGACGAACTCCTCTGCCCGGTCGTAGCGGGTCTCGTTGTCGGCGTGCGCGTCGCGACCGTGGTTGCCGGCCGCGCGCGGCTCGGCGCCGGTGACGAGGTTGATACCGGCACGGCCGCGGGTGAGCACGTCGAGCGAGGCGAGCGACCGCGCGGTCGTGTACGGGTCGGCGTAGGTCGTGTTCACCGTGGCGATCAGGCCGATCCGCGAGGTCACCCCCGCAAGGAAGAGCACAGCGCACACGGGGTCGATGCGCGCCAGCAGATACGGATCGCGGAACTCCAGGTCCGGCCCCGTGGCGAGCCAGTCGCCGAAGAACAGATAGTCGAGCCCGGCATCCTCTCCCTCTCGCGCGATGTGCCGCAGGATGTCGGCGTCTCTCGCAGGGTCGCGGTGCGCCCCTGGCTGCCGCCAACCCGAGGGATACGCGCCGAGGGTGCGCACCATGGCGCCGATGATGAGGGGTTCGGTCATGCCCGTCACGGTAGGAGCCGCTCCCCACCCGCTGCCATGGCGTCGATGCCGGGCGTCACGGGATGTAACAGTCCGTCACACCCGGAGCACCCCCTACGCTGAGACCATGACAGGTCTTCGGTGGGGAATCCTCGCGACCGGCGGAATCGCCGGCGCATTCGCGTCCGATCTGCGAACCGCGGGGCTCGACCTCGTGGCCGTCGGATCCCGGTCACAGGAGTCGGCCGACGCGTTCGCCGCCCGCTTCGACATCCCCCGCGCGCATTCTTCGTATGAAGACCTCGTCGCGGACCCCGATGTCGACATCATCTACGTGTCGACACCGCACCCGATGCATCACGAGAACGCCCGCCTTGCCCTCGAGCACGGCAAGCATGTGCTCGCCGAGAAGGCGTTCACCCTGAACCGCGCCGAGGCGGAAGACCTGCAGGCGCTCGCCGCCGAGCGCGGTCTGCTGGTGATGGAGGCGATGTGGACGCGGTACCTGCCGCACATGGTCCGCATCCGCGAGCTCATCGCCGACGGCGCCCTCGGTGAGATCCGGGCCGTGAGCGCCGATCACACCCAGCTGCTGCCCTCCGACCCCGCGCATCGGCTCAACGCCCTCGAACTCGGTGGCGGCGCCCTGCTGGACCTCGGGATCTACCCGATCTCCTTCATCTGGGACATCCTCGGCGCACCGACCAGCATCCGCGCCGTCGGCCGCCTCATCGAGACGGGAGCCGACTCCGAGGTCGCCACGGTCATGACCCACGACGGCGGTGCGGTCTCGACCAGCCTCTCGTCGTCGCGGGCTGCAGGCCCCAACGTCGCGAGCATCATCGGCACGGCGGCCCGCATCGACATCGACACCGTCTGGTACAGCCCGACCACGTTCCGCCTCGTCCTGCCGGACGGCACGGTGCAGGAGAGCTACACCTCCGAGGTCGAGGGCCGTGGCATGCAGTTCCAGGCGCTCGCCGCAGAGCGTCTGGTGAGCGAAGGCACCCTCGCGGGCGACATCCTGCCCATCGCCGAGAGCGTCGCGATCATGGGCACCCTCGACGAGATCAGGGCGCAGATCGGCGTCCGCTACCCCCGTGAGGAGGTGTGAGCATGGCCGAGACCACCGATGCCCGGGTCGCCGTCTACCTCGACTTCGACAACATCGTCATCTCCTGGTACGACCGGGTGCACGGTCGCAACGCCTACGGCAAGGACCGTCAGCGGATCAGCGAGAACCCGAACGACCCCGAGGTCACCGAGCGATTGAGCCGGGCGATGATCGAGGTCGGCGCCATCATCGACTACGCGGCCTCGTTCGGTACGCTCGTGCTCACCCGCGCGTACGCGGACTGGTCCTCCCCCGTCAACGCCGTGTACCGCTCGCAGCTCGTTGCCCGCGCTGTCGACCTCGTGCAGCTGTTCCCCGCCGCGGCGTATGCCAAGAACGGCGCCGACATCCGGCTCGCCGTGGATGCGGTCGAGGACATGTTCCGCCTCCCCGATCTCACCCACGTCGTGATCGTCGCGGGGGACAGCGACTACGTGCCCCTGGCTCAGCGCTGCAAGCGCCTCGGCCGCTACGTGATCGGCGTCGGGGTGTCTGGCTCCACAGCCAAGTCGCTGGCCGCCGCGTGCGACGAGTTCGAGTCGTACGACTCGCTGCCCGGTGTCGTGCGCCCCTCCAAGCCGGTCGCCGCCGCGGCCACTCCCGCGGTCGAGGCGCCGACGCCGGCGGCGGAGGCTGTCGCCGAGACGGTGACGGAGACCGCCTCGAAGCCGAAGGCCGCCTCGAAGCGATCGCGCTCCAAGGCCGCCCCGAAGGCGGAGGAAGTGCGGGTCGAGGACAAGGTCGACGATCAGGAGGTGGCGACGCAGCTGCTGGAGCGCGCGCTCCGTCTGGGGCATGACAAGGCCGACGCCGACGAGTGGCTGCACAGCTCCGCGGTCAAGACGCATATGCGTCGCATGGACCCGTCGTTCAGCGAGAAGGCACTCGGCTACCGGTCGTTCTCCGACTTCCTGAAGTCCCGCGACGACATCGCGGAACTCGAGGAGACCGGGCACGAGCGTCTCGTCCGCCTGCTCGAGCCCTGAGAGTGGTCCGCGACGTGGCGGCCAGGACGCGGTGATCCGCTCCTGGCCGCCACGTACGGCCGGTGTCAGAGCGTGGCTTCGAACGGGTCGAAGTCCGCGGCGATCGACCCCACCTGATCGAGGGTGCTCTCGACCTCGACGAAGCTCCGCGCCTCGGCGGCCTCCTCGATCGAGAGCAGGGTGTCGAGCACGTGGTAGCCGAACTCGCCGGTGGCGACGTGTGGACGCCCCGCGGCGATCGCCCGCGCCATGTCGAGCAGCCCGACGCCGCGACCGGACAGCACGCCCTCCTGCTCGACGTCGATGATCTCCTGCTGCACGGGCTCCGGCGGGATGAACAGACGTGTGAGCGGACGGGTGATCGAGATCGCGCCGCCGAACGTGTTCGGGTCCGGGATCACGATCGTGCCCTCGGTGCCGGTGATCTCGACGATGCCCTGGCGGACGACGGGTGAGTCGGTGCTGTACAGGCTCTGCGCCTGCCCACCCTCCTCGAACGCCATCAGCACGCTGAGCGTCGAGGGGATCTCGACCGGGAACTCCTGACCTGCGAGTTCACCGACCTGCACCCGGCGCGTGGGAGAGCCCTGCAGTCCGAGTGCTGCGACCGAGGCGACAGGCCCGAACACGTGCACGAGGGCCGACACGTAGTACGGCCCCATGTCGAGCAGCGGTCCGCCGCCCTTGGCGTAGAGGAACGCGGGACTCGGGTGGAAGATCTCCGGTCCCGACCACTGGAACGTGGTCTGCGCGAACAGCGGACGCCCGATGTCTCCGCGCGCGATCGCTCGCTTCGCCGTCTGCACGCCAGGACCGAGGACGGTGTCGGGGGCGACGCCGACGCGCAGGCCCGCCGCGTCCGCCTTCTGCAGCAGGCCGCGGGACTCCTCACGGCTCACACCGATCGGCTTCTCGGTCCAGACGTGCTTCCCCGCCGCGATGATCGCCTCGGAGACCTCCACGTGCACGGCCGGGATCGTGAGATTCACGACGATGTCGATCTCCGGATCCTGGAGCACCGTGTCGACACCGCCGGCACGAGGCACGCCGTACTTCTCGGCCTGCGCTTTGGCGCGCTCCTCCAGCAGGTCGCCGATCGCGACGACGCGCACATCGGGGAACGTCGTGAGGTTGGACAGGTACTGGTCGCTGATGTTCCCGGCACCGATGATGCCGACGCCCACCGCCATCAGGCCGCCACCTTCTCGTCGAGGTAGACCCGGCTGCGCTCGACGGCGTCGAACAGGTCGCCCTCGTAGTGGTCGAACTCGACGATCGCGAGCTCCAGCGCCGGTGCTGCGGTGATGGCCTCGATCAGCGGGACGTTACCCTCACCGGCGGCCACCTGATCGGCGGGCGGATACGCTCCCGCGAGTGCGGGGTCGAGTGTGCCGTCCTTCGCGTGCACGGCGATCACCCGACTGCCCAGACGCTCCAGCAGCGCGACGGGATCGACGCCGCCACGGGCCACCCAGTACAGGTCGACCTCGAGCACGACGCGGTCGTCGAGCAGCCCGGCGAGGACCTCCAGGCCGGTGACGCCGTCGAACATGGCCTCCAGCTCGTGGGCGTGGTTGTGGTATCCGACCCGCACACCGACGGCCGCACCGATCTCCGCGGCCTCGTTGAGCAGTCGCGCCGTCTCCTCGATCTGCTCGATCGACTCCCAACGAGCCGGTTCGGTGTAGGGGTCGATGACCGTATCCATGCCGAGCACCTTCGCCGCGGCGAAGACCTCAGCCGGGGAGGGGACGGGCACCGTGGTGCCGCTGCCGTCGGGGTTGACGAACGACGGCGACGCCAGGAAGGCGTGTCCGGAGGGGGCGACCAGACCGGCGGCGGTGAGCGCGGCTGCGAGGGGCTCGGCGCGGCGCACGAAGTCGTACGGCTCGACGGCCGTGAAACCGCGGGCTGCCACCGCCTGCAGGGAGGATTCGAGGTCGGCCTCCAGCTCGTCCTTGATGGTGAACAGCTGCAGGGAAGTCCGAATCGTCATCGGTCGTGCTCCTTCGGTCATCGGTGACGTGGCGGGACCGGTGTCCCGTTCAGGCACGCTATCACCAAATACCTCCACGCGGAAGTTTTGAATCGCTAGACTGCCCTCATGCCCCTCGCCACCCCCGAACCCCCGGAGCCCCCACGGCAGCGCGGGGCCTACGCGAAGGGGATCGCCCGTCGGCAGGAGATCCTCGACCGCGCCATCGAGGTGTTCGCCGAACGTGGCGCCGACCGCACGAGCCTGCGGGCCATCGCGCGCGAGGTCGGGGTCACGCACGCGGCTCTCACCCACTACTTCGGCTCCCTGGAGGAGCTCCTCGTCGCGGTCTACGAGGAGAGCACCGTACCGTCGCGCCAACCGAGCTCTCCCCCGCCCGACGCGACGCCGGTGGAGATGATGATCGAGTCCGCGCGGCTCAACCGTGCGATACCCGGTCTCGTGCAGCTGTACTCGACGCTCGTCGCCACGGCGCTCGAGGAGGGCCATCCGGCGGCGCGCACGTTCGCCACCGCTCGCTTCACGCGCCTCCGCGCCCGACTCGCCGACGTCGTCCGACGCCAGCAGGAGGAGGGGAGGATCCGCGACGACCTCGACGCTGATGCGGTCGCGGCCCTGGTGGTGGCGGCGTCCGACGGCCTGCAGACGCAGTGGCTGCTCGACGAGTCCGCTCCTCAGCACGAGGCGCTCGCCCTGCTCGATCGGCTGCTGCGACCAGGAGCCTGACGACGGGTGGACCGCGGTGCGGGGCGATGCGAAGCCGAGGCTAGGCTCGAACCGTGACGCCCGTGCCGCAGTCCCCGTACGTCAGAGCACTCGGCGAGCGCATGGCCGACCTGCACCCCCGACTGCGCCTGTACTTCGCACCGATCCCGGACGGAACGACCGGCGTCGGCGAGGGGGTGTTCGAGCGAGTGGGCACTCCGCGTCGATGGCTGTGGCCGTTCCTCCGGGTCCTCGAACGACGCGGCGTGGTCGCTGCGGGGTGGGAGCGAGAGGTGCCGTTCCGCGTCGAGAACCGCACCATCGCGTCCAGAGCGCTCAGTGAGCGGACCTTCTTCTTCGGCCGTGGCACGTGGACCATGCGAGACGCCGTCGCACTCACCCGCCATGGCCGCGTCGTCGACGAGCTCGGCGAACCGGGCCTCCTCGCCGTCTGCTTCGACGTCGAGGTACGTCAGGGCGCACTGCACCTGACGAGCCGAGCCGTCGGACTTCGCTTCGGTCGCCTCCGGGTGCGGATCCCCCGGCCCGTGGCACCTGTCATCCGCCTCACCGAGCGCTTCGACGACGACCTCGATCGGCAGCGCATGGCCCTGACCGTCGATGCGCCGTTCCTCGGCCGCCTGTACGAGTATCGGGGAGAGTTCGCCTATCGCATCCAGCATCACGAGAAGGAGCAGACCGCATGAGCACAGGACGGGTCGTCATCGGCGGTTCCACCGGGTTCATGGGGCGCTTCCTCGTGCCCCGGTTCCGCGCGGAGGGGCGCGAGGTCGTCACGATCTCGCGTTCAGGCGCCGACATCCGCTGGGGCGATCAGGTGGAGATCGATCGCGCCGTCGACGGTGCCGCCCTCGTGATCGGATTGGCCGGCAAGAGCGTCAACTGCCGTTACACCCCAGAGAACCGGGCGGAGATCTTCCGCTCCCGCCTCGACACCACCGCGTCGCTGAGCACCGCGATCACCCGGTCCTCCGCACCTCCCGCGCTCTGGATCAACTCCTCGACGGCGACGATCTATCGCCACGCGGAGGATCGTCCGATGACCGAATCGACGGGCGAGGTCGGCAGTGGGTTCTCGGTCGAGGTCGCGAAGGCGTGGGAGAAGGCGCTGTTCGCCGACGAGCTCCCCGCCACCCGCCGCGTCGCCCTGCGCAGCACGATCGTGCTCGGCCACGGCGGCGTGCTCGGCCCGGTGAGAGACCTGGCGCGGTTCGGGCTCGGCGGGTCCCAGTACGACGGACGATGGCCGGTCAGCGCGGCTCGGCGCGCTGCGGGCACGGGACATCTCCCCGGCGCGCGTCGTGGCCGCCAGCGTTTCAGCTGGGTGCACATCGAGGATGTCGCGCGCATCATCGACTTCCTCGAGCGGAATCCGGCGCTCGAGGGCCCCGTCAACGCTGCCTCTCCGCATCCGGTGGACAACGTCGAGTTCATGGGGACGGTGCGGCGGGCCCTCGGAGCGCGGATCGGGGTTCCGATGCCTCGATGGATGCTGGAGCTCGGAGCCATCGGCATGCGCACCGAGACCGAGCTGATCCTGAAGAGCCGGTGGGTGCTGCCGGAGAAGCTCACAGCGGCCGGTTTCGAATTCCGATATCCGTTCCTGGAGGACGCGATCCGCGAGTCCTTCGACCTCCTGCCGGTAGATCAGGGGCTGCCGGCCGCCTAAGAGGTGCCGGCTGGCGCGTCGCCGTCGGCCCCGCGCTTCTTCTCGATCTCCTGGCGCAACCGCCACTCCTCGATCTCACGGTCGAGATCCGCGATCTGCTGCTCGGTGGTTCTCGTGTCCCTCGGTGGCGCCGGACGCACGTCGGTCGGCGCCGCGGGCCGCTCAGCTCGTCGCATCCGCGGCATCTGTATGCCGGACTCCCCGTACTCGCGGCCGAGACCGAACCAGAGCAGGCCACCGATCAGCGGCAGCAGTATCACGATGATGATCCACGCCAGTTTCGGCAGGAACTTCACCAGCGAGCTGTCCCGCGTGATGATGTCGATCAGCGCGCCGATCATCAAGGCGATGACGAGGAGCGAGAACAGGAACGACATGAGTTCAGGGTAGACGACGCCGCGACGGACCGCAGGGGTCTACGGAAGCAGGTGTCCGCCGGCACGGAACAGTTCGTACCACTCGGGTCGGGTGAGCGCGACATCGGCACCGGCTGCCGCATCACGCACCCGCTCGGGCGTCGTGGTTCCGAGGACCACCTGCATGCCGGCGGGGTGGCGGGTGATCCAGGCGGTCGCGATGGCGATCGGGGTGACGTCGTGCACCGCCGCGAGGCGATCGATCACGGCGTTCAGCTCCGCGTAGGCGGGGTTGCCGAGGAACACCCCGTGCGAGAAGCCGTCCTGGAACGGCGACCATGCCTGGATCGTGATCCCGTTGATACGGCAGTACTCCACGATGCCGCCGCCATCGCGCACCAGGCTCTGGTCATGGCCGGCCATGTTGGCAGCGACCGGCTGCGCGATGATCGGTGCGTGCGTGATCGACAGCTGGAGCTGATTCGCCACCAGCGGCTGCCGGACTGCGGTGCGGAGCAGATCGATCTGACGCGGGGTGTGGTTCGAGACGCCGAACGCCCTGACCTTTCCCGCGCTCTCCAGGTCATCGAACGCGCGGGCGACCTCCTCGGGCTCGACGAGCGCATCGGGGCGGTGGAGCAGGAGCACATCGAGGCGGTCGGTCCGCAGAGCAGCGAGCGAACCCTCGACCTGGGCCACGATGTGCTCGTAGGAGAAGTCGAACATCCCCTGCGAGGGCACGATGCCGCATTTCGTCTGCAGCACGATCTCGTCGCGCTCGGAAGAGGTCAGCTGCAGCGCCTCGGCGAACCGCGACTCGCAGTGGTGCATGCTGCCGCCGTAGATGTCCGCATGGTCGAAGAAGTCGATGCCCGCAGCCCTCGTCGTGTCGTAGAGGCGGCGGATGTGCGCGTCGTCCTTGTCGTCGATGCGCATCATGCCGGCGATCACGGCGGGGGCGGTGGACGATCCGAACGACACTGTCTTCATGCCCCCACGCTATCGCCAGGCACGGACACGGCGGTCCGGCACAGCAACCGTCAGGAGTCGTCGCCTGCCGCTCCCGGAAGAAGCGCGGTGACCGGGATGCCGAGCACATCGGCGATACGCACGAGGTCGACGACGGTGAAGTCCTCCCTGCCGTCGAGAAGCTCCCCCAGGGCGTCAGGGCCGATACCCGAACGCTCCGACAGCTCGGAGAAGGACACCCCGGCGTGAAACCGCGCTCCGTCGACTTCCGATGCCAGCAAATGACGCAATTCCGTCCCCATACGCCTACACTAGCGCCACGAACGGACACGCATGGGGGTCGAATGGGCCAGAATGGCGGCATTCTGGCGTCGTCACGCTGCTATGGTGAGCCGGGTGAAGACACCTGCAGAGGAGTTCAACGAGGCCGTCGGTCGCCAGATGCGCGCGGAGATCGCCGCCTCGCGGAGCAGCATCGCCGCGATGGCGCGCAGCATCGGCATCGCCCGAAGTGCACTCGACAACTACGTGACGGGCAAGCGAGCGATCCCGGTACCCGTCGTCTACGCGGTCTGCGCCGACCTCGGCGTCGAGCCCCATGTCCTGCTCGCCCGCGCGGAAGAGCGCCTCAGAGCCGACGGCGAGACCACAGCGCGCATCACGCCGATCCGGCGCACCCCCGATGTCGCCGGCCCCCGCGAAGATAGCCGTGAGGTCGCCTTCGAATCCGGCGTCCGGCACGACGCCGACACCGACGACCTCTACGAGTAGGCCGACATCGGCTTCAGCCCGCGAGACGTCACGAGGAGGAGAGAATGCACCAGCTCCTCCACCTCGCCGACGCGCAGCGGGTGCGCGTGGTCGAGCGGCCCGGCCGCACCCGCGGGGGCTACGACCCCACCACGCGCACGATCCGCCTCGCTCCGGGGATGAGCGCCCGCACGACCCGCAGCGTGCTCGCCCATGAGCTGGGGCACGCCTGCCTCGGCCATTTCCCCGCGACGACATCGGCCACACGAACGCAGCAGGAGCGTCAGGCCGACGAATGGGCGGCGTCCCGCCTGATCACGCCGCGGGCGTATGCCGAGGCGGAAGAGGTGCGCGGGCCGCACCTCGCGAGTCTCGCCTTCGAGCTGGACGTCACCATCGAGTTGGTCGAGGCCTACCAGCGCCTGCTGCGTCAGAGGCCCCTCGTCACTGCTGGTTGAATATCGGCATGGCCTTCCTCGTCGCCCCCGCCCCCGTCACCCTATCCGGCGAGCTCGTGGAACTCCGACCTCTCGATCGATCGCACATCGACGGACTGATCGAGGCCGTGCAGGAGGGGGAGCTCTGGAAGACGGCGTGGTACACCTCGGTCCCCGCACCCGACGGCGTGGCTGCGGAGGTCGAGCGACGGATCGGCCTCATCGAGAAGGGCGAGATGGTCCCCTTCACCACCTTCGACACCAACGGTCGCATCCTCGGGCTCACGTCGTACTACGACATCGTGGCCGACGTACCCCGACTGCACATCGGCTTCACCTGGAATCGACCGTCCGCGCACGGCTCGGGCACGAACGCCGAGTCCAAGCTGCTGCTGCTGCGTCACGCATTCGAGTCCCTCGGAGTCTTCCGCGTCGGCCTCACCACGCAGTGGGTCAACTTCCAGTCGCGGGCGGCGATCGAGCGCCTCGGCGCGAAGCAGGACGGGGTCATGCGGGCGATGAGCCGCTACCGCAACGGCGCGCTGCGCGACAGCGTGGAGTACTCGATCATCGAACCGGAGTGGCCTGCTGTCAGGGCGAACCTCGAGGCGAGACTCGCCAGACGACGCTGACGTCGACATCGGGAAGCCGGATCCCATACCGGTACTTTGCGCGAGAATCCTCGCCGGATGCGTGTCCTCGAACGCGATCGCCGCCATGATTCATGGAGCCTGTGCCGGAATTCGCACAGGAGGTCGGGCGCAGATCGCGTCCGCGTCGCTTCGCCCGGAGAGGTATCGCATGGCCGACCCCACATCCCGCGTCCCCCTCGATCCCGAAGACGCACGCGAGAACGAGCGCGAGCTCACGGGTGATCGCACCCTCGCGGTCGCAGACTTCTCCAACGAGGAGGCGGGGTATCACAAGACACTCAAGCCCCGCCAGATACAGATGATCGCGATCGGCGGCGCGATCGGCACGGGGCTGTTCATGGGTGCGGGCGCACGTCTCGCATCCAGCGGCCCTGCGCTCATCCTCGTCTACGCCCTCTGCGGTTTCTTCGCGTTCCTCATCCTCCGCGCGCTCGGCGAACTCGTGCTGTACCGCCCTTCCTCGGGCTCCTTCGTCTCGTACGCGCGAGAGTTCTACGGTGAGAAGCTGGCGTTCGCGAGCGGCTGGCTGTACTTCCTGAACTGGGCGATGACCTCGATCGTCGACGTCACGGCCGCCGCGCTCTACGTCAAGTTCTGGGCGCAGTACTGGGAGCCGCTGCAGGTCGTCCCCCAATGGCTCATCGCCCTCGTCGCTCTGGTCGTCGTGCTGTCGCTCAACCTGGTCAGCGTGAAGCTGTTCGGCGAGATGGAGTTCTGGTTCGCGATGATCAAGGTGACCGCTCTGGTCGTCTTCCTCATGGTCGGGGCCTGCTTCATCATCTTCAACGGCACCACGGATGTCGGAGTCACCGGGATCGCCGTCATCGCCGACAACGGCGGTGTGTTCCCGATGGGTTACTTCGCCCCGATACTCGCCATCTCGGGTGTCGTGTTCGCGTACGCGTCGATCGAACTCGTCGGCACCGCCGCCGGTGAGACCTCAGAGCCCGCGAAGGTCATGCCCAAGGCCATCAACACCGTCGTGGTGCGGATCGCCGTCTTCTACGTCGGCTCGATCCTGTTGTTCTCGCTTCTGCTGCCGTTCGACGCGTACAAGGCCGGGGAGTCGCCCTTCGTCACCTTCTTCACCCACATCGGCTCGCCGCACACCGGAGCGGTCGCCGGGTCGGTCATGAACTTCGTCGTCCTCACCGCAGCGCTCTCCAGCCTCAATGCGGGCCTCTACTCCACTGGTCGCATTCTGCGATCCATGTCCGTCAACGGCTCGGCGCCTCGCTTCACGGCGAGGATGAGCGCGAACGGCGTCCCGTTCGGCGGCATCCTCCTCACCGCCTCGATCACGCTGATCGGGGTCGGCATCAATGCCCTCTGGCCCTCGCAGGCCTTCGAGATCGTGCTGGAGGTCTCAGCGATCGGCATCATCGGTGGCTGGGCGACGATCATCCTGTGCCAGCTGAAGATGCATGCGCTCGCGAAGAGAGGACTTGTGCAACGCTCGTCGTTCCGGATGTTCGGAGCCCCCTACACGGGTTACCTGACCCTGGCGTTCCTGCTGTTCGTGCTGGTGTCCATGGGGTTCTCCGAGACCGGGCGTTGGGTGCTGGCTTCGCTCGTGCTGCTCGTCCCGGCACTCGTCATCGGATGGTTCGCCGCGCGCGACAAGATCGCCGAGGCTGCCCGGGCACGGGAAGGCTTCACCGGCGTCCTGCCGGTCGTCGCCGGGCGCCAGGCAGCGGAGTCGTTGCGGCGCAAGAAGTCCTGAGGCGACGACGCGCCACGGGGGTTACTCGGTGGCGTTGCCCGACCAGTTGTTCGAGCGACGAGTGGCCGAGCCACCCTGACGGAGGAGGAAGGCCATGGCCAGGGTCACCAGCAGAAGACCGCCGCAGAAGGCGAGCGCCTGGAACGCCGGCAGCCCGAAGGAGATGCCCATCAGCAGGATGCCTCCGATGAAGAGGATCATGAAGAAGAGGAAGCTGAGGATCACGGGATCTCCTGTCGTCGGTGCCGTCTACCAGGATAGCCCGGACTGGGAAACCCCCTGTGCACGTTCTTCGAGGTCTGGTGTGCTCGGAGCATGAACACTCCCCTCACCGCCGTCGCCATCTCCTGCACCCTCAAGCCGTCTCCCGCGTCGTCCAGCTCCGACCTCCTCGCGACGCAACTCCTCGACGCCCTGGCAGAGCACGATGTCACCGGCGACCTCGTGCGCGCCGTCGACTTCTCGCTGAGCCCTGGGGTCGAGAAGGACATGGGTGACGGTGACGAATGGCCGCGGATCCGTCAGCAGGTGCTCGACGCCGACATCCTGGTCTTCGTCACGCCGACCTGGATGGGTCAGCACTCGAGCGTCGCGCAGCGCGTGCTCGAACGCCTCGACGCTGAGCTCGGCGAGACCGACGAGGACGACCGTCCCATCCTGTTCGACAAGGTGGCCATCGCCGGTGTCGTCGGCAACGAGGACGGCGCCCACCACATCGCGGCGATCCTGTTCCAGTCGCTGAACGACATCGGGTTCACGGTGCCTGCGCAGAGCTCTGTCTACTGGAACGGCGAGGCGATGCAGACCACCGACTACAAGGACCTCGAGGAGACACCCGAGAAGGTCGCGTCCGCGATCAGCACTGCCACCAGGAACGCCGCTCACCTGGCGCGGTTGCTCAAGGCGCAGAAGTACCCCGCGGAATGACGTCGATCAGGCCGTGAGGTCGAGGGCCCATTCGTTCACGGTCATCTCGGCGCCACGGAACTGGTCCGTGACCGTGCCGTGCAGCGTGAAACCGTTACGTCGGCAGACTCCGTTTGAGGCGGAGTTCTCGATCGCGGGACAGGCCATCAGGAGCCGCCGCGGCTCGGGGTGCGCACGGGCGTCGTCTATCAGGAGGGCGAGGGCTTTCGATGCGACCCCGCGCCCATGCGCTTCGGGTCGGACGAACCATCCGGTCTCCCATGCCGGCTCATCCCTCCACACGACCGGCCAGTAGCCGATCGACCCGAGCGACATCCCCTCCTCGTCTTCGACGACGAACATCCGCGCTTCTCCGGAGGCGACCAGGCGCAGGTAACGGGCGTGGCGCTCCGTGATCTGGTCGTCGGTCTCCGGCCCGTTGAGGTGCGCGGTCATCTCCGGGGTGTTGGCGGCACGCAGCAGCTCGAGGTCGTTCTCGGACCAGGTCCGGAGTCTGAGGGTTTCCATGCACGGATCTTGCCACGGGCCGCCGACATCAACAGGTCGATGATCCGTTCGCTCCCGTGCGGTGAACTCGGGAGAGGTGTAGGTTGCGGAGATGGAGCCGATCCGAGTGGGGCTCGTGGCGGACCCGGCTTCGCCCACCGTCGTCGCACGTCGGATGACCGATCTCACACCGCCGCTCGCGGCGCAGGCCGACGGCTGGATCGTCGAACTCCTCAGCGAGCCGTTCACCCTCGGATCCGAAGACGTCGACGTCGCCCTCGAACGACTCCGCGCGCACGCCGAGCAGAACCGGTGGGACCTCGTCGTCGGCGTCACCGAGCTCCCGCTTCGCGACGACGACGGTCGCTATCTGCTGGCGGCGATCGATCCTCGACGCCAGGCCGCGGTGCTGTCCCTGCCCGCGCTGGGCGGGTACCGGGTGCAGAGCAGGGCCCGCCACGCGGTGCGCGGGCTCGTCAGCGGGATGGCTGCTCCCGCCTCGCCCGAGGAGCAGCGTCTGCCGCTTCCCCGCCTCAGCGCCCGGGGGCGCGTGCTGCGGGGCATGGTGCTGGCGAACCGTCCGTGGCTTCTCGCGGCGGGCCTCAAGTCCGCGCTGGTCGCAGCCCTGGCCACCGGGGCCGTGGCGACGATCGAGCCGACGGTGTGGTCGCTCGCCATCTCGCTGTCGGGCTGGCGCCTGGCGGCCGCCACCGTTGCCTCCATCGCGATCCTCATCGCCTGGATCGTGATCGACGGCAGGCTCTGGGACCGCCCGGACGACGACTCGACACAGGCGCGCGAGAGATCCCGCCTCTACAACACCTCGACGATCCTGACGCTGACCATCGGCATCGTCATCTGCTACCTGGCGTTGTACGTGGTGAATCTGGCCTGGGCGCTCTTCGTGCTCGATACGACCGTGATGAGCGAAGCGCTCGGGCGGACGGTCGACGTCGAGGATCTCTTCGTGCTCACGTGGTTCGTCGCATCGGCGGCGACGCTCGGCGGGGCTCTGGGCACGGGTTTGGAATCCGACGACGCGATCCGCGCCGCCGCCTACTCGAAGCGTGAGGAGGATCGACGCGCCCGCCTGGCCGACGAGAGGAGCCGCGGGATCGAGTGATGCCACGGCTCCTCTCCCCGTCGATCGTCCGGGTCATCCGAAGGCGGAGATCGCCCCGAGTCCGAACACGACCGCAGACACCAGCCCGCCGAGCGCCAGGCGGATCACACGCCAGGTGAGTCGGCGTCGCGTCCGGATCCACGGGAGAGCGTCGACGCGCAGCACGAGCCCCACCACGCCACCGGCGGCGAGCGCGACGGCCGCGAACCACAGCGCGATCGGCACGCCGGCCCAGCCCGTGGCGAAGTGCAGCACGGTGAACACGGCGAGGAGTCCGACGGATTCGGCGATGGCGGCCGTCCGGTCCGCGATCTGAACCCAAGATCAGGCCAGAACTCCTTGCTGCTTCGCGAGAGCGTTGTACAGCGCGCATCTGTCGAGGAGCTCGTCGTGTCGTCCGACATCGACGATGCGGCCACGCTCCATGACGATGATCTTGTCGAAGTCCCTCACTTCAGCGAGCCGATGCGACGCCATGAGGATCGTCGTGTCTCGCGCTCGCTCGCGAAGCAGCACTGACAGCCGCTCCGCGGAGACGGCGTCCAAGCTCGATGTGGGTTCGTCGAGCAGCAGCATACGTCGATGAGAGAGCAAGGCACGAGCGACCCCGAGACGCTGCCGTTCACCGCCCGAGAGATTGCTACCAGAAACAGACACGGGACGGTCGAGGATGTCGGCGTCTGCTCCGTCGAACAATCCCACGTCCCGCAACGGCTCCAGGAGTACGTCATCGGAAAGCCCGCGATGTTCGATATCGAGGTTGTCGCGAACGGATCCTCCAATCGGCGGGGAGTTCTGTGGCACCCACGCGAGATGGGAGCGATATTCGATGAGCGGGACATCGTGACTCAGGGTGCTGTTCAGGAGGACGGAGCCCGAACTGGGTTCGTAGAACCGCTCGACGAGCGCGAACACCGTGGACTTACCGGAGCCGGACGGACCCACCACAGCGACGTGCTCGCCTTCTCGGATCGTGATGTCGAGGGGGCCGATCTGTGCGCCGTGTCCTGCCGCGGCCTGCGGGTACTCGAAGGTGACGTTCTTCAGAGACATCAATGGACCGTCACCCCGGCTCCCCCCGACCGGCGTGTGCTGAGCACGAGCGTCCTCTTCTGTGGACGCGGAGACAATCTCGTCTATTCGGTCGACAGCGGCGAGTCCCGTCTGAATACTGACGAAGGTCGAGCCAACCTGGGACACGGGACCCACCATCATCATTAGGTACATCATGAAGGCGATGAGCCCGCCGAGGGACAGACTGCCCTCAGCGACGCGGACACCCCCGAGAGCGAGAGTGATGATGAGAAGCGCCTGGGTTGCAAGAGTCATCACCGGCTGCATGTACGCGCCCAGCCGGGCCACGAGGATGGCATGACGTCTGACATTCCCGGCGTCCACGGCGACCAGGTCGAGCTGCGGCTGGCTCACACCGTAGGCGCGGATCAGTGGCAGAGCCGTTAGAGTGCGTTCGAAACTGCCGGTGAGGGTGGCGGTGGCCGCCTGAGTCTTGGCGGATGCTGTGCGCACCAACCGCCCCATCAGTGTCGACAGCACGGTGGCGACGACCGTAATCACCAATGACAGTGCGAAGAGCGTCGGGTCGATGGCCACCATGAGGCCCGCGGCAACGACGAACGTGATGACCGCGGCGAGCAGTTTGAACACACCGGTCGTCAGGACGGATGCCGATGCGGCGGTGTCAGAGATCATGCGAGAGAGGAACTCACCCTGCGGTACGCGCTGCACGTGAGCCATCGGCAAGGAGACCACCTGCTTCGATACCCGCGTGCGCAGGTCGAGGATGAGGTCGTGCGCTGTGCAGGCGAGGGCATAGGACTCCACCCCGGCGAGCAGCGCCTGAGCGACCACTGCGGCCGTCAGGATCAACACCGCAGAAACTGGCACGGAAGCGGAGGTAAGCGCGTCGAACATCCGCTGCAGAAGGAGCGGCTGAGCAAGCCCCAGGCCAGCACCTGCCAGCGACAACACGACAAGCCCGCCGAGGCGCCAACGGTGGCGTCGGATGAAACCTCGAAGCACGGCGCTGCGGATCACCGTTGCGTCCTTCGAGTCGCGACGAGCGCGGCGGTGAGCACGGTGACGGCGAACAGGAACGCCAACGCGACGAACGTGAGCGTGATGTCCGCCCAAGGGATGGCGCCGATTGCTGTTCCCATACGCGCCGGGTCCTGAGCGAGGTTGCGAACGCCCCGGCAAGAAGCACACCGCTGGAAACGATAAGAACGAGCGCCTCGGACAGCAGCGTGCCCACCGTACGCAGACGAGATATCCCGAGCAGGTTCAGCAGCCGGAACTCGCCTCGACGGTTCAGGACGGATGCCGTGAGCCCCTGGATCATGGCCACGATTGCGAGGCCGTAGATGGTGCCGAAGAGGGCGATGTTGCCGGTGGCGGCGTTGCTTTGCCGCAGAGCGATCCGCGTCTGGATGAACTCGTCTTTCGTCATCGTCGAGGCGTCGCCGTCTACGGTCGCCGTCACGCGGTCGACGGCATCAGTGCCCGCGTTGACGAACACGCGGATGTCCCACACTTCCGGGTCGAGGGTGTCTAGCATCTCCCAATCCACCAGCAACCCCGTATAGAGCCGGGATGTGACGACGGCGGCAATGGTGAGCGTTGCCGTTTCCCCGTTCGGGGCTTCCACGGTGACGGTGTCACCGACGTCGTCGCTCTCCCGCGTGGAGACGACAGCCGCCTGACCGGCACTGTCGAAGTCGCCGGACTTCACTTCTGTGTCGAACATGTCCTGGTACGTGTCGAGGTCCACGAAGTTGAACACGGTGAGGAAGGTTCCGTCAGCACGTCCCTTCTCAATGAGGCGAGTGGTCGCTGCGGAGCGCATCACGCCGTTGACGCCCCGCTCTTCCGCGGCAGCACCGGCGATGCTGTCGGCTTCCATGACGGTGGGCGGTTCGATGATGAGGTCCGCGTCGAGCTGCGTTTCATAGTCGGCCTGCATTGTGGCCTGGTCGGGTCCCGCACCGATGGCGAAGCCACCCATCACTCCCATGAGGATGAGCAGCGGGAGCACGTTGGATGCGAATCGTTGCGAGTCGCGTGAGGCGCGTTGGGCAACCAGAACGCCGGACCCGCCGATGAGTGGCCTGAGCAGCCACCCCAGGGCTCGGGCGACGACGGGAACGAGAACGGGTGCGAGTGCTCCGAGCGGGAAGATGATGAGCAGCGGCACGATGATGGACGCGATGGGGTTCTCGCTGCCGGTGTCCGGCATGAAGATCAGGAATGCGGCGAGCCCGATGATGGACGCGCCCGCGACGATGATCCGGATCGCGCTCATCCGCTTGCCTATCGCTCCGGTTGACGATGCGGAGAGCGCGGCGAGGACATCGCTCGTCTGCTTGGTACGCAAGCTCAACCAGGCGGCAAGCATGGAGCAGAGGATCATCCCCGCCGCGACGGCGACCAATGTCAGGATGGGGAAGCCGAAATTCACCTGCAGCGACTTGCCGAAGACGCCCACGCTTCGCAGCAGCAGGTAGAACGGGTGGGCGAGCAGGCCACCGACGATGACGCTCGGGACGGCAACCATGACAGCGAAAACGAGTGCCTCGATGGTGACCATGACGCGGACTCGAAGGACACTCGCTCCTGCCAGGCGGAGCTGACCGAGCTCCCGCCTGCGCAGGGCAAGCATGTTCCGGAAGCCCAAGTAGACCAGCACGAGTGCAATCACCACTGTGGTGAAGCACATGACCTGCAGGATGCCCTGAGAAGCGCTCACCGCGGCGCGTACGACGCGCGCATCGAACTCGGACAGCCCGTCGAGTCGTAGCGCCTGCCCGCTCGCCAGGCCGGTGAACAGGACCATCTCCGCGGTAGCGACGACCGTGGCGATGCTCAAGAGGATGGCGACGCCGATGTACGCCGAGCGGTGCTGACGCACGAACGCCATGGAAACAGGCAGCTGCTGAGCCACGCTCATCGGGCGGCGCTTTCCAGACCTGTCATCCGAGAGCTGACAGCCTCCGCGCTCGGGCTCTCCATCGTGTCGACAAGGCGACCGTCGACAAGGAAAAGGACGCGGTCGGCGTACGCAGCGATTTGCGGATCGTGCGTGACCATGACGACGGCGGTGCCGGCCTCGCGGAACTGGCGAAGCTGATCCATCACGAGGAATCCGCTCTTACGGTCAAGGGCTCCCGTGGGTTCGTCGGCGAAGATGACTCGCCGAGTCTGCGCGAGGGCGCGTGCGATGGCCACCCGTTGCTGCTGCCCCCCGGAGAGTTCGGCCGGGTACGACTTGGCTTTCTCGGCGAGCCCGACGTTCGCGAGTGCGGCCTCTGCATCGTCTCGGCGGATCGCCGCTCCCCCGAACAGGGAGGGCAGCGTAACGTTCTGCAGTGCGGTGAGAGCCTCGACGAGATTGAAGCTCTGGAAGATGAAGCCGAACTCGTCGCGACGCAGGAGGTCGAGTTGGCGTTGCTTGGCGGACCTCAGCTCGATGCCATCGAACGTCACGGACCCGACTGACGCACGAATGAGGCCGGCGAGGCAGTACAGCAAGGTCGATTTCCCTGACCCTGACGGCCCCATGATGGCGGTGAAGGACCCTGGTTCGAAGGAGCAGGTGACGTCGTCGAGAGCGCGGGTTTCCACCCGCCCGTTCGAGAACGTATGGCCGAGCCCAGTCGCCGTGAGCATTGTTCGCCCTTTCGTTGATGAAGCGTGTGTGACGCGAATAGACGCGCGTCCCACACGTCCGTGTATCAGTTCGGTCCGCAGGAGATGCTGATACCGCTGTTGTCGCCGTCACACCACATGCTGATGCCGGATCCGAAGACACCGACCTCAGGCCCGGACTCGTTCGACAGGCCCTGCAGAGAAAGCAATGCGCTCATTGTGTTCACCCCCTCTCATGTCATCGTCAATGGGTCTGGGAAGAGTCACCGGGAACCAGAGGTTCGGGTCCTCTTCGAGTTCAGAGAGGAGCGCGCCAACATACCCGGCAGCTCCGGTGGAGAAATCTGCGGAGAGATGGTGACCGTTGTCGCCGAGCACCATCAACGTCTCCGGCTCGTCGCCGCGGAACAGAAAACTGTCGGCGGTGAACGCCATCAACCGGGCCCGCTCGCTGCCCGCGGTGGATACGGGTAGGAGCGCGCAGGCGATGCCCGCCGTTCCTCGGAAGAGACCGCCGTTCATGCTGATGATGCCGTCGACAGCTTGCGTGAGGCGGGCGATCTCGTGCGGGGGAAGACCGTGATGAACTTGCCGGCCGACCCGCGGTTAGCGTACTTCATGCTCGTACGCTGCAGCTCCCCCTCGTCCGAGAGGTACTTGAAGGGAACGCTCCGCTCGACGCAGATGTCGGCGACGACACGAAGCGCATCGTGGGCCCTACCGGGGCGGGTGCTGATGTGAATCTTCCATCCCTGGCGAGGAAGGGAAGTGCCGTCATGTGGGTGGAGCACCGTCCAGGGCCCGAACTGAGTCGTCGACCATGAGCCCGGCACAGGGTGCGCGAAGCGTCGAGAGGGCGCGGCCGAGGTGGCCTGCTCATAGAAGGCCTTGCCGGGCGAGCAGTGCTGGAGTCGGAGCATCGAACGATTCCGGTACATCACGCCTCTGCGCTCTGGCTGAGCCCGTCGAC
Organism: Microbacterium sp. Ag1; assembly: GCF_001005635.1. Classification (NCBI taxonomy): domain Bacteria; kingdom Bacillati; phylum Actinomycetota; class Actinomycetes; order Micrococcales; family Microbacteriaceae; genus Microbacterium; species Microbacterium sp. Ag1. The sequence goes on from NZ_LBCR01000034.1 coordinate 450,104, forward strand.
CAACATCGGCCCCGAAGCGACGCGCACTGGCAATGCCGAGAATCGACGATCCATGACCGCTCCTTCCGCTTCGTCCTCGTGGGCTGGTCACCTCCTGTCGGCGGCGTCCTGCGTCTATGAAACCGAGCCGCAGCCTCCGGCACGATGGGCCTTACCCCACTCTTCGAGGTAGGGCTGGCCATACCTTCCGCCCGCATTCACGATGCCGGGTGCAGAGGATCCCTAGGCTGGACTCATGACGACGGCGGCTCACGTGTGGGAGGCGATGAAGCTGCCTCCATGGCGTTTCGTCCTCAGCCGTTGGCCATGGCGCGCACTGGTCTACTTGGTGTTGAGCGTTCTCATCGGCGCGGCGCTCATCCCCCTCGTGATCTTCACGTTCCTTCTTCTCCCGTTCTGGGCGCTGGTTTTAGGAGCGTTGGAGCGTCGCCGCACCAGCCTTCTGGGGTTCGCCCCACAGCCGAGCGCTCACACCACCGTCGACGCCAGCGAACGTCACCACTGGATCAACATCCGCCTCACCGAACGGGCGACATGGCGGGAGACGCTGGCCCTCGCATGGGACCTGCTGTTCGCACTCATCGCCCTCATCGTGCTGTTCTTCGAGACGGTCACCCTCCTCGCGCTCGGCATGGTCGCTGTCGCTGGCATCACCGGGCCAACGCCCACTCAGTTCTTCGGAGACGCCGAAGGTGTGATGACCCCCACCAACTGGTGGCCGGTCGCGCTGATCACGCTCGTCATTCTCGTGCTCTTCGGCTACATCAACGCGTGCCTCGCCACCGGGCAATCATGCGTGCTGCGACTCTTGTGCGGGCCGCACAACCGAGCCGTGGATGCGAACGTGCAACGACTCCTCAACTCCCGCCGCGCTCTCGCCGAGTCCTCGGATGCGGAGCGCCGCCGCATCGAACGCGACCTGCATGACGGCGTGCAACAGGAACTCATCGCTCTTGGCGCCCGGCTCGGGATGATCGGACTGGAAGTCGATGAGCTCGCCGCGCGCGGCACGGACACCACTCATCTACTGCGGGCCGTCGATGAGGCTCAGCTTCAAGCGGAGCACGCGATGTCCACCCTTCGCGACACGGTGCGGGGCATCCATCCTTCCGTCCTCACGGACTACGGTCTGCGCGCGGCGCTAGAAGAACTCGCAGAGCGCAGCAACATCCGCGTGACACTCGAGGGCAATCCCCGGATCCGCGTTCCGGCCGCCTACGAGACCACCGCCTACTACCTGGTGGCGGAGGCGTTGACGAACATCGCCAAGCACGCTTCGGCCTCGTCCGCCGTCGTCGGCACCGGCGCGGATGGGAAGTCGTTCATCGTCACGGTCTCGGACAACGGAACCGGAGGTGCCGACGAACGCGCCGGAACGGGACTTCGAGGGCTCTCCGAACGTGCGGAAGCCCTCAACGGTCGCCTCCGGATCACAAGCCCTGCCGGTGGTCCCACGGTCCTGCGAATGGAACTGCCCCTCCCCAACGAAGGAGACACGTCGCGTGCGAATACTGGTCGCTGAGGACTCAACGCTTCTTCGTGAAGCGCTCATCGCTCTACTCGAGCGGATCGGTCACTCTGTCGTCGGGGCCGCCGAGACCGCCCCACAGCTCGAGGAGGCTTACGCACGCCTTGAGCTTGCGCCGGACATCATCATCACCGATGTCCGCATGCCGCCTGGCAACAAGGATGACGGTCTGCAGGCCGCCCTGCGTATCCGCGAGCAGCACCCTCACCAGCCGATCCTCGTGCTGTCGCAGTACCTCGCGGACACGAACGCGCGCCGCCTCCTGACCCTGCCGGAAGGAGCTGTCGGTTACCTGCTGAAAGACCGCATCAATCGGGTGCGCGACTTCGCCGGCGCCTTGCAGAACATCGCCGGCGGCGGGACGACTATCGACCCTCATGTCGTCCAGCACCTCCTCAGCGCTGCCCATCCCGGACCGCTCGACACGCTCACGCCGCGGGAGACGGAAGTGCTCGTACTGATGGCGGACGGTCAGTCCAACGCCGCCATCGCAGAGAAGCTGGTACTCAGCGATCCCGCTGTCGGTAAACATGTGGGGCGCATTTTCCAGAAGCTCGGTCTGAGTCCCGTTGACGAGAACCGCCGCGTCAAGGCTGTACTCACCTACCTACAAGCCTCGCGAACCCCCTAGGCCCATCACACGTCGCTGCGGTGTCCGCTCCGTCACCGGTTATACGGGCCGCGAGATTGCATTCCATCACATGCCGCGGGTCCCAGTCGTTGTGCCCGTGGACAAGAGCGTACGCTTTGATGCCCTGCAACGCGGCGGCATCGGCGACCTGGATTGCCAGGTGCTTCGTCGGGCACGCGTAGACCACCCGCTGCCCGTACTCCCGTCGCCGCCACTCAGCGATGAGTAGTCCGACCATGGTCTTCCCCGACCCGGTCGGAAGCTCGAGCGCCACGTCGTCGTCGGTGAGGTGGTCACGGTGGTACTCGCGGAGCTGATCCGTCTGGTGAGACCACAACGCGCCCACGCCGCTACGTCGGCCCCCCAGCTCACCGAACAAGGTCTCGGGCGAAGCGGTAGCCTCCTCCGCTCGAACATCGGTCGGAAAGACAGGGCGGGGCGGGCGAGCATCAGCCGTGACGGGCCTCCGAGCTATCGACGGTGGCCGACATTCCGACGACCACGGGATCTACTTCGGGTACAGGCGAACTCCGAGAGACTCCTCGAGCAGAACTATCGCGCGAAAGTGTGCCCATGCGGCTCCGGAGAGAACGCGTGGGAGCGACGCTTCCTCAATCCCCGCATCCGCGGCGACACTCCGGATGCTCGATTCCCCCATCGCCGCACGCACGCTCACGACGAACTGGTGAGATCCTTGGGAGTGGGGTGCTTTACGTTGGCCATCGCCCTCGCACCCCACTCTCAATGGTTCTTACACCAACGACTGAATCAGTGCCGTGTCCTAAGACGAGCGCCAACTTCAACGTGCGGCGGCGCCATGATGCGTGACGCCGCACAGGGACTCAGAAGTCCCAGTCGTCGTCTTCCGTGGCCTCGGCCTTGCCGATGACGTACGACGAGCCCGACCCCGAGAAGAAGTCGTGGTTCTCGTCGGCGTTCGGCGAGAGCGCCGACAGGATGGCCGGGTTCACGTTCGTGACGCTGGAGGGGAACATCGCCTCGTAGCCCAGGTTCATCAGGGCCTTGTTGGCGTTGTAGTGCAGGAACTTCTTGACGTCTTCGGTCAGACCGACACCGTCGTAGAGGTCCTGCGTGTACTGCACCTCGTTGTCGTAGAGCTCGTACATGAGCGAGAACGTGTAGTCCTTGAGCTCATCGCGACGCGCCTGGGTCTCGTTCTCGAGGCCCTTCTGGAACTTGTAGCCGATGTAGTAGCCGTGCACGGCCTCGTCACGGATGATGAGGCGGATCAGATCGGCCGTGTTCGTCAGCTTCGCCTTCGACGACCAGTAGATCGGCAGGTAGAACCCCGAGTAGAACAGGAACGACTCCAGCAGGGTGGAGGCCACCTTGCGCTTGAGCGGGTCATCGCCCTGGTAGTAGTCCATGATGATCTGAGCCTTCTTCTGAAGGTTCGGGTTCTCCGTGGACCAGCGGAACGCCTCATCGATCTCCTTCGTCGACGCGAGCGTCGAGAAGATCGAGGAGTAGCTCTTCGCGTGCACCGACTCCATGAACGCGATGTTCGTGTACACGGCCTCTTCGTGAGGAGTGATCGCGTCGGGGATCAGCGACACCGCACCGACCGTGCCCTGGATCGTGTCGAGGAGCGTGAGCCCCGTGAACACCCGCATGGTGAGCAGCTGCTCGTCGGGGGTGAGCGTGTTCCACGACTGCACGTCGTTCGACAGCGGCACCTTCTCCGGCAGCCAGAAGTTGTTCACCAGACGGTTCCAGACCTCGAGGTCCTTGTCGTCCTGGATACGGTTCCAGTTGATCGCCTGCACGCTGGAGACCAGCTTGAGTCTTTCGGGAGTCATTTTCTTCGTCGTTCCTCGGGGTTCGGCCGCGTTCTCAGGTCAGCAACAGGTCAGAGCATGCACGAGACGCACTCGGCCATGTCGGTGCCCTCGAGCGCCAGCTGACGCAGGCGGATGTAGTAGATCGTCTTGATGCCCTTGCGCCATGCGTAGATCTGCGCCTTGTTGATGTCACGCGTGGTGGCGGTGTCCTTGAAGAACAGCGTCAGCGACAGGCCCTGGTCGACGTGCTGCGTCGCCGCGGCGTACGTGTCGATGACCTTCTCGTAGCCGATCTCGTATGCGTCCTGGTAGTACTCCAGGTTGTCGTTCGTCATGAACGCCGCCGGGTAGTAGACGCGGCCGAGCTTGCCTTCCTTGCGGATCTCGATCTTCGACGCGATCGGGTGGATCGACGACGTCGAGTTGTTGATGTACGAGATCGAGCCGGTCGGCGGCACCGCCTGGAGGTTCTGGTTGTAGATGCCGTGCTTCTGGATCGACGCCTTCAGCTCGGCCCAGTCGTCCTGTGTCGGGATGTGCTTACCGGCGAACAGCTCCTTGACCTTCTCGGTCTCGGGAACCCAGGCGCGGTCGATGTACTTGTCGAAGAACTCCCCCGACGCGTAGGTCGAGTCCTCGAACCCGTCGAACGTCGTGCCGCGCTCGATGGCGAGCTTGTTCGACGCACGCAGCGCGTGGAACAGCACCGTGTAGAAGTAGATGTTCGTGAAGTCGATGCCCTCTTCGGAGCCGTAGTACACGTGCTCGCGAGCGAGGTAACCGTGCAGGTTCATCTGCCCCAGGCCGATGGCGTGCGAGCGGTCGTTGCCGTCCTCGATCGAACGAACCGAGCCGATGTGGCTCTGGTCGCTGACCGCGGTCAGTGCCCGGATCGCGGTCTCGACGGTCTGGCCGAGGTCGTCGGCGTCCATCGACAGCGCGATGTTCATCGAACCGAGGTTGCAGGAGATGTCCTTGCCGATGTTGTCGTACGACAGGTCGTCGTTGTACGTGGTCGGCGTGTTCACCTGCAGGATCTCGCTGCAGAGGTTGGACATGTTGATCCGACCCTTGATCGGGTTGGCCTTGTTCACCGTGTCCTCGAACATGACGTACGGGTAGCCGGACTCGAACTGGATCTCGGCGACGGTCTGGAAGAACTCGCGCGCGTTGATCTTGGTCTTCTTGATGCGCGGGTCGTCGACCATCTCGCGGTACTTCTCGGTGACCGAGATGTCGCCGAACGGAACGCCGTAGACCTTCTCGACGTCGTACGGCGAGAACAGGTACATGTCCTCGTCGTTCTTGGCGAGCTCGAACGTGATGTCGGGCACGACGACGCCCAGCGACAGCGTCTTGATGCGGATCTTCTCGTCGGCGTTCTCACGCTTGGTGTCGAGGAAGCGCATGATGTCGGGGTGGTGCGCGTTGAGGTACACCGCGCCGGCGCCCTGACGCGCACCGAGCTGGTTGGCGTAGCTGAAGCTGTCTTCGAGGAGCTTCATGACCGGGATGATGCCCGAGGACTGGTTCTCGATCTGCTTGATCGGCGCACCCGACTCGCGGATGTTCGACAGCAGGAGTGCGACACCGCCGCCGCGCTTGGAGAGCTGCAGCGCGGAGTTGATGCCGCGGGCGATCGACTCCATGTTGTCTTCGATGCGCAGGAGGAAGCAGCTGACGAGCTCGCCGCGCTGCGCCTTGCCGGCGTTGAGGAAGGTGGGGGTCGCGGGCTGGAAACGACCGGAGATGATCTCCTCGACGAGGGCCACGGCGAGCTTCTCGTCGCCGTCGGCGAGACCGAGGGCGGTCATGACGACGCGGTCCTCGAAGCGCTCGAGATAGCGCTTGCCGTCGAACGTCTTGAGCGTGTAGCTCGTGTAGTACTTGAACGCGCCGAGGAACGTCTCGAAGCGGAACTTCTTGCCGTAGGCGAGGTCGTTGAGCTTCTGGATGAACTCCATCGAGTACTTCTCGATGACGGCGCCCTCGTAGTACTCCTTCTCCACGAGGTAGTCCAGGCGCTCCTTGAGCGAGTGGAAGAACACCGTGTTCTGGTTCACGTGCTGCAGGAAGTACTCCCGCGCGGCGCGCTTGTCGGCGTCGAACTGGATCTTCCCGTTCGCGTCGTACAGGTTGAGCATCGCGTTGAGGGCGTGATAGTCGAGACCCTCGTAGGAGGGGTTCGCCTTGAATGCCACTGTCTCGGTCACTGAAGCTGCCACCGTCGTTCCAATCCGTCGCTCACGCGATCCACATCGTCTTGTGTGCCGAAGATCTCGAGCCGATACAAGTGAGGCACGTGGCACTTGCGGCTGATGATGTCACCGGCGAGGCAGAAGGCATCGCCGAAGTTGGTGTTCCCCGCGGAGATCACTCCGCGGATGTGGCGTCGGTTGCGCTCGTCGTTGAGAAACCGGATCACCTGTTTCGGAACGGCGCCCTTCTCGACGCCGCGCCCCGCTCCCCCGCCGTAGGTGGGGGTGACCAGCACGAAGGGCTCGTCGATGACGAGGTCTTCTTCGTTCCGGTGGAGGGGGATGCGTCGGGACGGGAACCCGAGCTTCTCGATGAAACGCGCGGTGTTACCCGAGACGCTCGAGAAGTAGACCAGGAGCGGCGCTGCGGTCGCGACGGCGCTCATGGTGCGTCACGCCAGACGGGACGCGAGCTCGTCGATCTTGTCGGGACGGAAGCCCGACCAGTGGCCCTCGTCGGTGACGACGACGGGTGCCTGCATGTAGCCGAGCGCCTTGACCTGCTCGAGCGCCGTCGGATCTTCCGACAGGTCGAGGACCTCGTACTCGATTCCCTTGGCATCCAGGGCACGGTAGGTGGCGTTGCACTGAACGCAGGAAGGCTTGGTGTAGACCGTGATCGACATCTTTTTCGTAACCCCTCAAATCTCTGGCCTGCTTCTCATCAGGCTGTTTCCCGGTAGACCCCCTGCCGGGACTTCAATACTACATATGGGGACCGACATTGGGGGCGACCACAAGGGGTAGTAGTTACATCCGTGTAGTTATCCACCGTTCTCAACAGATACAACACAGGTTCTCCACCGTTTCTTCCACAGGCCGAGCCCCCTTCCGAAGGCACGCGAACCGCGTGAAATCGCGGCTGGGAAGCCCCTGTGAGCGATCCATCCACAGGGGGCACGTTACGACGCCCCACCGACATTCGGATTCCTGTGGAATTCACCCTTCGGCGTGTCGCGGGCGTGTCGCGGATCGCCCCATCCGCGACCGGCCCCACGGGCCGGTACCGTTGTCTGGTGGCGGGATATCGGGATCTTCTTCGCACGCCGGGAGTGGCGCGCATGATCGCTGCTCAACTGACCGCGCGCTTCCCCAACGGGATGATGTCGCTGGCGATCCTGCTGCACGTCGAGCAGCAGACCGGCTCCTACGGGTCCGCTGGTCTCGTCCTCGCCGCGACCAGCGTCGGCCAGGCGATCGCCGGCCCCATCACCAGCCGCTGGATGGGCGCCTGGGGCATGCGTCGAGTGCTCACTCTCACCCTGTCGGTGTGTGTGGTGGCCGTACTGTGTCTGGCTCTGCTTCCGCTCGAGGTGCCGGGGTACATGGCGCTCGGGATGATCGCCGGCCTCTCCACCCCACCGGTGCAGGCCGCCGTGCGCACGATCTACCCCAAGCTCGTGAACTCCTCGAACCTCACCCCGCTGTTCTCCCTCGACGCGTCGCTGCAGGAGATCATCTGGGTGCTCGCGCCCGTCGTGATCACACTCGTCTCGACCCAGATCGGCACCGCCGAGGGTCTGCTGCTGGTCGCGATCATCCTCGTCGGCGGCGGCGCGTGGTTCATCCTCTCCCCCGAGGTCGGGCGGGTGCGCATCCCGCGCAGCCGCAACGCCCTCGGAAAAGTCGTGCTCAAGCCGCCCGTGATGCTGGCGACCGTGATCGGGTTCCTCCTGATCGGAGCCTGCGCCGCCGTCGAGGTCGGCGTCGTGGCGACCTTCGAGCACGGAAGCCTCGCCGCCGGACTCGTCCTCGCCGTGTTCTCGGCCGGAAGCCTCGCCGGTGGTCTCGCCTTCGGCCACATCCCCATCGGACCCTGGGCCATGGCCCGCCGTCTGCTGATCGTCACGATCGGCCTCGGGCTGACGATGGTCATGCTCAACGTGTTCTGGCTGGGCGGCACCCTCATCCTCGCCGGCATCGGCATCGCGCCCGCCCTGGCGGTGCTCTTCGCGATCACCTCGGCCAGCGTGAAGTTCAGCGAGACCGCTGAGGCCTTCGGCTGGGCCGGCACCGGACAGCTCATCGGCGCCGCCGCCGGTTCCGCTGTCGCCGGCTTCCTCGTGGATGTGGGCGACTGGCGCGGCGCCTACCTCGCCGCCACCATCTTCGCCGCGGTCGGACTGATCGTGGCCGTCGTCTTCGTCCGTTCCTTCCCGGACCTGCGTCACCGCGACGCGAGCCCCCACCCCGACACCGAACCCCTGGCGGTCACCCCCTCATGAGCTCTCCCTCCTCCTCCTTCCCCGAGATCGTCTGCATCGGCGAGACCATGGCACTGATCACTCCGACCGACTCCCGGCTCGCCGAAGCCGCCGAGGCGTCGGTCGGACTCGCCGGCGCGGAGTCCAACGTGGCCGCCGGCGTCGCCTCGACGGGACACCGCGTCGCATGGGCATCCCGCCTCGGCGCCGATCCGCTCGGAGACCGCGTCGCCTCCGAGCTCGAACGCCGCGGGGTGGAGCTGTGGGTCGAGCGCGACGACGCCGCCCCGACCGGGGTCATGTTCAAGGACCCGGGCGCGGAGTCCTCCTCCGTCTACTACTACCGCAGCGGATCAGCCGCTTCGCGCATGGAGCAGGGGTTCCTCGACCCCTCCCGCCTCGACGGGGTGCGCATCGTGCACACCACCGGGATCACGCCAGCACTGTCGGCCTCGTGCCGGCAGATGGTCGACCGGCTCTTCACCGATGCACGCGCAGCCGGCGCCCTCGTGTCGTTCGATGTGAACGACCGTCGTCCCCTGTGGAGCAGGGACGATGCCGCCGAGACGCTCGCCCGCCTCGCCGATGCCGCGGACATCACCTTCGTCGGCCGCGATGAGGCCGAGCGCATCTGGGGGACGGTGACCCCGACCGAGATCCGTGCGTTCCTGCCGAACTGCGCCCTGCTCATCGTCAAGGACGGCGATGTCGGCGCCACGGCGTTCGAGGGGGAAGCCGAGCCTGTCTTCGTACCCGCCCCCGTGGTCGACGTCGTCGAGCCGGTCGGCGCCGGGGATGCCTTCGCCTCCGGTTTCCTCGCGGCGACCCTCGACGGAGAAGACCTCACCTCACGCCTCTCCGCCGGTCACGCGGCCGCGGGGCGCGTGCTGACCATCGCGGCCGACCTCCCACCTCTGGTGCCACTGCGCTGATGCGCGCGAGACTGCGCGCTCCGGGGACCCCGGCACGTCCCCGGTCATAGGCTGGGGGCATGGCCGCACCGCTCACTCTTCCCCGCCTCTCGTGGGGGTCGCCGTCGGCCTCCCGTCGCGCCCTTCTGGTGCACGGTCTCGGGTCTTCAGGCGCACTGATGTGGCGTCTCGGCGACGCTCTCGCCGACGCGGGCTGGCACGCGACCGCCGTCGACCTCCGCGGGCACGGCGACGCTCCGCGTTCCCTCGACTACTCGGTCTCCGCCTATGGGGCCGACCTCGCCGAGACCATCCCCGACGGCGACCGTGCCTGGGATGCCGTCATCGGTCACTCGCTCGGTGGCGCGGCCAGCACGGTCGCCGCGGCCTCCAGCCCGGAGTGGACCCGGCGCCTCGTGCTCATCGACCCGGCGATCCACGTGGACGGTCGCGACGCCGCGATCATCCGCCGGAGCCAGGAACGCGCGTTCGCCGACACCCGGATCGAGGTCGTGCAGCAGGAGCATCCGCACTGGCATCCGCAGGATCAGGAGCTCAAGGTCGACGCCGTGCGGCGTGCGAGCGCGTGGGCCGTGGAGCAGACCAGCGCCCAGAATCGACCGTGGGACGTGCGCGCAGAAGCGGCGCGCCTGACGGTCCCCACGCACGTGATCGGCGCGGATCCCGCCGTCTACAGCATCTTCACGGGAGAGCTCGCCGACGAGGTGCTCGCCGCGAACCCCCTCATCTCCCTATCGGTGGTCGAGGGTGCAGGGCACTCCCTGCACCGCGACCGCCCGGAGGAATCAGTACGGCAGCTTCTGGAGGCACTGGCATGACATTCGATCCCGCAGCATTCCTTCCCGACGACCTCCTCGAGCGCATCCGCGAGCGCGCGCCGATCCACGACCGCGAGAACACCTTCCCTCAGCAGGACCTGGACGAGCTGCGGGCTGCCGGGTACCTGTCGATCCTGGTGCCACGAGAGCGCGGTGGCGCGGGACTCGGGCTCGCCGAGGCCGCGATCCTGCAGCAGCGCCTGGCGGGGGCGGCCCCGGCGACAGCCCTGGCCATCAACATGCACCTCGTCTGGACGGGCGTCGCGAAGGTGTTCTCCGACCGCGGGGTCCCCGGCCTTGAGTTCGTGCAGGACGGCGCCGTCGCGGGCGAGGTCTTCGCGTTCGGCATCAGCGAGGGCGGCAACGACCTGGTGCTGTTCGGCAGCGACACGGCGGCTGTGCCGGACGGGGACGGCGGCTACTCCTTCACGGGAACGAAGATCTTCACCTCCCTCGCCCCGGTCTGGACGCGCCTGGGCCTGCACGGTCTCGACACCACCAGCCCCGATGCCCCGAAGCTGGTCTTCGCCTTCGTTGAGCGGACGGATGCCGTCACCACCTCCGACGACTGGGACACCCTCGGCATGCGGGGCACGCAGAGCAGGACCACCCGGCTGAACGGCGCCGTGTCCGACGCCGCCCACGTCGTGCGACGCATCGATCCGGGACCCAGCCCCGACCCGATCGTGTTCGGGATCTTCTCGGTCTTCGAGATCCTGCTCGCCTCCGTCTACACGGGGATCGCCCGGCGAGCGTTGGAGCTCGCGGTGGCCACGGCGCAGAAGCGGCATTCGAAGAAGACCAGGCTCGCGTACAGCCAGGATCCCGACATCCGCTGGCGCATCGCCGACATGGCCATCGCCTACGACGCGCTGCCCCCGCAGATCGCCGCGCTCGGACGCGATGTGGATGAGCGCGTCGATCACGGCGCGCGGTGGTTCCCCCAGCTCTCCGGTGTCAAGCATCGGGCGATCACGATGGCCAAGCACGTCGTCGACGAGGCGATGCTCGTCGCCGGCGGCGGGTCGTACTTCTCGGCCAATGAACTCTCGCGCCTCTACCGCGACGTTCTGGCCGGAGCGTTCCACCCATCCGACCCCGAGTCCGCGCACTCCACGGCGGCGAGCGCCTGGCTGGGACCGCTCGAGAGCTGAGATTCCTGCCGATTCCGCTGGACGAATAGCCAGATTCCACGAAATCGGTTGCTCAGCGCATCGTGGAGTGCGAGGATCGCACCATGAGTCCGGCGAAGAAGCACCCTTCCCTCGATGCGGTCTCGAAGACGATCGTCGAGCTGCTCCAGGAGGACGGACGACGTTCGTACTCCGAGATCGGCCGCACCGTCGGGATGAGCGAAGCCGCCGTGCGCCAGCGCGTGCAGCGGCTCACCGAGTCCGGCGTGATGCAGATCGTCGCCGTCACCGACCCGATGCAGCTGGGCTTCCACCGCCAGGCCATGATCGGCGTGCGCGTGTCCGGCGACGCCCGCCGCGTCGCCGAGGCCATCGCCGCCATCGACGCCGTCGACTATGTGGTCATCACGGTCGGATCCTTCGATGTCCTCGCCGAGGTGGTCTGCGAGGACGATGACGACCTGCTCGCGCTGATCAACGACGTCATCCGCCCGATCGACGGCGTCCTCTCCACCGAAACCTTCATCTACGCCAAGCTGCAGAAGCAGCTCTACAACTGGGGGACCAGATGAGCACCGCACGCACCATACCTTCCGAGTCCGCACTGCAGACGATGGCGAAGGACCATCTTTGGATGCATTTCACCCGGCAGTCCACGATGGCCGAGTCGGGCGTGCCCATCATCGTCAAGGGCGAGGGGCACCGCATCTGGGATGCCAAGGGCAAGGAGTACTTCGACGGGCTCGCCGGCCTCTTCGTCGTGAACGCAGGGCACGGTCGACGTCGACTGGCCGAGGCTGCCGCGGCGCAGGCTTCCGAGCTGGCGTTCTTCCCCCTGTGGTCGTACGCGCACCCGGCCGCGATCGAGTTGGCCGATCGTCTCGCCGACGAGGCGCCGGGCGACCTCAACAAGGTCTTCTTCTCCACCGGCGGCGGCGAGGCGGTCGAGACCGCGTTCAAGCTCGCCAAGCACTACTGGAAGCTGCAGGGCAAGCCCGCCAAGCACAAGGTCATCTCGCGGTCGGTGGCCTATCACGGCACGCCGCAGGGAGCCCTGGCGATCACCGGCATCCCCGCGATGAAGTCGATGTTCGAGCCGATCACCCCCGGTGGCTTCCGTGTGCCGAACACCAACTTCTACCGCGCGGCCGAGATGGGCGGACCCGCCGACGACCTCGAAGCGTTCGGACGCTGGGCGGCCGACCGCATCGAGGAGATGATCCTCTTCGAAGGCGCCGACACGGTCGCCGCGGTCTTCCTGGAGCCGGTGCAGAACTCCGGCGGCTGCTTCCCGCCCCCTCCCGGCTACTTCGCCAGGGTGCGCGAGATCTGCGACCGTCACGACGTGCTGCTCGTCTCGGACGAGGTCATCTGCGCCTTCGGCCGCCTGGGTCACACCTTCGCCTGCACGGGTCTCGGCTACGTGCCCGACATGATCACCTGCGCCAAGGGCATGACCAGCGGGTACTCCCCGATCGGCGCGACGATCGTCAGCGACCGCATCTACGAGCCCTTCTCGAAGGGCGACCTGTCCTTCCCGCACGGCTACACGTTCGGCGGGCACCCGGTGTCAGCCGCGGTCGCGCTGGAGAACCTCGCGATCTTCGACGAGGAGGGACTCAACGCGCACGTGCGGGAGAACTCCCCGCTGTTCCGTGCAGAACTCGAGAAGCTGCTCGACCTGCCGCTGGTCGGCGACGTGCGCGGCGACGGCTACTTCTTCGGCATCGAGCTCGTGAAGGACAAGGGCACGAAGGAGACCTTCGACGATGCCGAGTCCGAGCGGCTGCTGCGCGGCTTCCTGTCACCCGCCCTGTTCGAGGCCGGGCTGTACTGTCGCGCCGATGACCGCGGCGACCCCGTGATCCAGCTCGCGCCGCCGCTCACGGTCGGACCGTCCGAGTTCCGGGAGATCGAGCAGATCCTGCGGGATGTGCTGACGCGCGCGCAGTCCGTACTCTGACCGTCCCGGCCACGACGGCGCCACGACGGCGAGGACGCAGGGTCAGGCCACGGGCGTCGCGCTCCGCCTCGCCAGCAGTGCGAGATGGAGCGCGGCGAGCGTCTCTCCGTCGTCGAGGTCCGCGTCGAGCAGATCGCCGATCAACGTGAGGCGCTGATAGAAGACCGACCGCGAGAGGTGACTGGCGTTCGCCGCCGCTGAACGATTCCCGGGGTGTGCGACGAGCGCCGACAGCACGTCGATCAGGTCTCCTCGGCGCTCCCGGTCGTATGACACGACCGGCGCCAGCATCCGCTCGCTGTGCGCGAGAAGGCGATGGTCGTCGCGCAACGAGGCGACAAACCGCTCCAGCGGACGGTCGTCGACGCGCCGCACGCGGGGACCGCTGTCCGAACGGTCGCTCGCCGCCAGATCGCGCGCGGCCCGAAGCGAGGCGAGCAGCCCCAGCACGTCATCCGCAGGGGGCCCCACGAAGACCGTGCGGTCGGGGCCGACGAGGCTCGTGACGATCGCATCCGTCAGCGGAGCGGATGCCGGCAGCGAGAGCAGTGCGACATCGTCGTCACCCACCCGCGCGGCGACCACCGCGACCCCGGCCCTGGCCGCGCGGTGCGCGAGGTGCACCGCAGATTCCGTGCCGCGTGCCACGATGCCGTGGCAGTGCCGCCCCGCGAGCATGAAGCCGCTGGTCGCGAGACGGGCCTGGATGTCATCCGGACTCGCGAAGCGGGCGCCGAGCAGATCGTCGATGAGGCCGCGCTGCGCGAGCAGCGACCATTCGGAGTCACCGCCGTCCGCGAGGCATCCGAATGCGAGGGCCGTGGCCCCCTGTTCGAGCACGGTGAGCCGGCCGGCAGGATGCGCAGGTCCGGGGAGTGCGAGGAGGGTCCCCCACCGCACGCCGCGCGCCTGTACGGGCACGCGGTCGGCCGAGCGCAGCTTCCCCAGCGCCTCCGCGACCGGCATCCGCAGGGTCTCGTGCGCGATCACCTCACGCGCCAGGTTCTCCAGCACGACGGGTGCGCCGAGCGCTCTCGCCGTCTCCGCGACGACGACGTCGGCCGGAGCTCCGCGCAGGCTGAGCGCCGTGAAGAGCTCGTGCAGGTGCTGGCGTTCGCGCAGGGCCATGGTCTGCGCCGCGATCAGCGCGCGGTGCACGGTCTCCGTGACCGTGACGAACTTGATCTCGCTGGTGAGTGCGATCAGTGCGAGCCCGCGCTCCGTGCACACCTCGACGACGGCCTCCGGGATGCGCGCCTGGCCAGAGCCGAGCTCGACCACGATGCCCGCGACCCCGGCCTGATGCAGTCCGACGGCGAAAGCACGCAGTTCCGCCGGAGCGGTCGGCCAGCCGGCCCCGGTGCTGAGCAGGAGCTCCCCGCCGTCGAGCAGACGGGCGACACCGGCACTGTCGGACACGTGCACCCAGCGCACGGCGGCATCGAGCGCCCCACCGCCGACGATCACCTCCGGAGCGCCTGCCTGCAGCACGGGCTCCGCGAGGACGTCGGCGACCGTGAGGAGGGCGTCGCCGCGAACCGGACGATCTGTCCGGATGGAGCGGAAGTCCTGACGTTCTGACATCACGACCAACTCCTCTGCTCTGTGATCATTGAGGAGCACAAGCCTATCGGACACCGGTCAGAGTGTTCGAACGGCGCATTCTTCAGCCCTCGGAGGAACATCGTGGACATCGTCCGTCACGTCATCAACGGAGCGGAGACCGCCGAAGCGGCCCGCACCGGCCAGGTCTTCGACCCCGCCACCGGCCAGGTGTCGAAGCAGGTGGCCTTCGCCTCCACCGCCGAGGTGGACTCCGCGATCGCCGCCGCAGCCGCCGCCCTCCCCGCCTGGCGCGAGACGAGCCTGATCAAGCGCGCCGATGTGTTCTTCCGCCTGCGCCAGCTGCTCAAGGAGCGCACGCCGGAGCTCGCCGCGATCGTGACGAGCGAGCACGGAAAGGTGCTCTCGGATGCAGCGGGCGAGGTGTCGCGCGGCATCGAGAACGTCGAGTTCGCCGCCGGACTCGTGCACCTGCTCAAGGGCGAGCGCAGCGAGCAGGTGGCCCGCGGCGTCGACGTGCACTCGGTCAAGCAGCCGGTCGGCGTCGTCGCGGCGATCACCCCGTTCAACTTCCCGGTCATGGTGCCGCTGTGGATGGTGGCCTCGGCCATCGCCTGCGGCAACACGGTCGTCCTCAAGCCCAGCGAGAAGGACCCGTCCGCCTCCGTCTGGCTCGCGAAGCTCTTCAGCGAGGCGGGCCTGCCCGACGGAGTGCTCAACGTCGTCAACGGCGACAAGGAGGCCGTGGACGCGATCCTGGATTCCCCGCGCGTCAACGCGGTGAGCTTCGTCGGCTCCACTCCGATCGCCCGCTCGATCTACCAGCGTGCCTCGGCTGCCGGCAAGCGCGTGCAGGCCCTCGGTGGCGCGAAGAACCACATGGTCGTGATGCCCGACGCCGACATCGACGCGGCAGCCGACGCCGCGGTCTCCGCCGCCTACGGCTCCGCCGGCGAGCGCTGCATGGCCGTCTCCGTGCTGGTCGCGGTGGGCGACATCGCCGACGACCTCGTCACCGCGATCGCCGACCGCATCGGCGGCCTCACGATCGGCGCGGGCACGGATACCGCGAGCGAGATGGGTCCGCTCATCACCCGCGAGCACCGGGACAAGGTCGCCTCCTACGTGACGGGCGCTGAGGCCGAGGGCGCGAAGGTCGTCGTCGACGGCACGCAGAAGGAGTTCGACTCGGAGGGCTTCTTCCTGGGTGTCAGTCTGATCGATCAGGTCGCCCCCGGCATGAAGGTCTACGACGACGAGATCTTCGGCCCGGTGCTGTCGGTCGTCCGCGTCGACACCTACGCCGACGCGGTCGCCCTCGTGAACGCCAACGCCTACGGCAACGGCACCGCGATCTTCACGCGCGACGGCGGCACGGCCCGTCAGTACGAGTTCGACATCGAGGTCGGCATGGTCGGCGTGAACGTTCCGATCCCCGTGCCGATCGGCGCCTACTCGTTCGGCGGGTGGAAGGACTCGCTGTTCGGCGACTCGCACATCTACGGCCCCGAGTCGGTGCACTTCTACACGCGCTCCAAGGTCGTCACCACCCGCTGGCCCGACCACACCCCCTCCCAGATCGACCTCGGTTTCCCGAGCAACCACTGACTTCCCGAGCAACGACTGAGCGGACACGACGATGACGAACTTCACCGACCGACACGGGGTCGCGCACCCGCTGCCCGCCCCCGAAGCCGAAGCGCAGGTGCGTGCAGACGACCGCGGGCACGTGTTCCACTCCTGGAGCGCGCAGGGCCTGATCGACCCGCTGCCCGTCGCCGCGGGCGAGGGATCGACCTTCTGGGACTACCAGGGCAACCCCTACCTCGACTTCTCGAGCCAGCTCGTGAACCTCAACCTCGGGCACCAGCATCCCGATCTGGTCGCCGCGATCCAGCAGCAGGCCGGACGCCTCGCGACGATCCAGCCCTCCATCGCCAACGACGTGCGCGGCGAGCTCGCACGTATGATCGCGGAGGTCGCGCCCGAGGGGTTGGAGAAGGTGTTCTTCACCAACGGCGGCGCCGAGGCCAACGAGTACGCGGTGCGCATGGCCCGCCAGTTCACGGGACGCCGCAAGGTGCTGTCGATGTACCGCAGCTACCACGGCTCCACCTCGACGGCGATCTCGCTCACCGGCGATCCGCGGCGCTGGGCCAACGACACGGTCGACTCCGGTGCCGTGCGCTTCTTCGGACCGTACCTGTACCGCTCTCCGTTCCATTCCGAGACTCCGGAGCAGGAGGCTGAGCGGGCGCTCGCACACCTCGAGCAGACGATCCAGCTGGAGGGCCCGCAGACCATCGCGGCGATCATCATCGAGACGGTCGTGGGCACCAACGGCGTGCTCGTCCCGCCGCCCGGGTACCTGCAGGGTGTCCGCGAGCTGTGCGACCGCTACGGCATCGTGTACATCGCCGACGAGGTCATGGTCGGATTCGGCCGCCTGGGCGAGTGGTTCGGCATCGACGCGTTCGACGCCAGCCCCGACCTGATCACCTTCGCGAAGGGTGTGAACTCGGGCTACGTTCCGCTGGGCGGCGTGGTGATCTCCGACCGCATCGCGAGCGCCTTCGACACGATGCCGTTCGCGGGCGGACTGACCTATTCCGGCCACCCGCTCGCCTGCGCGGCCGGCGTCGCCACGTTCGAGGTGTTCCGTCGCGACGGCATCCTGGAGCGCGTGCGCGACCTCGGCACCCGTATCGTCGAGCCGACCGTGCGCGGCTGGGTCGAGAAGCACCCGAGCGTCGGCGACGTGCGCGGTCTCGGACTGTTCTGGGCCGTCGAGCTCGTGCGCGACCAGGAGACGCGCGAGCCCCTCGTGCCGTTCAACGCCTCGGGGACGGATGCCGCGCCGATGGGTGCCTTCGCCGCAGCCGCCAAGAAGGCCGGGGTCTGGCCGTTCACGCACTTCAACCGCATGCACATCGCTCCGCCGCTGGTGATCAGCGAGGAGGAGTTGGTGCGCGGGCTCGGTGTGCTCGACGAGGCGCTGTCCGTGGCCGACGAGGCCGCGGCGGGCTAAGACGACCACGGATGCACGAAGCCCCGGCGACATCGCGTAGCCGGGGCTTCGTGCATCCATGGTCGGTGTGTCGGAGGGAGTATGTCAGCTCGACGACAGCCCTCGCTACGACCTGCTCGAACCCCTCACGTCTCTAGACGTCTCAGAGCCGCGATAAGGACTCTAGAGAATCGTCTTTCTACGAGATAAAGCGCCGTCATCATGAGCAGCAAGATCGCTGCAGCTATCGCGCTCAGCATTGAAGGTTCATTCCAGAAAACGATAGCTGCGACCAGCGCGAGGACCGGCGCCACCCAGCTGATGATGAGAAGGCTGCGCTTCCGTTTCTCCATAGGACCAAATTCATTGAGAGAGACCATAACTGAAACTCCTTATCCCCTTACGGTCCCGTACACCAGACGTGACCCGCCCAGGTCCAGTACACCCAGATGCCCTTGCCTGCCTGGTTGCAGAGCCCCAGCCCCACGTTGTAGAGAGCCGAAACCCTTGTTCCACGTCTCACTGCGTTTCTCCGATCACTCGACCCGCCGCGCACATAGCGTCCCGCACTTCAACGGCACCTGTCTGTCCTCCGTTCGGGGGACAGACCAGCCAAACCCGCACCACATTGCGAAGAGCGGCCGATATACAATTCGACGGTCGATTACACACTCCTCAAACAGACCGCTGTGCGTCCGGCGACCGCCGAGGAGATCGCAACACACCAGGTCGGGGCCGTTGGCGACCGCGGAAACGCTTAGCTACTACACCCCGGCGCTGGCGTGATTCCCACCGGCGTACTTATCGGCGTGGTCAGCGAGCCGATGCCCCGTCCGGAGTGGGCCGACGGCTCACTCCGCGGAGTCGTACACCCGCTCCCCCTCGACCCAGGTGCCGCGCACCTCGGTCAGGCCGATCTCGTCGGCCGGATGCTCGAACGGGTCACGGTCGAGCAGGGCGAGGTCGGCCCGCATCCCCACCGCGATCGTGCCGGTGTCGTCGAGGTGGTTCACCCGCGCGGAGCCCGCGGTGTACGCCACGAGCGCGGTCGCGAGATCGATCGCCTGCTCCGGCAGGAACGCGGGGTAGTCGCCCTCCCACTCGGTCGGCGCGGAACGACGGTTCACCGCGACGTGGATCGCCGCCATCGGGTTCGGTGTGCTCACCGACCAGTCGCTTCCCGCGGCGAGCGCAGCCCCCGAACGCAACAGGTCACCGAACGGGTACTGCCACGCCGACCGCTGTTCCCCGAGGAAGGGGATGGTGAGATCGACCATCTGCGGCTCCAGCGTCGCCCACAGCATCTGCATGTTGGCGGTGACGTCGAGCGCCCGGAACCGCGGGATGTCGTCGGGGTGCACGACCTGGATGTGGGAGATGTGGTGCCTGTTCCCGCGAGGTCCGTTGCGCACGAGCGCGGCGTCGACCGCATCCAGGCACTCCCGCACCGCGCGGTCGCCGATCGCGTGGAAGTGCAGCGTGAATCCGAGGGCATCGAGCCGCGTCGCCGCTTCCTTGAGCAGCTCGGGTTCGACGAAGGAGATCCCGGAGTCCTCGCGCGGATGCCCGTGGCCGTCGCAGTAGGGCTCGAGCATCGCGGCGGTGAAGTTCTCCGCGACGCCGTCCTGCATGATCTTCACGCTGCGTGCCCGGAATCGCCCGACCGTGCTCTCGTCGCGACGCCGGACGATGTCGTCGATCTGCTCCAGGCCGCGCGACCGGTCCCACCACAGCGAACCCACCACGCGACCGGTGAGCGCACCGGATGCGGCGGCGGTCAGGTACGCGGGCAGCGGGTCGCCCGCGTCTCCGTACTCGGTGCCGACGATCGCGTCCTGCCACGCCGTCACGCCGTAGGAGTGCAGGTGGCGCTGCCCCTGCAGGAGGGCCTCCACCAGACGCTCGGGCGCCTCCGTCGGCAGCAGCCTGTTGACCAGGCCCATCGCGCCCTCGTGCAGCGTGCCGCTCGGTGCGCCGGTCGCGTCGCGCTCGATCCGCCCGTCCGCTGGATCGGCCGTCGCGCGGGTGATGCCGGCGAGCGCAAGTGCTCGGGAGTTGACCCAGGCGCCGTGGCCGTCGCGGTTGGGCAGGAATGCCGGGCGGCCGGGCACGACGGAGTCGAGGTCTTCCGCGGTCGGTACACCGCCGGGGAACGCCGACATCTGCCATCCGCCGCCCAGGATCCACTCGTCATCGGGATGCTCCTGCGCATAGGCGGCGATGCGGTCGAGGTACTCCTCGCGCGTCGACAGCTCGGCGAGGTCGCAGCGGAGCATGTCCAACCCGCCCCACACCGGGTGCACATGCGCGTCTTGGAACCCCGGTACCAGAAGCCCGCCGTCGAGGTCGACGACCTCGGTGTGCGGGCCGACCAGCGCCGAGACGTCGTGCCCCACCCCACTGATACGGCCGTTCGTGACGGCGACGGCGTGCGCGGTGGATCGCGCAGCATCCGCGAGGAACACCCGTCCCCCTCGCGTGCCGGCGGTGAACACCAGATCTGCGAACACCATGCTCACCCTCCAGCCATCGTGCGGGCGATCTCGGTCGCCGAGTCACCCGCACGCTTGAGGACGACCGCCACCAGAGCGAGTGCCAGCAGCGTGAGCACCAGCATGATCGTGGACACCGCGGCGATCTCCGGCCGCAACCCGCTGCGGAGGGCGCTGAGCACGTAGACGGGCCACGGCGTCGTGCCGGAGACCTGCACGAAGGCGGAGACGACGGTGTTGTCGAGACTCAGCGTGAACGAGAGCAGGAACCCGGCGAGCACCGCAGGCATCGCGAGAGGCAGCGTGATCTTGAAGAAGGTGCGCACCGGGGGCGCATAGAGGTCGGCCGAGGCCTCTTCGAGCCGGGCGTCGAGCCCCACGAGCCGCGCCCGCACGATGTACGACACGATCGCGATAGAGAACAGCGACTGTCCCACCACGAGTCTCATGGTGCCGTCGTTGAAGATGCCGATCCCGGCGTCCTGCCCGAGGAAGACCAACCACGGCAGGAGCGCGACGGCATCCACGATCTCCGGCGTCACCGACACGAGCAGCAGCAGTCCGAGGAACCACCACACCCACTTGCCGGGATTGCGCGCCATCGCGATGCCGGCGAGGGTTCCCAACGCGGTGGCAAGGAGCGCCGCCAGCAGGCCCGTGCGCACCGAGACGAGCACCGCGTCGCGGATCGCCGGCTTGTTCACGATCGCGAGGAACGAGTCGAAGCCGAAATGGTCCCACGACACCAGCAGCCGGCCGACATTGAAGGAGTAGACGATGATCACGAGGATCGGCAGGAACAGGAACAGGAACACCAGCGCCGCCCAGAGCGGCAGCACGAAGCGACCGGCCCCTCGGCGCACGCGCGGTGCGGTCTTCTGCGGTCCATCGGTCACGGCGGTCATGATCCCTCCCCCAGGACGAGGCGGTTGCGTTGCCGGAGCGGCAGGGTCACGAGCCAGAGGAGTCCGGCCGCGACGGCGATCGAGAGCATGATGACGATGATCAGCAGTACCGCCATGGCCGAGCCGAGCGCCCAGTTCTGCGCGGTCTGGAACTGACTCGCCACGACCTGCCCGATCATGTTGCCCTTCGCCCCGCCCAGCACGGTCGCCGTGATGTAGTCGCCCATGAGCGGGATGTACACCAGCAGCACTCCCGCGATGATCCCGGGCCTGGCCAGGGGCACGGTCACCCTCAGGAAGGTCGTAACGCTGTTCGCACCGAGATCCTTGCTCGCCTCGCGCAGCGGCCCCGACACGCGATCGAAGGCCACGAACAGCGGCAGGATCATCAGCGGCAGGTAGTTGTAGACGACGCCGAGGAGCACCGCGCCGCGCGAGTAGAGCAGATCGAGCGGACCGGGGATGACCCCGATGCCCTGCAGCAGCTGCGAGAGCCAGCCCTCGGGGGCGAGGATCACCTGCCAGCCGATGGTGCGCACGAGGAAGTTGGTCCAGAACGGCACCATCACGAGCGCGAGCAGGAGTCCGCGCTTCGAGGGCGGGGCCTTCACCGCGATCCAGTATGCGACCGGACCGCCGATCACCAGACACAGGGCCGTGCCGAGGATGCCGATCCACAGTGTGTTCAGGAACGTGCTGAAGAACGTCGGGGAGAGAGCTTCGAGGTAGCGGTCGAACGAGAGGTGGTCGAGCGCATGCGTGGCGAAGATGCTCGGCTTGTAGCCGAAGCTGAACACGATCACCATGAAGATCGGGGCGACGAAGAAGACGAGCAGCCAGACCCAGGCGGGGATCGCGAGGCCGAACTTGAGCTTAGGCACCGGCGGCCGCCTTCATCGAGTTCCAGATCGAGACGACACGGTCCTGCGCATCGGTCAGCTTGCCCTCGTGCATCGTGGCCACCTGCTCCTCGTCGAAGAACACCATGTCGAGCCGTTCCAGCCCCGCAGCCTCCGCTTCCTCGCGGATGCCGGAGATGCCGGTGTCGTAGCCGATGTAGTCGACCTGTGCGAGCTGCACGTCGGGCTGCAGCACGAAGTCGATGAACGCGTGCGCGGCCTCGGGGTGCGGAGCTCCCGCGGCGATCGCCCAGTTGTCCATCCACAGCTCCGTCGCCGGGCTCCCGAGCACCCACTGCCAGCGGTCAGGGTCGTCCGACTCGAAGATACCGAGCCGCGCGTCGCCGTTGTAGGACTGCAGCAGCGCGTGGGACGCCTGCGGGATCGACGACCCACCGGGGTACGAGTCGAACGCCGAGACGTGCGGAGCGAGATCCTTCACCAGGAACCTCTCGACCGCGTCGAGGTGGTCGGGATCGGTGGTCGTCCAGTCGATGCCGTTCGCCCAGAAGTAGATGCCCAGCAGCGGTGCCGGGTCGTCGAGCACCGAGGTCGAGCCCGATGCCTCGTTCTGCGCGGCATCGATGAAGTCGTTCCAGGTCGTGAGCTCGCGCGAGATCACCCTCTTGTCGTACACGAACCCCGTGGTCCCCCACGCCTTGCACACCGAGTACTCGTTGCCGGGATCCCAAGAGCGCCCACGGAACTCGGGGGCCACGTGCTTCATGTTCGGCAGCAGGTCGAGGTTGAACTTCTGCAGGAGTCCGTTCTCGGCCATGGGCCCGACGAACACCCCGGTCGGCACCACGATGTCGTAGCCGGAGGTGCCGCGGGCGGCGACCAGCTTGGCGATCAGCTCCTCGTTGGAGTTGAAGGCGTCGAGCACGATGCGCGGGCCGCTCTCGGCGGTGAACTGCTCGAGCACCTCCGGGGCGTCGTAGTCACCCCAGCTGTAGATGGAGAGCTTGTCCTCGAGAGGGCCGCCCTCGGCATGCACGGCCGCGGCGTTCTGCCCCGGCGAGCACGCGCTGAGCACGACGGCACCGCCCGCCATGATCGCGGTGGCGAGGAAGCCCCGTCGGGTCAGCTCGGTGCGGATCACCCGCGCGGCACTCCGGTGTGCGAGCACGCGCACCGGAGGGGCGCCCGTCACAGCCCGCCGTCCTTGGGCAGGGTGATCACGTGCGTCGCGGTGGTGGGGATGCCCTCGGCGGCGAACAGCCGCGCATCCGCAGGATCCCACACACAGCGGACGGCGTCATCGA
Source organism: Microbacterium sp. Ag1 (assembly GCF_001005635.1). Taxonomy (NCBI): domain Bacteria; kingdom Bacillati; phylum Actinomycetota; class Actinomycetes; order Micrococcales; family Microbacteriaceae; genus Microbacterium; species Microbacterium sp. Ag1. The sequence continues at coordinate 473,504 of NZ_LBCR01000034.1, forward strand.
CTCGCACCCGCGGGGCGGTCGGGGCCGGCATGCGCGAGAGGAACGTGGCGTCCTCGCCGACGCGAACAGCGACCTGGAGGGTCTCACCCAGGTGCGAGACACCGAGCACGCGCCCGGGGACGCCCCCGCCTTCGCCCTGTTCCAGACGGACGTACTCCGGCCGGATGGCGGCGACGGCCGGCTGCCCCGCCGCCACATGCTCCCCACCCCAGCGGCCCGCGATCACGCCGATGGCCGTGTCGACCGCCTCCCCATCTGCCCGAACCGTGCCGTGCACGAAGTTCTGCTGACCGATGAACGACGCCACGTAGGCGGAGGCCGGCTCCGCGTAGATGGCGTCCGGCGCATCGAGCTGCTCGATCCGCCCCGCGCGCATCACGGCGATCCGATCGCTCATCGAGAGCGCCTCGGCCTGATCGTGGGTGACGAATACGAAGGTCGTGCCCAGCCGCGCCTGCAGCAGCTTGAGCTCGAGCTGCATCTCCTCGCGCAGCTGGCGGTCCAGTGCCGCCAACGGCTCGTCGAGCAGGAGCACGCTCGGCCGGTTGATGAGTGCACGCGACAGAGCGATGCGCTGCTGCTGTCCACCGGAGAGCTGTGTGGGCTTGCGGTCGGCGAAGGCGCGCAGCTGCACCATGTCGAGTGCTTCGCTCACCCGTTCCCGCTGCTCGGCCTTGGGCACGCGCCGCTGCTGCAGCCCGTACGCCACGTTCTCGGCGACCGTGAGGTGCGGGAACAGGGCGTACGCCTGGAAGACGGTGTTCACCTCGCGCCGATACGGGGGGAGGTTCAAGACGCTGCGGCCGGAGATGCGGATGTCCCCGGCATCCGGGTATTCGAAGCCCGCGATCATGCGCAGGGTGGTCGTCTTCCCGCAGCCGGACGGGCCGAGCAGGGAGAGGAACTCCCCCTGCTGCACGTCGAGGGTCAGGTCGTCGACGGCGGTGGCGGTGCCATATCGCTTGGTGACGCCGTCGATGTGGACCGCGCCGGTGGCGGTGGGTGCATCGAGTGTCGCCGTCGACATTCGGGTGTTGTCGGGCATGGAGCCTCCCCATTGAGATTCGCTTGTCGCGAGTCTGTCACAGGAAAGGCGTCAGGTATAGCGAAATCGGAAGCCTCTTGATGATTTCGCAACGGTATCCGTTGCCGATTCAGGAAATGGCGACCGATTGGCACCGATCAGAGGAGGAAGCCACGCAGCAGGGCTTCGGACCCGGCGAGATGATCGCGCATCGCCGCCTCGGCAGCATCCGGACGTCCGGCGAGGATCGCGGAGACGATGCTCTCGTGCTGCTCCCCCGAGTGCTGGATGTTGCGCGGCATCAGCGGGAACGTATCGAGCCACGCATTGACGTCGGCCCTGTTCTCGGCCACGAGCGCGACCAGCGACGGGATTCCGGCGGCCTCGGCGATGGCCAGGTGCAGCAGCGTGTCCAGGCGTCTATACTCCTCAGGACCCGCCGGCACCGCCGCCTCGTGTCGCGCCCACAGGTCGGCACGGGTCGAAGCGTCCAAGGAGCGGCTCGCGGCCGCGCGCACGGCCCCGGTCTCGAGCACGCGGCGCAGCCCGAGCACGTCGTCGATCTCGTCCGGCGTCACCGCCCCCGGCACGCTGGGGTGTGGCAGCGGGTCGGCCACGAACGTGCCTCCGTAGCGACCACGCCGCGGCAGCAGGTAACCGGTGTCGGCCAGCTCGCGGATCGCCTCGCGCACGGTGTCGCGACTCACCCCGAACGACGCCGCCAGCTCGCGCTCCGGAGGCAGGGACTCGCCAGGAGCGACCACACCGAGCCGGATCGTCTGCACGAGTCGGGCCACCGCGTCCTCGAGCGCATTGCCGCGCCGCAGCGGCCGGTAGACGGCCCTTCGCACTTCGACGAGGTCGCCGTCGTGGGAGTGCTCGCTCATGCCTTCACCCTGTCACAGCGAGGTGAGGGTGGCTCACAGCGGGGTGACGTAGGCGTTCGTGATCCCGCCGTCGACGACGAACGCACTCGCGGTGATGAACGACGCGTCGTCGGAGGCGAGGAACGCCACGGCCGCTGCGAGCTCGGCGGGCTCCGCGAAGCGTCCCATCGGCACGTGCACCAGGCGCCGCTGCGCACGCTCCGGATCCTTCGCGAACAGCTCCTGCAGCAACGGGGTGTTCACCGGTCCAGGGCACAGCGCATTCACCCGCACTCCCTGACGGGCGAACTGCACACCGAGCTCGCGGGACATCGCCAGCACGCCCCCCTTCGACGCGGTGTAACTGATCTGCGAGGTGGCGGATCCGAGGAGCGCGACGAAGGAGGCGGTGTTGATGATCGATCCGCGCCCCGCGGGCACCATGTGACGGAGGGCTGCACGGCTGCACAGGTACACGCTCTTGAGATTCACGTCCTGCACGCGATCCCACGCCGGGAGCTCCGTCGTCTCGATGGAGTCGTCATCGGCCGGCGAGATGCCCGCGTTGTTGAAGGCGATGTCGATCCGCCCGAACTCCTCCGCGACACCGTCGAACAGCGCGTTCACCTTGGCCTCGTCTGCGACGTCGACCGGGCGGAACACGCCGCCCACCTCGGCGGCCGCCGCCTCTCCTGTCGTCGGATCGACGTCGGCGATCACGACGAGGGCCCCCTCCGCTGCGAAGCGCTGGGCGGTGGCGAACCCGATGCCGCTCGCGCCGCCGGTGATGATGGCGACGCGGTCCTTGAGACGCTGGGTCAGATCGATGCTCATGTGGGTTCTCCGTTCCGGATGGGTGAAAGGACGACGCGATCAGTGTTCATCGGTCGCGAAGAAGACGTTCTTGGTCTCGGTGAAGTGCTCGGCGGCGTCGGGGCCGAGTTCGCGCCCCAGGCCCGACGCCTTCATGCCGCCGAACGGCGTGGAGTACCGCACCGAGGAGTGCGAGTTCACGGACAGCACGCCGCTGCGCACACCCCGGGCCACGCGGACACCGCGTCCCAGGCTCTCGGTCCAGACGGAGCCCGCGAGACCGTACGCCGTGTCGTTGGCCAGACGGATGGCATCGGCCTCGTCCTCGAACGGCATCACCGCGACGACGGGCCCGAACACCTCCTGCTGCGCGATGCGGTCGGCGGGGTCGGCGAGCACCACGGCCGGCGCGAACCAGAACCCGTCCCCCTCGGGGGCACTGCCACGGAAGGCGATGTCTGCACCGTCGAGGAATGAGGCGACGGTATCGCGGTGTCCCGCCGAGATGAGCGGCCCCATGTCGGTGTCATCGCGGGCAGGGTCGCCCACACGCCAGGCGGCGACGGCCGGTTCGAGCAGTTCGAGGAACCGGTCGTAGACCGAGCGCTGCACGAGCACGCGGCTGCGCGCACAGCAGTCCTGGCCGGCGTTGTCGAACACGGATCCGGGAACTCCGGACGCCGCGCGTTCGAGATCCGCGTCCTCGAAGACGATGTTCGCGCTCTTGCCCCCGAGTTCGAGGGTGACGGGCTTGAGGGCTCGCGCGCAGCCCGCCGCGACTTCGACGCCCACCTCGGTCGAGCCGGTGAAGACGACCTTGCGCACGTCCGGGTGTTCCACGAGACGCTGCCCGACGACCGAGCCCGACCCGGTGACGACCTCGAACAGCCCCTCCGGTAGTCCTGCTTCGCGCGCGAGCTCGCCGAGGCGGATGGCGGTGAGAGGTGTCAGCTCGGCGGGCTTCAGCACCACGGCGTTGCCCGCGGCGAGCGCCGGCGCGAACGCCCACGAGGCGATCGTCATCGGGAAGTTCCACGGAACGATCACGCCGACCACGCCGTAGGGGTCGTGGAACGTGACATCGAGCCCGCCGGCCACCGGGATCTGTCGCCCGGACAGGCGCTCCGGGTCGGCGGAGTAGTAGTTGAGCACCTGGGCGACGTGACCGGCCTCCCAGCGGGCCGAGCCGATCGGATGCCCGGAGTTGAGCACCTCCAGCTTCGCCAGCTCTTCGACGGCGCCTTCCACCGCGCGGGCGAACGACCGGAGGGCATCCGCACGTGCCACCGGGGCCAGGGCCGCCCACCGACGCTGCGCCGCGACGGCACGAGCGATCGCGGCATCCGTCTCTCCGATGCCGGCTCTGGGGACCTCGCGGATCGCGGCACCGGTGGACGGGTTGATGACTGTGAACGCGCTCATCGGGCGTCCTCCTTCCGCCCGGCGGCGAACGCGCGAGCCTGCGAGACGAGATCTGCGAAGAGACGTCGGTCTTCGGCATTCTCCTCCGGATGCCACTGAATGCCGACGACGTGACCATCTGCGGTGTCGACGAACGCCTGCACGAGTCCGTCGGCGGAGTGCGCAGCGGCGACCAGCCCCTCCCCGAGCCGATCGATGCCCTGATGGTGATAGCTGTGCACGCGTACGTCGCCGGCACCGAGGACGCCGGCGAGCGCCGTGTCGCCCGAGACCTCGATGTCGTTCTCGGCGAACACGCCTCCGCCCAGGCGGTAGCGCTCGGTGCCGAGCGACTCGGGCAGGTGCTGGTGCAGAGTGCCTCCGCGCGCCACGTTGACGAGCTGCAGCCCGCGGCAGATCGCGAGCACCGGTATGCGGCGCCGCTCGGCCGCTCTGAACAGCGCCAGCTCCCACGCGTCGCGGTCGACCCGGGCCGGATCCGTGAGCGGATGCCGCTCCTCGCCGTAGAGCTCGGGAGCGACGTCGGCCCCTCCGGAGAGGATCAGTCCGTCCAGCCCGGCGATGGCTGCATCCGCCGACTCCGGGTCCTGTGGCGGCAGGAGCAGTGCGATTCCGCCCGATGCCGTCACCCCGGTCAGGTACTGCTCGGGCAGGAACGCGGCCCGCACATCCCACACCCCCTGCTGCGCCCGCTCGAGGTAGGTCGTGACCCCGATCAACGGTGCCGGGTCAGAGCCGCTCGAAACCACGGATCCGCTCCCAGTCGGTGACGGCGGCGTCGTAGGCCTCGACCTCGATGCGCGCCTGGTTCAGGTAGTGCTCCACAACGTCGTCGCCGAACGCTTCGCGCGCGATGGCCGACTCGCTGAACAGCTGTGCCGCTTCGCGCAGCGTGGTGGGAAGGTGTTCGACGCCGGCCTCGTACGCGTTGCCGGTGAAGCGGTCGGGCAGGGGCAGTTCGTTCTCGATGCCGTACAGACCGCCGGCGATGATGGCCGAGATCCCGAGGTAGGGGTTCACGTCGCCGCCCGGCACTCGGTTCTCGACCCTGAGCCCGGCCCCCGCCCCGATCACGCGCAGCGCACAGGTGCGGTTGTCGATGCCCCAGGCCACTCCGGTCGGGGCGAAGCTGCCCTTCGCGAACCGCTTGTACGAGTTGATGTTGGGCGCATAGAGCAGGGTGAACTCCCGGAGCGTGGCGAGGATGCCGGCGATCCAGTGCCCCATGATCGGACTGAATCCGTGCTCGCCGTCTCCGGCCATGACCGGAGTGCCGTCGTCGGCGCGCAGCGAGAGGTGGATATGGCAGCTGTTGCCCTCGCGCTCATTGAACTTCGCCATGAAGGTGAGCGCCTGGCCGTGCTGCTCCGCGATCTCCTTCGCACCGTTCTTGTAGAGCGCGTGCTGGTCAGCGGTCTCGCGCACCTCGGCATAGCGGAAGGCGATCTCCTGCTGCCCCAGGTTGCACTCCCCCTTCACGCCCTCGCAGTAGAGGCCCGCGCCGTCCATGCTGTTGCGGATGTCGCGCAGCAGCGGCTCGAGGCGGGTGGAGGCGAGCAGGTTGTAGTCGACGTTGTAGTCGGTCGACGGCGTCAGTCCCTCGTACTTGCGGGCCCAGGCGTCGCGGTAGGTGTTGTCGAAGACGATGAACTCGAGCTCGGTGCCCGAGAACGCGGTCCAGCCGCGTTCGGCCAGTCGATCGCGCTGACGGTCGAGGATCGCCCGCGGCGACGGGCTCACCGGCTCCCCGTTTCCCCACACCAGGTCCGCGATCACCAGCGCCGTCCCCGCCAGCCAGGGGATCCGGCGCAGCGTCGCGACGTCGGGCCGCAGCACCATGTCGCCGTAGCCGCGATCCCACCCCGACATCGCGTAGCCGTCGACCGTATTCATGTCCACATCGACCGACAGCAGGTAGTCGCACGCCTCGGCACCGTGATGCACGATGTCCTCCTGGAACAGTCGCGCGGACACCCGCTTGCCGACCAGCCGCCCCTGCGCATCCGCGAAGGCCACGATCACCGTGTCGATCTCGCCGGCGGCGATGCCGGCATCCAGTTGCTCGATGCTCAGGTTTCCCGCCATCGTCTCGCTCCCGTCGTCGTGGTGAAGCGATCGGCCGACCGGCTTCGCCATCAGAGTAGATCACCAGGACGTTTAAAGGTAGACGAAACCACCATTGGCTGTCACAATCATCCGCAAGGTGCACCCGGCGCCTGTGTGTGCTTGCGAACGGAGAGCGGATGTCTGAGCAGAGCAGTGAATCCCGCAAGGTCGCTGGGGCGACCTATACACGCGCCGGGAACGAATACTTCGAGAAACGCACCCTGAAGAGGTCTGCCGGTGTCTGGGGCCTGTGGGGTCTCGCGGTCGCCGCCGTCATCTCCGGAGACTTCTCCGGCTGGAACTTCGGCATCGACTTCGCGGGCTTCGGCGGAATGCTGATCGCCTTCGTGATCCTCGTGCTCATGTACTACGGCATGATCTTCGCGATCGGCGAGATGGCCGCGATGATGCCCCACACCGGGGGCGCCTACTCCTTCGCGCGATCGGCGATGGGACCGTGGGGCGGCTTGGTCACGGGCGCAGCGGAGACGATCGAGTACGTCGCGACCACGGCGGTGATCGTCTACTTCTCGGCGTCGTATGCGAACGGCATCACGAGCGAGCTGCTGGGAATCCAGCTGCCGGGGTGGCTCTGGTACCTCATCCTCTACGTCGTGTTCATCGCGCTGAACTCCGCGGGGGCCGCGATCTCGTTCCGATTCGCGATCGTCGTCTCGATCATCTCGATCGGCATCATCCTGGTGTTCTCCCTGATGGCGATCTTCTCCGGCGCCTTCAGCTGGGATGCGCTGTGGGACATCGCCCCCGACCCCGGCCAGACGGAGTTCCTGCCGCACGGCGTGCTGCCGATCCTGTTCGCGCTCCCGTTCGCGATGTGGTTCTTCCTCGGCATCGAAGAGCTGCCCCTGGCCGCCGAGGAGTCGCACAACCCGACCCGCGACATCCCCAAGGCCGGCTTCTGGGCGCGCGGCACCCTCATCGTCACGGGTCTGCTCGTCCTCTTCCTGAACACCGGCGTGATCGGCGCCGAGGCCACCGGCACCGCGGGCGAGCCGCTGCTCGACGGCTTCCGCGCCATCGTGGGCGACCAACTCGCCGCGGTGCTCGCGCTCTTCGCCCTGATCGGGCTGCTCGCCTCCCTGCAGGGCATCATGTTCGCCTACGGCCGCAACATGTACTCGCTCTCCCGCGCAGGCTACTACCCTCGCTTCCTCTCCCTCACCGGCAAGCGGCAGACGCCGTGGGTGGCGCTCGTCGTCGGTGCGGCGATCGGTTTCGTCGCCCTCATCGTGCTCGACGTGCTCGCGGCCGTCGACGCCGAGGGCGCCGGGTCGGTGGCAGGCGCGATCGTGCTGAACATCGCGGTCTGGGGCGCGGTGCTCGCCTACGGACTCCAGCTGGTGTCGTTCATGATCCTCCGCAGGAAGTACCCGGACGTCGCGCGGCCGTACCGGAGCCCGTGGGGGATCCCCGGCGCAGCTGTCGCGCTCGTGATCGCCGCGCTGATCTTCGTCGGGTTCCTGCTGAATCCGACGTTCGGCCCCGCCATCGTGGCGATCGCCATCGTCTACGTCGTGATCCTGCTCGGATTCGGGCTCTTCTTCCGCCACCGTCTGGTGCTGTCGCCCGAAGAGGAGTACGCGATCTCCGGCGGCTCCCACGGCGACCCGCAGGCCGAGGGCTACGACGCCATGGAGGGCGAGGTGTTCGACGACAGCGGCAGGTGACTCACCGCGCAGCGCCTCGACGACTCCGTCGGGGTGCTGTGTCGCGCCGCCCCTGGACCCTACTTGCGGTCGAAGTCGAAGGCCTTGAGCAGCTCGACGACGGCCTTCTCCCGCTCCTCGCCGCCCTCCTCGAACATGTGGGTGACGTGCGTCTGCAGGTGGTTCTCCAGCAGCAGGCGGTTGAGTGACTCCAGGGAGCGCTGGATGGCGCGGGACTGCGTGATGATGTCCATACAGTAGTCCTCGTTCTCGATCATCCGCGCGACGCCGCGCATCTGTCCTTCGAGGATGCTGGTGCGGTGCAGCGCACGTTTCTTGATGTCTTCGATCACCCCTCGAGGGTACTCCCCCCAGGGGGTATCCGGCTGTCTGTGCGCCGAGACAGCGCACGCTCCGCGCACAGGGCCGCCGGTGCGGTGGCGTGAAAGGATGACGTCATGCCGCGAACACCGATGACGCAGCTCTCGCCCGCCGACCAGGAGCGCCTCCGCGCGCTCCGACGCATGAAGGCCGTCGCCCTCGGCGCCCTGGTGTTCATGGCCGTCGTGTTCGTGTTCGCCTTCGCGTTCCAGCAGCGCATCGAGGGACTCGCCTATGTGCGCGCGGCGGCCGAAGGCGGCATGGTGGGTGCGCTCGCGGACTGGTTCGCGGTGACCGCGCTCTTCCGACGCCCGCTCGGGCTCCCCATCCCGCACACCGCGATCATCCCGAACCGCAAGGACGAGATCGGCCGCTCGCTCGGCGAGTTCGTGGAGACGAACTTCCTCGCCGCCGACGTGGTGCGCACCAAGCTGTCGACCACGAAGATCGCTCTGCGCGCAGGCGACTGGCTGCGTGAGGCCCCGCATGCGGAGCGGGTCGGCGCCGAGGGTGCGACGATCGCCACGGCCGTGCTCAACGCGCTGAGCGACGACGACGTGCGAGACCTGATCACGGACCTCGCCCGCGAGCATCTGGTCGATCCCGAGTGGGGTCCGCCCGCCGGAGCGTGGCTCGAGAAGATCGTCGAGGCCGATGCCCATCACGGCGCTGTCGACCTCGCCGCCGACAGCATCTCGCGCTGGCTCGACGCGAACGCCGAATCGTTCAGCGGTCTGGTCTCCCGGCGCCTTCCGGGGTGGGTGCCGAAGCTGGCTCACCGCTTCGTGGACGACACGGTGTATCACGAGGCGGTCAAGTTCGTGCACGCCGTGCAGGCCGACCCCCGCCACCCGGCACGCCTCGCGGTCGACGGCTATCTGGCACGTCTGGCCGACAGCCTGCAGAACGACCCGGCGACGCGGGCGAAGCTCGAGAACGCCAAGGCGTCGCTGTTCGACAGCCCCCGCGTCGGCGCTCTGGCCGCTGAGGCGTGGAACACCGCGAAGAACGGCTTGCTCGCTGCCCTCGCCGATCCCGAGAGCGGCCTCCGACGCCGCGCCGTGCAGGCCCTGCAGGAGGTCGGGGAGCGCCTCACGACCGACACCGCGCTGCAGAACCGCGTCGACACGTGGGTATCGGACGCCGCGGTCTTCCTCGTCGACCGCTACCGGCACGACATCGCCTCGATCATCACCGACACCGTCGAACGCTGGGACCCGGCGGAGACGACGGAGAAGATCGAGCTCATGGTCGGCCGCGACCTGCAGTACATCCGTTTGAACGGCACGTTCGTCGGCGCCCTGGCCGGTCTCGTCATCTTCTCCATCGCGCACGCCCTGATCCCCGGAGTCTGACCATGCCCTCGTCCTCCCGACCGCTGAGCCACGATCCCCTCTGGCCCCGAGCCGGGTCCTGGCCTGCCTTCGACGGCACCGCCGACGCCGTGCTCGTCGGGGTGCCGACCTGGCGCACCTCGCTCTCCCCGACCGGTGCGCACGCGACGCCCACGGCGATCCGCGCGGCTCTCCCCCGCTACGGCACCGCGCTGATGGGACCGCCGGTGATCGAGCTCGACGAGGTGCTGCGCATCGCCGACGCCGGCGACATCGCCGATCCTGACGGCTCCGCCGGTGAGGCCAGGGTCATCTCCCGCGTGCGCGAGCTCGCCGCCGCTTCGAAACTCGTGATCGCCCTCGGCGGCGACAACTCGCTCACCTATCCGGTGGCGCTCGGTGCCGAAGCGACGGGACTGATCACGTTCGACGCCCACTTCGACCTGCGCGACGGCATCTCGAACGGCACTCCCGTGCGGCGCCTCGTGGAAGATGTCCCCGCCACGTCGCCGCTGGATACCACGCGCATCGACCCGACCAAGGTCGTGCAGATCGGCATCGCCGACTTCGCGAACTCCGCCGCCTACGCCCGACGCGCAGCCGAGTGGGGCATCCGTGTCATCCCCCTCGACGAGCTCCGCCGCCGCGGAATCGACGATGTCGTCGCGGAGGCCGTGGAGGTCGCCGGTTCCGGAGCCGATGCGCGCATCCATCTCGACATCGACGTCGACGTCTGCGACCGGTCGGTCGCGCCGGGCTGCCCGGCGAGCGTGCCCGGCGGTCTGCAGGCGTGGGAGCTGCGCGCCCTCAGCAGGGCCGTCGCGACGGATCGACGTGTCGCGAGCGCCGACCTGGCCGAAGTCGACGCCACCGCCGACGCCGACGATGCCCGCACCGTCCGCCTGGCGGCTCTGTGCGTGCTGGAGCTGCTCGCCGGACTCGCCGCACGCACATGAGGATCGTGGTGTCGGGGACGCACGCCAGCGGCAAGAGCACGCTGATCTCCGACTTCCGTGCGGTCCGCCCCGAGTACGTCGTACTGCCCGACCCCTTCGAGGACCTCGATCTCGACGATCCCGCGAGCGAGCACAGCTTCGCCGTGCAGCTGCGCGTCACCGCGGCGCGACTCCGGGAGTCGGCCGCCGCTTCCGCGGTGATCTGCGAGCGGGGGCCACTCGACTTCCTCGCCTACCTGACCGCTCTGGAGGAGCTGGGCCGCAGTGACGGCGCGCTCCTCGCCCGCGCCGCAGAGATCGTGGAGGCGTCGATGGCCGCGATCGACCTCGTCGCGATCGTGCCCCTGGACGGGAGCCGGCCGATCCACGTCACCGGCGACGAGGACCCGGCTCTGCGCGTCGCGATGGACGAAGCGCTGGTGGGACTCGTCGATGACCTCGAGCGCGCAGGCTCCGTCCCGCACGTGGTCACGATCGTCGGCAGCCCCGAGGAGCGGCTCCGGCTACTGCTCGAGGCGAGCCGGGGCTGACCAGCCCCAACCCCCGTGCGGCGAGGGCGCTCACTCACAGACCCGGTCTCGACCTCCAGCACGAGCGGCCGAGGAACCAGAACGGCCGATGGGACATGATCTCTCATGTCCCATCGGCCATCTTCACGGTGGACCTAAGGGGATTCGAACCCCTGACCTCCTCGATGCGAACGAGGCGCGCTACCAACTGCGCCATAGGCCCGTGAACAGGTTCTACGCTATCACGACGAGAGGGCCGCTCGCGTCGCAGACCGTCATCCTGCGGCCCGATGGGAGAGCAGTTCGCGCACGTGGGCCTCGATCTCGGCGTCGTCGACGAACCCCATCCGCGCGTACGGCGACGACGCGGCCGGCAGGGCCACCGGCGGCTCCGGTGCCATCTGCTCCGCCCGCTCGCGCAGTGCGGCGACTCGCGCGGCCTTGCGGCGCGCCTCCTGGGCTTCGAGCTGAGCCTGTGCGGCCTGCGCACGGGACCCCGCCACGGATGCCATCGGCTCGGGCAGCGGACGCGGCGTCCACGTCGCTCGGCCCTGGTCGTGAAGCTCGGGGGCCACACGCGGAGCAACAGGGGTGGCCACGACGTGGGCGGCGCGCGCGGCACGGTTCGCGACCGCGGCCATGCGCTGCAGAGCGACACCGGCGACGACGACCACCGCACCACCGACCCAGATCAGAGCAGATCCGCCGGCAGCCAGCAGCTGCCACACGCCCAGCCCGGCGACGATGAGCCCGGCCAGCAGGCTGCTGGTCGCGAGGATACGCACACGTCTACGCGCGCGCGCCCGACGGATCACGGGGTCGGCCCTGGTGGCCGCGAGTTCCTGCCGCAGAGCCTCGAGCGCGGCGGCCTCCCGCTCCGACTGCACCCTCTTCGCCAGCTTCTGCTGAGCGAGCGCGGTGCGGGCGTTCAGCTCGACGCGGACCTCCCCCGGCGTCTCGCTCGTCTCGGCGAGCACGCGCAGCGCCTGGTTCAGTCGCACGGCGTTGCGTTCGGCGGCGTTGTACTGGAACCGGCCTCGCCACGACGGCAGAAGATAGAGCATCCACAAGAGCACGGCGACGAGCACGATCACTCCTCCGCTCAGCACCGGCCCGTCCATACCGACAACGCTAAGGGCTGGGGGCGGGCAGCGCCGTACAGACGGGCGCGTGTCGCGGCGTGTTCGTCCGGATCCGCTGTCCGGACGGGTGTTTCAGGACGATATGCGGTCGGCCGGCGGCACCGTCGCGGCGTCGGGAGGCACCTGGCCGCTGAGCCACCGCGCCAGCACACCCTGCGGCACGTCTTCCGTGGTCAGGGCGAATGCGTAGTGGTCGCGCCAGTCCCCGTCGATGTGGATGTAGCGCCGCCGCAATCCCTCGTACCGGAACCCGAGCTTCTGGACGATGCGCAGGCTCGCGGCGTTCTCCGGACGGATGCAGATCTCCATGCGGTGCAGGCCGTACTCGGTGAAACACGCATCGGTGGCCATCGCGACCGCGGTCGGGGTGATCCCGCGACCGGCGAACCGCTCGCTCACCCAGTACCCGATCGTGGCAGAGCACAGCGAGCCCCGAGAGACTCCCCATACGTTGAGCTGCCCCGCGATCTCGCCGTCGTACTCCATGACGAAGGGGTAGCCGGAGCCGTCACGGTACTGCTGGAGCAGGCGACGGATGCTGAGCCTCCTATCGAATGACACCGATCCGTACGGGACGGTCGCCTCCCACGGCTGAAGCCATGACCTGTTGGCGAGCAGCTCATGCTGCAGAGGCCGCGCATCCTTCGTTCGGACGAGCCGCAGCTCTATCGGGCCGTGTCGCATCCCCGTCGCCAGATCCATGCCGCACCGACGCCCGCGAAGCCGCCTAGAGGCGTTCCGCGAACTCCTTGAGCCAGGGGCGCAGCTCCGAACCGAGGTCGTCGCGGTCTGCCGCGAGCTGGACGATCGCCTTGATGTAGTCGACGCGGTCGCCCGTGTCGTAGCGGCGACCACCGAAGACGACGCCGACGACGCCGGGGCCGTCAGGGTCGGCCGCCATCACCTGCAGTGCGTCCGTGAGCTGGATCTCGCCCCCCTTGCCCGGCTCGGTGTGCTCGAGGATCTCGAAGACCGAGGCCGGGAGGACGTAGCGTCCGATGACCGCGAGGTTCGAGGGGGCGTCCTCCTGTGCCGGCTTCTCGACGAGACCGGTGACCCGAACCGCATCCGACCCTTCGAGGGGTTCGACCGCAGCGGCGCCGTACATGTGGATGTTCGCGGGATCGACCTCCATCAGCGCGATCACCGCGGCGCCGGTGCGCTCGTGCTCGGCGATCATCTCGGTGAGCAGCGGATCGCGCTCGTCGATCAGGTCGTCACCGAGCAGCACGGCGAAAGAACTGTCGCCGACATGGGTGCGCGCACGCAGCACTGCATGACCCAGACCCTTCGGCTCACCCTGACGGACGAAGTGGATGTCGGCGAGGTCGCTCGACTTCATCACGCGCTCGAGGCGACCGGTGTCGCCCTTCTCCATGAGCTTCACCTCGAGCTCGGGGACCGAGTCGAAGTGGTTGGAGATCGCGTTCTTGTTGCGCCCGATGATGACGAGGATGTCGTCGATCCCGGCGTCAGCCGCCTCTTCGACGACGTACTGGATGGCCGGCTTGTCGACGACCGGGAGCATCTCCTTCGGCATCGCCTTCGTGGCGGGCAGGAATCGTGTCCCCAGTCCGGCGGCGGGGATGACTGCTTTGATCTTGTGGTTGCCCATCCTCTCAGCCTAGTGGTGAGCGTCGACGTAGACTCGGAGCCATGTCGAACGACGTCGAACACGCCAAGCGCGCACTCCGCGCCGAGCTCCGCGAACGACGCCAGCTCCTCTCCGACACACAACGCGAGACGGCGGCCACGGCCATCGGCGAACGCCTCGATGCCCTCGTCGACGAACTGGGCGCCCGATCCATCTCCTGCTTCCTCTCCACCACGACGGAGCCGGGCACCCGTGACTTCGTGACCAGGGCCGTGCGCCGCGGCATCCGCGTGCTCCTCCCCGTCACCCGCGCCGACGGGCTGCTGGACTGGGCTGTCGCCACGGACGATGACGAGGTCGCCGAGGGCCTCTTCGGCCTGCCGGAGCCCACGGGCGAGGTGCTGGGCCCTATCGCCGTGAACGACGTCGACCTGATGATCGTCCCTGCCGCGGCGGTCGACCGTTCCGGCATGCGCATGGGCTGGGGGCGCGGGTACTTCGACAAGACGATCGGCTCGATGGAGAAGTGCCCTCCCGTCTACGCGGTCATCTATGATTCCGAGGTACTCGACGAACTTCCGCGAGAGGTCCACGACCAGCCGGTGAACGGCGTCGTGACCCCGTCGCAGACCCTCACCCTGTCGCCTCGGCGACGCTGATCTCAAGGACCCCCATGCCCACCTACGCCTATGCCTGCACCGCGTGCGGTCACACCTTCGACGCCGTGCAGAGCTTCGCCGACGACGCTCTCACCGTGTGCCCCGAGTGCGGTGGCGCGCTGCGCAAGCAGTACGGCTCGATCGGTGTGACCTTCAACGGCTCCGGTTTCTATCGCACGGACTCGCGCGCCAAATCCGGTGGATCGAAGGATGGTTCGGCATCATCGAAGACGGAATCGACGACGAGCGCCAAACCGGCGGCTGCGTCGACTCCGGCCTCTTCCTGAGGTATCGATCTGTTGGGGGATCCCATGCTCAAAGGTTTCAAGGACTTCCTGCTCCGGGGCAACGTCATCGATCTGGCCGTCGCGGTCGTCATCGGCACGGCGTTCACCGCGATCGTCACGGCCGTCGTCAACAGCATCATCAACCCGCTCATCGCGCTCTTCCTCAAGGCGGACGCGGCCGGACAGTTCGGGATCCAGGTTCCGAACATCTACGGCGAGACGGTGACCTTCCCGATCGGCGACCTGATCTCGGCGATCATCAGCTTCCTCGCCGTCGCCGTCGTCGTGTACTTCGTGTTCGTGCTGCCGATGAACACGTTCAAAGCTCATGTCGAGGCCCGCAAGGGCACGCCCGCGGAGGAGCCGGAGGAGGAGCCGGCCGCGGCGACCGAGTCCGAGCTGCTCGTCGAGATCCGCGATCTGCTCAAGGCACAGCGCGGAGCCTGACCGGCTGGAACCACTCGAGACGCACGGTCCCTCTTCGGAGGGACCGTGCGTCTCTCCGTTCCCGGCTGAGGTAGGAGCCGCACAGTCAGTAGTGCGGCGGGACGTCCTGGAGCAGCTGGTCGTCGTTCGGCCCCTTGGCACCCTTCGGCCGGTTCCGCGCCGGCGGCGTCTCCGCTGGCCCCGATTCCGGTTCCGGGTCGCTCCCCGGCACCGGAGTGAGACGCGCACGACGAGATCCGGCGATGCGTTCCACGTGCTGGCGCGGGTCCGCGGGCCCCGGGTGCTCAGTCATTCTGGGTGTCGAGCGTGTCGATCGGCTGCGTATCGTTCTCCGCGCGCGGGGCGGAATCCGAGATGCCGAGCACCGCGGCGATTCGGGTCGCCACGGTCACGGGGTCGCTGTAGAGGTCGAACGCGTGCACGCGCATGTAGTGCCAGCCCAGGCGACGCAGCACGTGCGGGCGCAGACGCAGGGTCTCGCGCAGGGACTCACCTCGCGTCTCGGGATCCGACTCGATCACGACGGCCTTGCCGCCGTGCTGCGCGACCAGCGGGAGCAGTCCGCGGTAGTCGACGTCCACCGACGCGCCGAGGCGCCGCAGTTCGCGGGCAAGCGCCAGGGTCAGCGGGTCGGCGAGATCCTCCAGCCGCGCATCCCGGCTCCGGGCGGCCAGGCCGCCGAGGATCGACATCAAGGTCGCCGCCCCGTGCTCCAGGCGCCCATCGTCGAACGAGGAGGGACGGATCGACGAGACGAGGACCATCGAACGGCGCGCTCGCGTCATCCCGACCGTGAGCAGTCGCTCGCCGTCCGGTGTGGAGAGGTCGCCGAAGTCGCTCAGGACACGGCCGTGCTTGGTGAGACCGAAGCCGAGCGAGAAGATCACACGATCGCGGCTCTCCGCGACCGACTCCTCGAGCGTCAGCACCGCGAACGGTTCGACCGTGTCTCGGCCGACGAAGTCCGCGACATCGGATCGCCCGGCGAACGCCGAAGTGACGGCGGCGCGCACGCGCTCGGCGTGGCGGGCGCTCGCGGTGACCACCATGAGGGATTCCGACGGGCGGTGCACCGCGTGCTCGACCACGAGGGTCACGACCCTGGCGACCTCGGCATCCGGGCTCTCGACCGCACCCGAGATCGGATCGGGCGTTCCCGTACCGCCCTCGACGTAGTCGACCGTCAGGCTGCCACGACCGAGGTACGAGCCCGCCCAGGGAAGGGAGACGATCTCGCCCCCGTAGAAGGCGTCGTTGATGAGCTCCGCGAGGTCCTCGCCACCCGCCCGGTAACTGCGGGTGAGGGTCATCACGGGCAGGAGCTCGGACAGTCGCTCGAAGGCCGAGACGTCGTCGAAGGGCACCTCGGGCTCCCACGACTCCTCCGGATCGACCGCGATGCGGAACGGGGTGGGGCGCTGCGTGACCGGATCGCCGAACGCGACGATCTGGCGCGCACGACGGATCGCCGGGGCCGCTTCTGCGAGGTTGATCGCTGCGGCATCGACGAGGATCACGGTGTCGAACTCGACCGAGTCGGGGATCTCGGGCACCAGGTACGGCGAGGAGATCCAGGCCGGCGCGAGCACGTCGACAAGGGTGGGCGCAGCGCTGACCACCTGCGCGGTGGTCGTCGCGGACTGCGTCAGCGCCTGACGCAGGTGCTGCGACTGCTGGGGCTCGTCGACGATCGCGATGCGCCACTGATTGGCCAGCTGCCATGCGAGCAGCGGTCCGGCCATGGCGGCATGCGCCTCATCGACCAGGCGGAAATCGCGCTCGAGCCGATCGACGACCGCGGTGTTCGCTCCGAGGAGGGCGCGGTCGTCCTGCAGGGCGCGCTCGAGGAGGGACTGCCACCAGGCGAACTCGAGCTCCTCCCCCACCTGGGACTCCGAGACGTGGCGGACGGAGAGCTCGGTGAGAAGCGGCTCCAACCCGAGGAGGGCGAGTCGGTCACGCAGCTGGGCGCGCTCGACCAGGTTCTCGAAGACGTCGGATTTGGCAGCGAGGCCGGCGAGGGTGCGAACGAGCCGGGCCACGGGCAGCGATGCCAACGGCTCACGGCGTCCGAGGGCGGTGTCGAGTTCGGCGAGCTCGGCTTCCACACGCTGCCAGGCCGCGTGGACGTCGGCGAGACCGAGCGGGATCTCCGGCGCGACGCCTGCGTCGACGAAGCGCTGCCATTGGGTGCGCTGCGCCTGGATCCGCAGGAGAGCCTCATGCATCTCGGTGACATGCACTCCCGGGCGGACATACTCCTTGGCGAGCCGACGGAGCCTGCGCCGGTTCGCCCCGGACAGGCCGGGAGCGTCGCGGCGCGAACCGTGCGCCTGGATGAGCTCACCCAGAGGACGTTCGAAGACCGTGGGGCTGAATCGGTCGAGCGAATCGCGGATCCCCTGCAGCAGCCGCAGGTACTCGCCGAGCTCGTCGATGGTCGCGAACGGACGCATGTGCGTCTGCGCGATCAGCTCGTAGCCGCGCTCGAGCAGGGTGGGCACGCTCTGCGAGTGCAGTCGCCCGGCGAGCTCGTGCGCCGCTCGTGCGGCTTCGGTGCTGGAGAAGGTGACCCCGTACCAGGGCGAGTCGTTCGGGCCGAAGCGGAATTCGCCGAGGCGGGCGGCCTGTGCGAGGGCCTCGGCAGCCTCGCTGCGGTCGGCGGCGAGGCGACGAAGCGCATCGGGTCCGAGACGCGCGGTGGTCGACGGTGGAACGGGGAGCGACGCCAAGCGCGTCAGTTGGCGGGTGGCGTCGAGGACCGAGGCGCCCAACCCGGCGATCGGCGCGCTGAGCGCCTGACGGTAGTCGCGCAGGACGGTCCGCAGACGCACGAGGGCATCGTCGACTTCGCCGACCTTCGGCGCCGTGGCCTTCTCGTTGCGCCCGATGGCCCTGACCAGATCGCGCCGCACGTTCGCCGGCGAGACCGCGAGGCTGTCCAGTCCGATCCCGGCGAGACGATGGCGGACGCCGTCGAGGGTCGAGCGACGCGCGGACACGACGAGGACGCGCTTGCCTCCGCGCACGAGTTCGCCGAGCGCGTTGATCACGGTCTGCGTGCCGCCGGTCCCCGGAAGCGTCGCGACGGTCAGGGAGTGCCCCGCGGCGATGCGCGCGAGCACAGCTTCCTGCTCGGCGTCGGCGTCGAGGAGGAGATTGTCGGACGCAGGAGCGCGGTCGTCCGGCCCGATGTGGTGCGGGATCGCCCGTGGGGCGGTCACGCGCTCGCGGTCGCCCACGTGTCCGGCGAGGGCGTTCAGCACCTGATGGTCGAGACTGCCGCCGTCGCGGGACATCACCCCGGACACGTCGGCGAACGTCGAGACGACCAGGCGCGGCTCGACCGAGAAGGTGTCGATCGATCGCGTGATCGCGCGCAGGCTGTCGATCACCGGCTGCGGCTTGAAGATCCCGCCGTCGTAGGCGAGGGCTGCGAGAGCTGTCGCGTCGATCGTGAGACCGAAGTGATCGCGGGCGATCCGCACGAGTTCGGGATTCACCTCGAAGGCGCCCTGCAGCTTCAGCTCGAAGTCGGAGTGGTGGCGGCGGATCGCCAGCGGACGCAACAGCACAGGTGCGGCGAACCCCGCTCCCCCGATGCGCCACCGGGCGACGCCGACGGCGAGGTGCACGGCCTCGATGCCGCGGACGGTGCGCAGCTCGGTGTTCTTTGCTGTGATGCGCTCCGCGGCGAGTCTCGCTGTGCGCAGACCGACCTCATCGCGGAAGAGGTTCGAGAGGAGCGTCGACTTGCCGGTGATGAACTGCGGCAGGCTGCCGGGGTGCGCCTTGGAGATGTCGATACCCGACTCGGGGCTGTCGCGGAAGCTCACCAGTGGCGAGGGGCCGCCGAGATCCGCGGCCTCCGCTCTCAGACGCGTGCGCTCCGACTCCGCTGCGTGCGCGATGTCGATGCCGGCAGTGGACCCGTGCAGGTCGCTGATCGACACAGCAGGATCCACCGCTGTGTCGTCCGCAGACTTTCCTTCACGTCGCCACACAATGACACCCTAGGCGCGCGACATGCCGACGCGGGGTATCCCGGGCGGGTTTCCGCCGAATTTCCGCGATGCGATGCACCGTCCACTTCTCCTGCCCGGCGTCCGCGCCGACGAGGTTCTCCACCCGGAGCGGCAACAGCGGCGTGCGGTGTCCCGTCCAGCGGTCAGGATGGGGGCATGACCTTCCGCTACGACTTCGCGCCGACCCCCTTTGGCGATGCTCTCGCCGTGTTCTCCGACGAGGGCATCGTGCGGTTCGATCTCTCCGAATCCGAAGACCCGCGCGTGCCCTGGCTGCTCGAAGGCGTGTCGCGCCAGCTGAGATCCGTGCCGGAGCCCGACCCCGGTGCCGCCGACGAGCTCGCCCATCTGCTCGCCGACTACTTCGACGGCGAGCAGGTGCGCTTCGACGAGCACATCCGCCTCGACTGGCGACTCGTCGACGGGTTCGCTTTGACCGCTCTGCGGACGATCTGCGACATCGAGTGGGGCGAGACGATGAGCTACGGAGAGGTCGCGGTCCTCGCCGGACACCCCGGCGCCGCGCGCGCCGTCGGCACAGCGTGTCGCGTCACACCGTTCTCGATCATCGTCCCGGTGCACCGCGTCGTGCGGTCGGACGGCAGCGCGGGCCAATACGGCGCGCACCCTGAGCGCAAGAAGTTCCTGCTCGACCTCGAGACGAGCTGAGCCGTCGGCAGGCGGTGTCGTGGACCCGGCGAGTAGGCCGCCGGGTCCACGACTTCGGGCTCAGGCTCAGTGCTCCGTGGCCTTCTCCGCGCCGAATCCGGTGAGCGATCGCACCTCCATCTCCGCGGCCAACCGGGGAGACTCCTTGCGGCTGCTGGTGATCGTGCCCAGCCAGCCGAGCAGGAAGCCCAACGGGATCGAGACGATGCCCGGGTTGTTCAGCGGCCACACGGCGATATCGATCCCCGGGATCATCGATGTCGGGGTTCCCGAGAACACCGGCGAGAGGACGATGAGGACAATCGCCGACCCGAGCCCGCCGTACATGCTCCACACGGCCCCGCGAGTGGTGAATCTGCGCCAGAACAGCGAGTACAGGATGGTGGGCAGATTCGCCGACGCGGCCACGGCGAAAGCCAGCGCCACCAGGAACGCGATGTTCTGCCCCTGCGCGCCGATCCCGCCGACGATCGCCAGGATACCGATCACGATGACCGTACGTCGGGCGACGCGCACCTCTCCGTTGGGGTCGGCTTCGATCGGCTTGCCCTCCGAGTCCTTGCGCCCCTTCTGGATGACGTTCGCGTAGATGTCGTGCGCGAACGACGCGGCAGCGGTGATAGTGAGTCCCGCGACGACTGCGAGGATCGTCGCGAATGCCACAGCCGAGATGAAGCCGAGCAGCACCGGTCCGCCGAGTTGGAGAGCCAGCAGCGGGGCCGCGGAGTTCACACCCCCCGGGGCCGCGGCTATCACGTCCGCTCCGACCAGGGCGCCAGCACCGTACCCGAGCACGAGCGTGAGCAGGTAGAACCCGCCGATGAGCCAGATGGCCCAGACGACCGAGCGACGGGCCTCCTTGGCGGTCGGAACCGTGTAGAAGCGCATCAGGACGTGCGGCAATCCCGCAGTGCCCAGCACGAGCGCCAGACCGAGAGAGAGGAAGTCCCACGGATTTGCTCCGTACTGCAGACCGGGCGCCAGGATCGCGTCACCCTTGTCCGAGTTCGCCACCGCGGCCTCGAGCAGCGTGTTCAGACTGAACCCGTTGATCGCGAGCACCCACACGGTCATCCCGAGGGCACCGCCGATGAGGAGGAAGGCCTTGACGATCTGCACCCAGGTCGTTCCCTTCATGCCGCCGATCAGCACGTAGACGATCATGAGGATGCCGACGACCGCGATCACGACCGACTGACCGACCCGACCGTCGATGCCGAGCAGCAGGGACACCAGACCGCCGGCACCCGCCATCTGCGCCAGCAGGTAGAAGAAGCACACGGCGAGCGTCGTGATGGCGGCCGCCATCCGCACAGGCCGCTGCTGCAGACGGAACGAGAGCACGTCCGCCATGGTGAACTTGCCGGTGTTCCGCATCAGCTCGGCGACCAGGAGCAGGGCCACGAGCCACGCCACGAGGAAGCCGATGGAGTAGAGGAATCCGTCGTACCCGTTGATCGC
Organism: Microbacterium sp. Ag1; assembly: GCF_001005635.1. Lineage (NCBI taxonomy): Bacteria > Bacillati > Actinomycetota > Actinomycetes > Micrococcales > Microbacteriaceae > Microbacterium > Microbacterium sp. Ag1. Next base: position 494,866 of record NZ_LBCR01000034.1, read on the forward strand.
GATCGCACCGCAGATCCCGAGGAATGATGCGGCGGACAGGTAGTCGCCCGCGATAGCGAACCCGTTCTGCGGACCGGTGAACGAGCGGCCGGCGGCGTAGTAGTCGGCCGCGGTCTTGTTGTTGCGACTCGCTCTGATCACGATGAACAGCGTCACCGCCACGAACGCCAGGAAGATCGAGATGTTGAAGACCGGATTGATCTCGAGGGCAGCGGGTGCCGCCGCGCGCACGCCGCTCATGCCGCGCCCTGCGCTTCCTCGAGTTCCTCGCGGATCTGCGCCGCGAGCGGATCGAGCTTGCGATTCGCGAAGGAGACGTAGGCCATCGTGATCGCGAAGGTGGTGACGAACTGGCCGAGGCCGAAGAGGAGGCCGATCGTGATGTCACCCCACACCCGCTGTCCCATGAAATCCGGAGCGAAGGCGGCCAGGAGGACGTAGACGAAGTACCAGAGGAGGAAGAAGGCCGCCATCGGGAAGATGAACGATCTCTGCGTGCGTTTCAAGGTCAGGAATCTCGGGGATCGTTCGACCGCTGTGTAGTCGATCTCACCGTTCGAATCCGTGTTCGTCTGGTCGCTCATGGGGCCTCCTTGCCACATGTCCGGTGCTCGCACGAGCCACCTCGTGCGAATGGTAGGGTCGACGCTACGAAACGGGGCATTGCGTCGTCACCCCCGAAAGTAGGTAGTCGTGAACTCACCCGTCGCCCGCGAATCCGAGGCGGATCTCGTCGCGAACGCGGTGCGGGAGCTTGCACGGCGCACACGCTTCCCTGTCGCTTTCGGCGGCCTCATCGAAGAAGGCGTGGTGAGCGTCACCAGCATCGTCGGCGCTCGCACGCGTTCGCTGGACGGTCTTCGTGTGCGTCCGGAACGCGGCCTCGGCGGTCGCGCGATGATGGAGCTCCGCCCCCGCATGACGAGTGACTACGGGTCGTCCCAGCAGATCACCCACGACTACGACGTCTTCGTGCTGGGAGAAGGTCTGCGTACGCTCCTCGCTCTTCCCATCGTCGTCCAGGGACGCTCCCGCGGGGTGCTCTACGCCGGCGGGTGGGACGAGGAGCGAGTCGGCGGGGTGACCACCGCCCCCGCCATGCAGGTCGCCCGATCCGTCGCCGATGAACTGCGCATCCGCGACGAGGTGCAACGGCGACTCCAGGAGACCGCCCTCAATGAAGACGTGGTCGCCCCGGCGCAACGCGAGGAACTGCGGCAGAGCTTCGCGGAACTCCGCAGCATCGCGGCCTCCGTCGAGGACGAAGATCTCCGCACCAGGATCGCGCACGTCGAGCGGCGCCTGCTGACCCTCGCCGGAGACGGTGCGGCGCCGGCCACGGGGCCGATCCCCGCGATCCACCTCTCTCCGCGCGAGACCGACGTGCTCGCATGCGCCGCGCTCGGTTCGACCAACGCGGAGATCGCGTCGCAACTCGGTCTGCGAGAAGGCACCATCAAGGCATATCTGGGGACGGCGATGTCCAAATTGGATGCGTCGACGCGCCACGCCGCTGTCGCGAGAGCCCGGCGAATCGGACTTCTTCCCTGATCAAAGGGAATGGAATAATCGCACGGCCTTTGCGAGATGAATGCGATCGAGCATTTCGAGTTGTCGCATTTCTCTCAGGGGAGTAAAGTCGCCCCCATGGCGAGACGAATTGTGCACCAGCTGGTCGACGACATCGATGGCAGCGTTCTGGAGGTCGGCGAAGGCGAGACTGTGCATTTCTCGCTCAACGGCACCGCTTATGAGATCGACCTGAACACCGCGCACGCCGATGAATTGCGCAAGGCGCTGGAGCCCTACGTGGCGGCCGGACGCAAGGCGGGATCGTCCTCGAACGCCTCACGCACGTCGTCCGCACGCAAGCGTCCAGCGCGGAACCCCGAGGTCGCGGCGATCCGCGCATGGGCGAATGACAATGGCCACAAGATCTCCGAGCGTGGACGCATTCCTGCGCAGGTCGTCGACGCGTACAACGCGGCGCACTGACGTCATTCCAGACGTTCTTCACCCCCTACGGGGTAATTATTACGCGCCCTCCTGCAGCCAGGGCTCGTCCCGAAGCGTGATCTCCTCGGTCATATCCGTGAGGAAGCGGATCACGACTTCCCTTTCGGCCTGCGTCAGGCGAGCGGCGGAATAGAACCGCTTCGCCTGCTGCCGACCCACCGTCTCCATCGCCGCATGCCGAGTCTCCGGGGTGATGGATATCTGCAACGCCCTGCGGTCGGTCGGGTGCGGAGCGCGGGCGATATGCCCTCCCTGCTCGAGGCGGTCGAGAAGCTTCGTGGTCGCCGCGGTGGAGACGCCGAGGTGGTGGGCGATGCCCCCCGGAGTGGCCACGAGGTTTCGATTCGCGCACACGATCAGATAGTGCAACGCGCGCATGTCGGTCTCGTTCAGGCGCATGTACCGGCGCGAGGCCTGCGAGAGGGTCTGCTCCGCTTCGCGCAGCCCTGCCAACGACTCCATGACCTGCGCGATCTGCTTCAGCTCCTCGGGCGGCACGCCTGTGCGGTCGATCAGGACACTGCGGGGGTCGCTGGCCTCGACGTCGTAGATCGCGGTGTGGATGAGCCCGTCCGGCGCCTCGCCCGTCGGACTCACCCCTGCTCCCGGTGCGGGGGACGACACCTGCGCGCCCGCGTTCGGGGTGGTGCCGGGCTCCGAGTCCATGCGATCATGTTACACACCAACAGTTTCATGCTAAGTTGACTACTCACCAAGTTAGCTAAATCGGGAACGCTCGAGGCCAAGGAGATGCCGTGGATGACGTGACCCTCCTCGCCGAAGACGGGACGGCTGTCGGAACGCTTCCCAAGAGCGAAGTCCACACCAGCGACACTCCCCTGCACCTGGCCTTCTCCTGCTACGTCTTCGACCGTGACGGTCGCCTGCTGATCACCCGCCGGGCACTCACGAAGAAGACGTGGCCGGGTGTCTGGACCAACAGCTTCTGCGGCCACCCGCGACCGGATGAGGCCATGGTCGATGCGGTGCTTCGCCACGGTCGCGGGGAACTCGGCATCCAGGTGTCGGACATCCGCACCGCGCTCCCCGACTACCGGTACCGCGCCGTCGATGCGAGCGGGATCGTCGAGAACGAGATCTGTCCAGTGCACGTCGCCGTCCTCGAGGCCGACCCCACGGCGAATCCCGATGAGGTGTCCGAGTGGACGTGGGTCGACGTGGATCCGCTGATCGAGGCCGTGGCGCATGCGCCCTTCGCCTTCAGTCCGTGGTTGGTCGAGCAGCTGCCCCTGTTACGTCAACGCGGCGAGGTGTGACCGATGAGCGCGACGACCACCGAGGAATCGCTGAGCACCCGGATCGAGGAGGCACTTCGCCACCGGTTCTCCGAGAGGAGCACAGCGGCCGAGCGTTACGGGAGCGAGTTCGTCGCACTGTGGCGGGCCGCCGAGGAACACGCTCTCGAGGGAAAGCTGATCCGTCCCCGCCTGCTCCTCGATCTCACGCATGCGCTGGCACCCACGCCGCTGACGATCGCCGAGACGCAGTCCGCGATCGAGGTGGCCGCCCACGTCGAGCTTCTCCACTACGCCTTCCTCCTCCACGACGACGTGATCGACGGTGACCTCACGCGGCGCAGAAGACCCAATCTGATCGGAGCGCTCGCGGCATCCCGCCCCGCAGGACCGACCGAGACCTCCCTGCACTGGGCGCGCTCGAGCGCGATCCTCCTCGGGGATCTGCTCCTGTCGTCGGCGGTGCTGGGCTTCGCGCGCGCCGAGGTCGCCGCAGAGTCTCGCGAGCGCCTGCTCGGCCTGCTCGAAGAGACGATCTTCGAGACCGTGGCGGGGGAGCACACCGACGTCGCACTCAGCGACGGCATCATCGCTCCCGATCTGCGGACGATCCTCTCCACGAGCGCGTACAAGACCTCGACCTACTCCTTCGTCCTGCCGCTGCGCGCCGCTGCGGTGCTCGCGGGTTCGTCGACCGCTGCCGAGGAGCACCTCACGGCGATCGGATGGAACCTCGGACTCGCCTATCAGCTGCAGGACGACCTGCTGTCGGTGTTCGGCGACCCCGAGGAGCACGGCAAGGACCCCTTCTCCGATCTGAGAGAGGGCAAGGAGACGGCGATCATCGCGTACGCGCGCATGACGAGCGAATGGGACGGGATCGAGCTGCACTTCGGACGGACCGACCTCAGCCCGGCGGACGCCGCGGCTGCTCGCGACCGACTGCGCGCATGCGGCTCCGAGGCCTTCGTCGAGGGTTTGGTGCAGGAGCATCTCGATGCCGCCGATGCCGCGCTTCTGGACGCGGAATCCGCGGGCCTGGTCCCCACAACGGCGGCAGAGGCCATTCGGAGCCTCGCTTCCCGAGTCGGGAGTCGCCGCCGATGAGCACCACCCCATCCGGCCACCGCGATGAGACCGCACTCCGACGTTTCAACCGCACGGCGGAGATCGCCACGACCGATGTCATCCGCACGTACTCGACGTCGTTCGGACTCGCCAGCCGCCTGCTCGGGAAACGCCATCGGCAGCACGTGCGCAACATCTACGCGATGGTCCGCATCGCCGACGAGATCGTCGACGGCGTGGCTGCGGAGGCCGGCCTTGACGTCACGGCACAATCAGCCGCCCTCGATTCGTACATCGCGGAGACCCATCGGTCGATGCGCAGCGGCTACAGTAGCGACCTGATCCTGCATGCGTTTGCTCGCACGGCGCGGGAGTGCGCGATCGGCGATGACCTGACCCAGCCGTTCTTCGACTCGATGCGTGCGGACATCGACGCGGACTCCGGTTTCGCCGCGTATGACATCGACGCCCATGCGGCCTACGTCTACGGCTCCGCTGAGGTCGTCGGGCTCATGTGTCTGCAGGTGTTCCTCCGAGACGCCGAGCGCACACCGGAGGAACGGGAGATCCTCCGGCACGGGGCACGGCAGCTCGGCGCCGCGTTCCAGAACGTGAACTTCCTGCGCGACCTCGCAGACGACACCGACCGCCTGCACCGCGGTTACCTCGGCGGGAGCGCGCGTCTCACCGACGCTGATCGCGACGCGTGGGTCGAGACCGTGTTCGGGCAGCTGGCCGACGCGCGCGCCGCGATCCCGCTGCTGCCCAAGGACGCGCGCGCCGCGGTTCGCAGTGCCCTGGCGTTGTTCGCCGCGCTCACTCGGCGGGTGTCGACGACTCCCGTCGACGTCCTCTACCGGCGCCGGGTCCGCGTTCCCGATCCGATCAAGGCCGTCCTCGCCGCTCGATCCGTGCTCGTCACAGCGCTGGAGCGCGACCGATGAGCCGGGTGGTCGTCATCGGCGCCGGCGTTGCCGGTCTCGCCACGGCAGGACTGCTCGCACGGGACGGACACGACGTCGTCGTGCTCGAGAAGAACGATCGTGTCGGTGGCCGAGCAGGGACGATCGAACGCGACGGGTTCCGTTTCGACTCCGGCCCATCGTGGTACCTGATGCCGGAGGTCTTCGACCACTTCTTCGAGATGATGGGCACCACGACCGCCGAGCAGCTCGACCTGGTCAGGCTCGACCCGGGCTACCGTGTGTTCCGAGCGCCCGGAGCGGTGGATGCCTCCCCGACACCGGTGACCGTGCCCGCAGGACGGGAAGAGGTCACACGGCTGTTCGAAGCGCTCGAACCCGGTTCAACGGCAGCGCTCGACGCGTACCTCGACTCCGCACAGGATGCCGGAGCGATGGCCCGGAAGTACTTCCTCTACAACCCGTTCACGCGCATGCGGTCGCTTCTCGCGCCGGAGGTGGTCCGCGCTCTGCCCCGACTGGGCGCCCTGCTCGGAACACGCCTGCAGTCCTACGCTGCGCGGCGCTTCGACCACCCTGTCGTGCGCCAGATCCTGGGCTACCCCGCGGTGTTCCTCGGAACCGATCCCCGAAGCGCTCCCGCGATGTACCACCTCATGAGTGCGCTCGACCTCGATCAGGGCGTCAGCTACCCGCAGGGCGGATTCTGGCGCGTGATCGAACGGATCGAGGCACTCGCACGCGATGCGGGAGCACGGATCGTGACCGAGGCGCAGGTGACCGGGATCCGCACGCAGGACGGTGCCGACGGCACGCACGTGACCGGCGTCGGCTGGCTCGACGAGTCCGGTGCCTCCCACGTCGAGAGCGCCGACGTGGTGGTCTCAGCAGCCGATCTGCACCATACCGAGACCGCCCTGCTCCCTGCCACGCTGCAGACCTATCCGGAATCGTGGTGGGCGCGACGCACCAGCGGACCCGGCGGGATCCTCGTGATGCTGGGCGTACGCGGCGGGCTGCCCGAGCTCCCCCACCATTCGCTGTTCTTCACCGACGATTGGGACGCGAACTTCGACGCGATCTTCGGCTCCACCCCGACGGTGCCGGACCCGGCATCGATCTACGTCTGCCGGCCGAGCGCGACCGACCCCGACGTCGCTCCCGCCGACCATGAGAACCTGTTCGTCCTGATCCCGGTGCCCGCCGACGTCGATCTCGGCAACGGTGGGGCCGACGGACACGGATCCCCTGCGGTCGAGCGTGCGGCCGACGCGGCGATCGATCAGGTGGCGACCTGGGCGGGCATCCCCGACCTGCGGGAGCGGATCGTCGTGCGGCAGACGACGGGGCCCGCGGACTTCCGTGACGACTATCACTCCTGGCGCGGCGGGATGCTGGGCCCGGCCCACATCCTCTCGCAGAGTGCGATGTTCCGCGCCCAGAACGCATCCAAGCGCGTGCAGGGTCTGTTCTACGCCGGCGCCACGACGGCACCGGGCGTGGGGGTTCCGATGTGTCTGATCAGCGCGGAGGTCGTCCTCAAACGCATCAGGGGCGACCACTCGCCGGGGCCGCTCCCCGTTCCCGCACACTCCCCCGTCGGGACGGAGGCGTCCTGATGGGTGCGGTGTATCTGGCGGCCCTCCTGGTGTCGCTGGGCTGCATGCTGCTGCTGGACTGGCGGTTCCGGCTCTTCTTCTGGCGCGACGCGGTCTCCGCTGCCGTCGTGACGACCCTCGGCCTCGTGTTCTTCCTCGTGTGGGACGTGGCCGGGATCGCGAACGGGATCTTCTTCCGCGGCGACGGAGCGATCGCGACGGGCCTGGTGCTCGCTCCCGAGCTGCCCATCGAGGAACCCGTCTTCCTGCTGTTCCTCGTCGTCTGCACCATGATCATCTACACCGGGACGACGCGTGTGCTCGCCCGACTCCGTGCACGCACAAGGGCACAGAGGGAGCGATGATGACCTACCTCCAGCTCTCCGCCTGGTTCGTCGCCGGTTCCGCAGTTGCCGGCGCGGCGCTCGTGCTCGCGTCCCGCGGTCGCGGACCACGCCCCGCATCCGTGCTCCTGACCATCCTCGTGCTCTTCCTCCTCACCGCCGCGTTCGACACCGTGATGATCGCGAGCGGGCTGTTCCACTACGCCCAGGATCCGCTGCTCGGAGTGCACGTCGGGCTCGCGCCGATCGAGGACTTCGCCTACCCGCTCGCAGGTGCTCTGCTCCTTCCGGCCGCGTGGACCGCGATGCGCGCCCTTCGGCGGTCCCGCGGGCGGACACCGACAGATGAGGAGGAACGACGTTGAGCGGAGCCACCGCGCCGTCGAACGGCATCGCACGGGACATCGCCCAGATCGTGCTGTCGTCGCGTCCGATCAGCTGGATCAACACGGCTTTCCCCTTCGCGGCCGCCTACCTCCTGAGCACGCGCGACATCGACCTCACCCTCGTGCTCGGCACCCTGTACTTCCTCATCCCCTACAACCTCGCGATGTACGGGATCAACGACGTGTTCGACTACGCCTCCGATCTGGCGAACCCGCGCAAGGGAGGCATCGAGGGAGCACTGCTCGCACCCCGCATCCATCGAGCGACCCTGTGGGCGGCTGCGGCGACGAACATCCCCTTCCTCGTCTACCTCGTGATCGTCGGGAACCCGGCCTCGACGGCCTGGCTTGCGGTGAGCGTCTTCGCGGTCATCGCATACTCCGCGCCGTTCCTCCGATTCAAGGAGCGCCCGTTCCTCGATTCCGTCACCTCCAGCACACATTTCGTCAGTCCCGCGATCGTCGGCCTCGCCCTGGCCGGAGCGTCGGCGACGACGGGAACCGTCATCACGCTCGGCGCGTTCTTCCTCTGGGGGATGGCCGCCCATGCCTTCGGCGCCGTGCAGGACATCGGCCCCGACCGGGCGGGCGGCATCTCTTCGATCGCCACGGTCATCGGTGCACGGGCGACCGTACGCCTGTCGCTCGCGCTGTGGGTGATCGCAGGCACGGCCATGCTGTGGACTCCGTGGCCCGGTCCGCTCGCCGCCGTCCTCGCGTTGCCCTATGTGGTGAATGCAGCACCGTGGTGGAACGTGACGGACGAGACTTCCGCCTCCACGAACCGCGCCTGGCGACGCTTCATCGCCCTCAATTACTTCGCCGGCTTCCTCGCGACGATGATCCTCATCCTCGCCTGGATCTCCTGACCGCCCGTTCCGAAGCACCCCCGAAAGGAGCCCCGATGTCCCGCCCCGACACCGCGCAGACCCCGCCGCCGAGAGAGCGCACTCGACGGCACTCCTGGGTGCGCGTCTTCCTCCCCGTCGCCCTGATCCTCGTGTGGCTGGTGGGCGCGTCGCTGGGCGGACCGCTGTTCGGCAAGGTCGACGAGGTGTCGTCCAACGAGCAGACGACGTATCTCCCGGAATCGGCGGATGCGACGCAGGTGCAGAAGCTTCTCGGCGAATTCAGCGACAGCGACTCGATCCCGGCCATCGCCGTGTTCACCGCCGACGACGAGCTGACCTCTGCCGAGCTCGATGCCATCTCCGCCGCCGTCGCGGATGCGCCGACGGTCGAGGGCGTCGGCGGCGACGTCTCCCCCGCGCTCCCATCCGACGACGGACGCGCGGTGCAGGCGTTCATCCCGATCGACTCCGACGCCGAGCTCGCGGATGTGACGACGGCCCTGGGCGACGAGCTGCGCGCCGCCGTGCCGGAGGGGGTCACCGTCTACATCACGGGACCCGCCGGTTTCAGCGCCGACCTGGTGGCCGGTTTCGCCGGTATCGACGGGCTCCTGCTCGGTGTCGCGCTCCTTGCCGTTCTCGTGATCCTGGTGCTGGTCTACCGGTCGTTCCTGCTTCCTCTCGTCGTGTTGTCCACCAGCCTCTTCGCGCTCTGCGTCGCGCTGTTGGTCGTCTGGTGGCTTGCGAAGTTCGAGGTGCTGCTCCTCAGCGGCCAGACCCAGGGGATCCTGTTCATCCTCGTGATCGGCGCCGCCACCGACTACGCCCTGCTGTTCGTCGCTCGCTTCCGGGAGGAACTGCGCGTCGCTCAGGACAAGGGCGCCGCGGTGATGGCGGCGTGGAAGGGCTCGGTGGAGCCGATCGTCGCCTCAGGCGGCACCGTGATCGCCGGCCTGCTGTGCCTGCTGCTCAGCGACCTCAAATCCAACAGCACTCTGGGACCGGTCGCGGCGATCGGCATCGTGTTCGCGATGCTCTCGGCGCTGACGCTGCTCCCGTCGCTGCTGCTGCTCTTCGGTCGCGCCGTGTTCTGGCCGCGGCGCCCACGCTTCGAGCCCGAGGTCGTGGCCGCTGAGCACGGCATGCGCACCACGGGCCTGTGGGCGCGGCTCGCCGGCCTCATCAAGCGCCGCCCTCGGGTCATCTGGATCGTGACGACGATCGTGCTGCTCGCGGGGGCGGCGGGAATCACGCAGCTCGACGCCGACGGCGTACCGCAGTCGGATCTGGTGCTCGGCGCGTCCGAAGCGCGCGACGGCCAGGTGGCCCTGGGTGAGCACTTCCCCGGCGGATCCGGAAGCCCCGTGTACGTCGTCGTGAAGGAGGGTCAGCTGCAGGACGCGGCCGATGTGCTCCTCGCCAACGACGGCGTCGATGGCGTCACGGTCACCGCGGCCGATTCCCCGAGTGGTTCGGCACCCGTGACGGAAGACGGCATCACGGCCGTCGGCCCTCCCGGCACGCCCGCCCCGGAACCGACCACCGTGAAGGGCGATGTCCTGCTTCAGGGCACCCTGACCGATGCGGCGGATTCCGAGGCGGCGGCCTCAACCGTGCGAGAGCTTCGCGAAGACCTCGATGCCATGGATGCGCTGGTCGGCGGTGTCACGGCGACCTCGATCGACACCAACGACGCATCGATCCACGACAGGAACCTCATCATTCCCGTCATCCTCGTCGTGATCATGCTGATCCTGATGCTGCTGCTGCGCTCGATCCTCGCGCCGGTGCTGCTGATCCTCACCACGGTGCTGTCCTTCGGCACGGCGATGGGAGTCTCGGCGCTCGTCTTCAACGGGATCTTCCAGTTCCCGGGCGCCGACCCTGCCGTCCCGCTGTTCGGATTCGTCTTCCTGGTGGCGCTCGGCATCGACTACAACATCTTCCTGATGACCAGAGTCCGTGAGGAGTCGAAGGCGCACGGAACGCGGGAGGGCATCCTGCGAGGGCTCTCGATCACGGGTGGGGTGATCACTTCGGCCGGCCTCGTGCTCGCGGCCACCTTCGCCGCGCTGTCGGTGATCCCGATCCTGTTCCTGGTGCAGCTCGCCTTCATCGTCGCCTTCGGCGTGCTCCTCGACACGTTCGTGGTGCGCTCCCTGCTGGTCCCTGCACTGACCTACGACATCGGCAAGGCGATCTGGTGGCCGTCGAAGCTGTGGCGTCGCGGAGAAGACTGACCCACAGCGGGGACGACGGAGACGCAGCGGCGTGCATCCGGTCGCTTAGACTGGATGCACGCCCTCGTAGCTCAGGGGATAGAGCAGCCCTCTCCTAAAGGGCAGGTCGCAGGTTCGAATCCTGTCGCGGGCACGACATGCAGAAGGGG